>DSAP01000073.1 GCA_011046415.1 bacterium | reverse complement strand
GAGTCGTTTTTGAATTTGGGTATAATAAAAGATGTACGGGAAAATAATAAATATTTTCTTAACCATTGTCAAGGAATTATTTACGAAACAAAATATTTTCGGTTTGCCCACTCGGCCTCATCGTACCGGGTGGTTCGACGTCCGGGTTCGACACACAAAACTTCTTCCGGTCTTAATGTCCGACTATTTTGTCCCCACGCACTTATGGACATACGAAATTGTATGTATTGCCGGCCCGTCCCGGGAAAACGGCCCCGGGACGATGCGGATTCCGGGTTCATCCTTCCGGGGCAGAGGCCGCATAAGACCCGGAAATCCGGGACGGCGGGCTCCGGAGGGCGGTGTATATGCCGGTACATGTTTATTTGATCCTCAGAAACCTACAAATCCGACAGGAAACGGAAGCAGACATACGGGATTGTCGCCGTATCCGGCCCGGCCGCTTTCCATTCAGGATCCTTTAATTTCCATAAATAACATATAATTAGCAGGCGTCTGTCCGGTTTGGCCTTCCTTTTGCTTTCCAGCCTTGCCATATCGATTCCGGATTCGATTTCAGTCGCGGAGGCTTTCCTCCCGGATCAAAAGAAAGGAGAAAAAAATGAAACTGATCATCGCCTACATTCAACCCGAGAAACTCAACGCGGTGAAGCAGGCGCTGTTCTCGCGGGAGGTGTACAAAATCTCCGTGACCAATGCGCTGGGTTGCGGGCAGCAGAAGGGATATCACGAAACCTACCGCGGAGCCGATATCGAAGTCAATCTGCTCAAGAAAGTACGACTCGAGATCGCGGTCAATGAAAATTTCGTCGGATCCGCCGTCGAAGGAATCATCGAAGGCGCGAAGACGGGTAAGATCGGGGACGGAAAAATCTTTATCCACCCGCTCGAAGAATGCATCCGCATCCGCACCGGCGAGACGGGCCGCGATGCCATCGGTTGAACAGAAACGCGTGTAAAGGAGGATGATCCATGCGAATGGACATGACATTGTTTCGATCTCTTGTTTGCGTCGTGACGCTTCTCGTCCTCGGCGCCCCGCTGATGGCGGGTGAAGCGGCCGAAACCGCGGAAAACACCGCGCGCTTTGAGGAAATACAAAAGAATATCGATATCGTCTGGACCTGCGTGGCGGCGTTCCTCGTGTTCTTCATGCAGGCCGGATTCGCGATGGTCGAGAGCGGATTCACCCGGGCCAAGAACACCGTCAACATCATGATGAAAAATCTCATGGATTTTTCGATCGGCTCCATCACCTTCTTCCTGATCGGATTCGGCCTGATGTTCGGCGTCACGAACGGCTTTTTCGGAACGACCCATTTCGCCCTGTCCGGCACAGACCCGGCGGGCGGCGACTGGCACTGGACGTTTCTGATTTTCCAGACGGTTTTCGCCGCCACGGCGGCCACCATCGTTTCGGGCGCCATGGCCGAACGGACCAAATTTGTCAGTTATCTCGTCTACAGTGTATTCATCACCGCCTTCATCTATCCGGTTTTCGGTTCCTGGGCTTGGGGCTCGTTGCTGGACGGCGGCGGATGGCTCGAAAACCTCGGGTTTATGGATTTTGCCGGATCGACGGTGGTGCATTCCGTCGGCGGCTGGCTGGCCCTGGCGGGCGCGATCGTACTCGGCCCCCGGATCGGCAAGTATAGTCCGAACGGAAACCCGCGCGCGATTCCCGGTCACAACATCGCGCTGGCCGCGCTCGGCGTCTTCATCCTCTGGTTCGGCTGGTTCGGCTTCAATCCCGGCTCCACGACAGTCGGAAACGGCGATATCGGACGGATCGCGGTCACGACGAACCTCTCCGCGGCCGCCGGTGCGGTTGCGGCGATGTTCACCTCCTGGATCGTCGAGGGCAAACCGGACGGTTCCATGGCGCTGAACGGGGCGCTGGCCGGCCTCGTCGCCATCACGGCCGGCTGCGATGCGGTCTCTCCGGCCGCTTCCCTGATCATCGGGCTGGCTGCCGGCGCGATCGTCGTCCTCTCCGTCATCTTCATCGACCGGGTCCTGAAAATCGACGACCCGGTCGGCGCGGTCAGTGTACATGGTGTGTGCGGCGCCTGGGGCACGCTCGCGGTCGGTCTTTTCGCACGGGACGGCGGGTTGTTTCACGGCGGCGGCGTTCACCTTCTCGGTATTCAGACGGTCGGCGTGCTGACGGCGTTTGCCTGGGCTTTCGGACTGGGCCTGATCCTATTTCTGAGCATCCGCAATACCATCGGGATCCGTGTCTCCGAAGAAGAGGAAATCCGGGGGCTCGACATCGGCGAGCACGGCATGGAAGCCTACAACGGGTTCCAGATCTTTACGACGCAGTAAAGTCGATCCGGGCGTTCCCGGAACGGGGATGGGGTCCCTCCCGGCACCCACTCTCCATCCATGCAATTTCGTGGAGGCGTCCGGTTCTCCGGAAAAGGGCGGGCAGACCCGAAGCCCGGACGCCTCCGAAAAGGAATATCCATTCCAATCGAGAATCAGGAGAGAAAAATGAAAAAAACAATCCAAACTACAGTGCTCGCCGTCCTGTTCGCGGCGGCATCTTCCCATGCGGGATTCGGCATCGGTGCCGATGTAGTCAGCCGGTATGTGTGGCGCGGCACGGATTTCGGAAATTCGGCCGCAATCCAGCCGGCCCTTTCCTTTAAGGCCGGAAACTTCGAGATCGGCGCCTGGGCGTCTTATGCCCTCGCCGACGAGGGCGCCGACGAAAATGACCTGTACATCAGCTGGTCCCTCGGTTCCCTGGGACTGACCCTGACCGATTACTACTTCCCGCAAACCCGTGATTTTTTCAATTACCGGGACCGGGATTCCGTTCACTTCATCGAAACGGCCGTTTCATGGGATCTCGGTCGATGGAGCCTGCTTTGCGGGTACTTTTTCTCCGGCGATCCGGACCGTTCACTCTATGCGGAGGCCGCATATGAAGTCCTGAGCGGCGATGCATCGTCCGCGGTACTGACCGCGGGCGCGGGAAACGGTCTCTATATGACAGGCGATGATTTCTCGGTCGTCCAGATCGGGCTGACTGTGACCAAGGGTTCCCTTTCCGCTTCCTACCTCCTCAATCCCGATGTCGGGATTAGTTCTCTGGTTTTCGGTTTCGGTTTTTGACCGATGTGGCCGTTTTCACCTTACAACTCTTCCTTCTTTCTCCAACCCCGGTTCCGTCTGAGCCGGGGTTTTTCCTGGAAATAATATTTTCGATTTGCATCCTTCCTCCGTATATTATTTGAGTCATACGAGAACGGTCTCCGGCAGGGAACATGGGGCTGTTGCGTGATCGGGTAAAGAGAAGAAAAACAGGAGTCTTTATGGGTGTGACCGCGGATCGCCGCATCGGCATCGTCAGCATCATCGTGTACGAGCCGGATTCGGCTTACCAGGAACTCAACCGGATTCTCCACGAATTCGGGGAAATCATCATCGGCCGCCTGGGATTGCCCTATCGCGAGCGGGGTCTTTCGATCATCGCCCTCATCGTCGACGGGACGACCGATGAAATCGGGGCGATGACCGGCCGAATCGGCCAGCTTGCTTCCGTGACGGTCAAGACCTCTTTCGCAAAGTCGTGAATCTCCGTCCTGTCCGTTTCGCATGATCCGGACCGATGTCCGGTTATTCCGACTTTCCGCATCCGAACCCGAACCCAAACCCAAACTCAAACCCCCGTTCCAGGTTCCTTAAAGGCATTGTTTTTCTTTCCCGCCGGCTAAAAGAATCATCATCTTCATGAAACAAATTTGGTGTATGATCGTCTAATATACTGACCGGCCAGTCATTTTATGACCGGAGGGTTTTCAGACGATACGCGGAGGGATGTTTTTGAACGATCAAGAGAAACCGAATCACAAGGAAATCGAGAAAGAGGCGCGTAAGACAGACATCATCGACACGGCGGCCCGGCTGTTTTCTGAAAAGGGATTCCACGATGTCAAAATGGATGACATCGCCGAACAAGTCGGCCTGTCCAAAGGGACGATTTATCTCTATTTCGAAAACAAGGAAGCCCTGTTTTTTTCCATCATCGAGGTCCGTCTCGCCGAGCTCATCGCGGAACTGGAGGAAATCCTCCGTCCGGATGAGGGGTTCCGGCACAAACTCAGGCAGTTTGTGCTGCGGTTTCTTCAGTACCTGGAAAATCAGCAGGCTTTTTTCAAGATCATGCATTCCGAGAAAATGCGACTGAATCCGGACGATCATTTCAGAATGCATGATTATGCGGCGCATGCCTACCTGACGATTTTCAGGATCACGGGAGAACTCATCCGGCGAGGCCAGGAAGAACGGGTGCTCCGCGAAGGTCCGCCGGAGAATCTCAGCAAGATCCTTCTCGGAATTCTCGACGCCTACCTCTATCACCGGGTTTTCTTCACCACGAAGGTCCGTATCGAGGAAGAGGTCGAACAGGTGATCGATTATTTCCTCAACGGGACGAAAGCCGAAACGGGATGAATCCTTTCATTGAAATTTGACGTATCCAGTGATGATAAAACGACATGCCGCCCGCATCCCGTTCGCATGGGCGGTGAAAAAGATGGAGGAGATATGCGGTTAAACACCATCCTGACCCTTCTCTGGATGACGGTGCTGACTGTGTCGCCCGCGCGGAGCCAGGATGTCCTGACCCTGACCCTGGAACAGAGCGTGGCCATCGCGCTCGAGAAGAATCCGGAAGTCCGCATCGCGGAAAAGGAACTGGCCAAGGCACGGGCATCCGTCTGGGAGGCCTATGCGGCGCTCCTTCCGACGATCGACGCGAACGTGAATTTCCAGAAGGCGTGGGACATCCAGCAGACGACGATCCCCAATTTCATCAAAATCATGCTCGGTTCCGGATTCCCCGGCGCGGGCGACATGCCGGATTATGTACAGCTCTCCTTCGGACTGGAAAACACCTTAACCTACGGTGCGACCCTCCGGCAGCCCCTGTTCCTGGGCGGAGCCGGTATCGCCGGCGTCCGGATGGCGGGGGCCGCGAAACAGGCGAGCGAGCGTATGCTGGATGCCAGGCGGCAGAATCTGATTTATCAGACGGCCCATGCTTTTTACGGATGTCTCCTGGCGCGCGAACTGGTGGAGGTGCAGGAGAAGGCGCTGAAACAGGCGACGGCCAATGTCGATGTCGTCCGGAAGAAATACGATGTGGGTTCGGCCTCCGGTTTCGACCTGATGCGCGCCGAGGTCGAGGTGGCGAACCTGCGGCCCGAGTTCATCGCGGCCGGGAATACCTACCAGGCGGCCCTGACCGGACTGCGCATGGTCCTCGGACTCGAAAAAGAACGGGCAATCGCGGTGGATGGTACGCTCAGGTTCGCGCCGGATGACATGGCGCATCTCGAATTGGAGGATTACAGGACGCTGGTCTTCCAGAAACGGCCCGAACTCCTCGCGCTCGATGCGAGGAAAACCATCGCCGCAAAGGGTGTGACCCTCGCGCGGAGCCAGTTCCTCCCGAAACTCTTTTTCGCGACGGATTATTCCTTCCTCGCCATGCGGAACGATTATGAATTTAACCGGGATGATTTCAGCAAGGGATTCACCTCGGCACTCAGTCTGCAGATTCCCCTGTTTCACGGATTCAAAAACAGCAGACAGTACCAGAAGGCGCGTCTCGACTATAAGATCACGATCGATTCCGAAAAGCAGGTCCGTGACGGCATATCGGCCGAGGCGGAAATCGTCTACAACAAATTCCGCGAAGCCAGGGAAAAATACAAATCCGCCGACGAATCCATCGGCCTGGCCACGGAGGCGCTGAGGCTGGCGGATCTGATGTACGCGGAAGGGGTAATCACGCAGCTCGACGTGCTGAATTCCCAGCTCGCCCTCACGCGCGCGCGGCTGAATCACGCCTCCGCGCTCTTCGAATACCAGATGGCGCGTTATGAGCTCAGGCGGGTGGCGGGGATGCTGGAAGGGGCGCTGTGATGCTAAGTCCATCCATGACCGATGACAGAATCCGGATTCGTATCCAGGAATTCAAGGAGAAAAAGATGTTGCGCAGAATGAAATTCATGATCGCGATAACGCTTGCAACCGGATTGATCTCCGGATGCCAGCGCGGGGCACAGGATACCGAAGAGGTCAGTCTGTCGGTCGCGGTTCAGACGGTATCCCGCGGGACGGTCCGGCAGTATCTCAATTTCAACGGGGACATCAAGGCCGCGCTCGATGTCAAGGTATTCTCCAAAGTACCGGATCGGATCGAAGCCTACTTCGTGGATGAGGGGGACCTCGTCCGAAAGGGCGACCCCATCGCGAAGATCGCGTCCACCACGATCGAACAGGCCGTGCGTCAGGCCGAGGCCGGTCTTTCCGGGGCCCGGGCGCAAAAAGCCAATATGAAATCCGAATACGAACGGGCGGTACGGCTCCGGCAGGAAGACGCCATGAGCCAGCAGCAGTTCGAAACCCTCAAGACACAGTATGAGGCGGTGACCGCGCAGGTGAGCCAGGCCGAAGCCGCCCTGGTCATGGCCCGAAGCCAGTACAAGGACGCCACGATCACCTCTCCGATCGCCGGCGTGATCGGCAAACGCTATTTCGAGGCCGGAGACATGGCGAATCCCGCCGTGCCTGTCGTGTCCGTGGTTCAGATGGATCAGGTGAAGATCGAGGTTGAGGCCACAGAATCCGACCTGGGACGCCTCGCTTCCGGCCAACATGCAGAGGTCAGGGTGTCCGCGTATCCCGATGTTTTCACGGGCAGGGTGGTCCGGATCAGTCCGATTCTCGATCCCCTGACCCGGATGGCGACGGTTGAGGTGCTGGTACCCAACCGGGATCACCGGCTCAAACCGGGCATGTATGCCGAGGTCGAAATCACCACGGGGCTCATCGAAAATACACTGGTGGTTCCCCGGCATGCGGCCATCGAGAGCACGTCCCTGCAATCCAGAGACGGGAGAGACCGGGTGGTCCGGAATTATTTCGTATACGTCGTCGATGATTCCATGCGCGCCCGGCAAAAACAGCTCGAAATCGATTATGTCAACCATGCGGTGATTGCGGCCGGAGGCGGTATCCGGACCGGTGAGCGGCTCGTCGTTTCGGGTCAGAACAACCTGCGTGACGGCATGCCGGTCTTCATCCCGGCTATGGAGGAGGCTGAATAATGCGGATTACCCAGACAGCCATCCGGCGCGGCGTGACCTTCACGATGATCTATCTCATCGCCGTGGGATTCGGCCTGTTTTCACTCGGCCGCCTGCGGATCGATCTCTGGCCGAATCTCACCTTTCCGGTCATCGCCGTGATCACCCAGTATACAGGGGTCGGACCGTACGATATCGAAACCGCCGTAACCCGGCCGATCGAGGAAACCCTGGCCTCAGTCCAGAATGTGAAGACCGTGAGTTCGACTTCACGACAGGGGCTGTCTCTGGCGGTCCTCGAATTCTCCTGGGGTACCGACATGAATCAGGCGGAGATCGATGTGCGCAACGCGCTCGACTGGATCGACGATTATCTGCCGAACGACGCGACCGATCCCCTGGTTTTTTCTTTTGACCCGTCCATGCAGCCGATCGGTTTTTATACGGTCGGTTCGGCCGTGCACGGCCTGGCCGAACTCCGCCGCATTTCCGAACTCGACCTGGAACCCCGGATCGAGCGGATACCCGGGGTGGCGTCGGCTTCGACGATCGGCGGTCTCAAGCGGGAAATCAAGGTGCTGATCGATCCCGTCCGGATGCGCGCACACAACATCTCCGTCCAGCAGGTCGAGGCGGCGATCCGGATGAACAACCTCCAGCTTCCATCCGGATGGATCCAGGACGACCAGCGTGAATTCACCCTTCAAACGCTCGGGGAATACCGGTCGCTGGAGGAAATCGAAAACACGGCGGTGATGTCGATCCCCGGCGGTTCGGTCATCCGCATCAAGGATGTGGCGCGCGTCGAAGACGGATTCGTGGAAAACCGGCAGGGGGTCTGGGTGAACGGAAAACCGGCGGTGATCCTCATCGTCCAGCGGCAATCGGACGCCAATACGGTGAATGTCTCGCGCGAGATCGAGAAACGGATGCCCCAGATTCTCTCGGAACTGCCCCGGGGCGTCGCCGTGGAAACCATCTATGACCAGGCCACCTTCATCAACCGGTCGATGCTGAATCTCGGCAACACGGCGGTTCAGGCGGTTTTCCTCGCGGTCCTCGTCCTTCTCTTTTTCCTCCGCAATGTGCGCAGTTCGCTGATCGTCGCCCTCTCGATCCCGATTTCCATGGTGGTCACCTTCGCGGTGATGGACCAGGCGGGATTGACGCTCAACATGATCTCCATGGCGGGTCTGGCCCTCGCCGTGGGCATGCTCGTGGACAACTCGATCGTCGTACTCGAGAGCATATTCAGGCACCGCGAGCAGGGCAAGGTCTCCCGGGATGCGGCCCATGTAGGCGCCTCGGAAGTGGCCATGGCCATTACGGCCTCGACGCTGACCACCGTTTCGGTCTTCGTCCCCGTGTTGTTTGTGCCCGGAATCGCGGGTGCGATGTTCCGGGAAATGGTGATTACGATCTGTTTTTCCCTCGCCGTCTCGCTGGCCGTGGCCCTGACCCTGGTGCCGCTGCTGGCTTCCCGAATCCTGAAGATGTCCCGGCGAATTGGCCCGGGAAACAGGATTCAACAATTCGGAGACCGTGCCGGGGGCTGGGTCGACAACCTGCGAAATGTCTACCTGAAAGCACTCGACTGGTCGCTCCGTCATCGGAAAACCGTTGTCTTCTCCTCCCTGGGTCTGCTGGCGGTCTCAGTCATCATCCTGTTCACGCGCGGCGGGGAATTCATCCCCCACAGTGACTCATCCTATCTTCAACTTGCCATCGACCGGTCGCCTGGAACCAGCCTGTCCGCCATGGAGGAATCGGTGAAGGCGCTCGACCGGATGCTGCAGGAACATGTCCCGGAAGGGGAGCTGACCTATACCAATTTCGGGCAGGGCGAGGGGATCTTCGCCGCGTTCTCCTCCAGCGGATCGAACGAGGGGGATGTCATGGTGCGTCTCAAACCGCGGTCACAGCGCAGGCGCGGTGTCCGGGAGATGGAAGACGACATGCGTGAACGGGTGCGGGCGCTACCCGATCTCAGGGTGCGTTTCGAAGACCGCGGCGCCGCCATGTTTTTCGGGGGAGCCGGGGATATCGCGATCGAGATTTTCGGTCACGACCTCGATGTGGCCGAAGCCCTCGCGAACGAAATCGAGAAGAAGGTCAAAGACATCAAAGGCGTCGTGCATATCGAGAGTGACATCAAGGAAGCCGCGCCGGAGCTCAGGATTCATCTCAACCGCAACCGGATCGCCGATCTGGGGCTTTCCACGGCCCAGGTCGGACAGGTCATCGGCACGAACATGCTGGGTTCGGTGGCGAGCCGTTACCGGGACCGGGGCGATGAATATGATATCCGCGTCCAGCTCAAGGGCGAGGCGCGCGAATCCAAATCGGATATCGAAAACATCCTGATCATGACGCCTTCCGGCCGGCAGATCCCGCTGCGTGCCATCGCGACGCTGGAATACGGCAAGGCCCCGATGGCGATCGCGCGCGAGGATCAGGAAAGAAAGGTGACGCTGGCGCTCGACGTGTCGGGACGCGATCTGCGGAGCACGACGAACGAGGTCCGGAATGTACTCCGGACCATCCCTGTACCCAACGATTTCCGGGTCGAAATCGGAGGTGCCGCGGAGGACATGATGGAATCCTTCATGTATCTCGGGCGGGCATTCCTGGTCGCCATGATCCTGACCTACATGGTCATGGCCTCCCAGTTCGAATCGTTCGTCGATCCGTTTGTCATCCTATTCACGATCCCCCTGTCGCTCATCGGCGTGGCTTTGGGGCTTCTTGTCACGGGTACCACCCTCTCGGTGATGTCGCTGGTCGGCATGATCATGCTGGTCGGCATCATCGTGAACAACGGGATCGTGCTGGTCGATTATACGAATCAGCTCCGCGACCGGGGTCATTCGCTTTTCGAGGCCATTCATCTGGCGGGCGAGGCGCGTATGCGGCCCGTGCTCATGACGGCCCTGACGACGATACTCGCGATGTTTCCTTTGTCTCTCGGACTCGGCGAATCTGGAGAAAATTGGGCGCCGATGGCCCGGTCGCTGATCGGCGGACTCACGGTCGGAACCCTCCTGACACTCGTGGTGATTCCGGTGATCTATGCGTCCGTCGAGACTTTCTCGGCCAAACGTAAGGCCCGTCGCTCGGAGAAAAAGGCCGGAAAACAGGTCGAAACGTCGTGATCCAACCCGGGTCACAGCAATAACCAGAACGGGGCTGCATAAAACGTCCGGGAAAATTCT
>DSAP01000003.1 GCA_011046415.1 bacterium | reverse complement strand
GCCGTGTATACACGGCAAATGCCGCGCGAGGTACATACCGGACTGGGCGTCCCGGAGTTCGACGCCGAAGGCCGTACGCTCATCCTGGATTACGCGGATTTCGTCCTCTTCAACATCTATTATCCGAACGGCAAGGCCTCGGCCGAAAGGCTCGACTTCAAGATGCGCTTCTATGATGCATTCCAGGAAAAGGCGGATGCGTTAAAAAATGCGGGCCGGAACCTGATCATCTGCGGAGACGTCAACACCGCACACAGGATAACCGACCTGGCCCGGCCGAAGGAAAACGAGACGGTTTCGGGATTCCTTCCGGTCGAACGGGAGTGGATCGACACCTTCCTCGCGCAGGGGTATGCGGACACTTTCCGGATGTTCACGGATGAAGGGGGCCACTACAGCTGGTGGGATTACAAGACCCGCGCCCGGGAACGGGACATCGGCTGGCGCATCGATTATTTCTTCGTGTCGGAAAGTCTCAGGAAAAACGTGAAGGATGCGTTCATACTCAAAGATGTGCCCGGATCCGACCACTGCCCGATCGGCATCGAAATCGAAACATGACAGGTCAGGACAGGCCCTGCGACAAGCTCAGGACAGGCCCTCTTCGACTGGCTCTGGGCGGACGAAGGATCTGTGCCCACATCACATACAGTGGACAAAGATTCTTCGTCCCGCCTGCGGAGGTCCTCAGAATGTCAAACAATATGTTTTCATTCTTTTCCTGTTATCCCTTTCCTGTCATCCTGAGCGCGTCCGCCGAAGACGGGCAAGCGAAGGATCTGTGCCTACATAACATTCCGCAGGCAGAAATTCTTCGTCCGCCGGTCTGTATCAAAACAACAAACAGCCCAATCCGCAATGAGAACCCCAGGTCGATCGTCTTCAACGTGTGAGCCAACAATCTGCCGCCGCCGGACATTCAGTAGGCAAAGATTCTTCTCCCCGCCGGGACGGATCAGGATGACAAACCGGCCAGGGCTGTATCAAAAGCCCCTTTTTTGTCATTACAATGAAATGGTTTGATAAATACGAAAAGACAAAGCCCTTTCCGTTTTACACGAAAAGGGCTTTGTCTTTTGGCCTCCCCAAGGGGAGTCGAACCCCTGTTGCAGGAATGAAAATCCTGAGTCCTAGGCCACTAGACGATGGGGAGAAATTCTTATTTCCGACCCGCAGAACGTCTTTTTCAGAGGGTGAGTAGAGGGACTCGAACCCTCGGCCTTCAGGGCCACAACCTGACGCTCTAACCGGCTGAGCTATACCCACCATTTTCGAGACATTAATATATGAAACCGTGATCCGCTTTGCAAGAAAAAAGTGAATGATCCGCACGAATCATTCACTTTTCATATCGAAGGGACAGGACCGCTATGTCCGACCGCTTCAGCAAGTTGCGTTTTTATCAGTCATTTCAGAAAACAATGGCTCAGGCGAATGGCGACACCCCCTTATCGGTTTCCGCGGACCCCCTGAAGACAACATAGGATCATCCGATGTTCCGGATAGTAAATTTTGGAGATTAATTGATCAACGCATCGACCTTGACACGCGGATCCTTGACCGGTTTATATTTTTTCAGGGGTTCTTCCTGCTCGAACAGGGTCAGCCGGTTCCGGAGCACCTTGATTTCACGCATCAGCCCCACCTTGGCGCCGTAAGCCATCGCCGCCATACCCAGGATTCCACAAAACCCGCCCGCAAGAAATGAGACAACATAGCCGATCATCGTAATCTTCCTTCTGTTTTTCTTAATGGGATAAGATGCCGACCATTGGAAAAGCAAATTACCGGCCAAACCGCATTCGAGCGTAAAATATGAAATCCGAAGGACTTTTCCCAAACTTTTTTTCCCGGTTCGGCCTGCGGGTGATCAAATATTTCCCGGTCGGACGCACGAGCACACAGCCGTTTCCATAAAAAGATTGTTTCATAATGGGCATGTGCGTATTTTTCTGCAAACCTTTTAAGGGCAGAACCCGTCCAACTGAAGAAAACCGGAATAGCCGATGACAGACGACGAAAAAACACTCATCGCGAAGGCGCAGCAGGGTCAGACCTGGGCATTTGAAAAACTGGTCCGTCAATACGACCGCAGGGTGCTCGATATCGCCATGCGGATCACGCAGAACCCGCAGGATGCAGAGGATATTTTTCAGGAGGTCTGGTTGAGAGTCCATCAGAATATCGGACAATTCCGTTACGGCAGCGCTTTTTATACCTGGCTGTACCGGATCACCTTGAACACGGCGGTCTCATCCATGAAAAGCCGGAAACGGACCCAGTACCGCCCTGTCGAAGAAATCCTGGCATCCTGCCCGTCCGGTGAAGCGCGGCCGGATGCGGCCCTTCATCAGGAGGAATTGCATGAAAGGATACAAAATGGCCTGGATCGGCTGTCGATGAAACAGCGGGTCATTTTCACGCTGAAACATTACGAGGATTTCAAGATCAAGGACATCGCCGAAATCGTTTCATGTTCGGAGGGCACCGTCAAAAATTCCCTGTTCAGAAGCGCCGAGAAAATGCGCAGGGCATTGGCCGGTTACGCCTCATAGACACCGGGGACCATCCATGAAGGAAAAACATCTCACACACAAAGAACGCCTCTTTTTCTGCCTCGACGCGCTCCCGGAAGAAGACCTGGGGCGGATCCGGGACCACCTCGCCATGTGTGAATCCTGCGGCGAGCGGGTCCGGGATGAACAGCTTTGGATCCGCCTCGTCAAAACGCATCCGGTCCGTAGGGCGGACGGGGAAATGCTGGAACGGGTCCGCGCCCGGCTGCACGAACGGTTGCGGGCCGTCCGGACAGAGGCTCCGTCTGCGCATCGGAGGGAAGGGATCGCCCCTTTCTTCAGACCGGGTCTCTCCAGAGCCCTGGCTTATGCATCCGTGATCTTTTTCTGCGGCATCGGCGTCGGTTATTTCGGACTCCGGCCCTTCACGTCCGGTCCGTCTTCCCGGGCCGCCGCGTTGAATGCCCTGATCTCGCGATCCATTCCGGACGACATCCTCCTCTCATCGATCGGGGATGATCCGAACCGGATCGAGATCCGTTTCCAGGCGATCGAAGAACATGTGATCCGGGGTCGCCTGGATGACCCTCACATCCAGGAGGCGGTCGGCTACGCCCTGACGCGGGCGCCGAGAGACAACATCCGTCTCGCCGCCCTGGACCGGATCGCATCCGGTCCCCGGACCGGAGCCTTCGAGAAAGCCCTTCTTTATTCCGCCGAAAAGGATCACAATCCGGGAATCCGCCTGAAAGCCCTTCAGGCGCTCAACACCTTACCGGTCAGCGACGGCATCAAGCAGGTGCTCATCCGGACATTTCTCCATGCAGACCATTCCGGAATCCGGATCGAAGCGGCCAACGGCCTGAGCCGGATCGCCGATGCCGGCATTCTGCCCCTGATCCGGCAGTGGGCCGAGCAGGATGAATACGCGCAATATCTGCTCTCGCTGGCCCCTGAAACAGATACGCGTCAAAACATGAAACCGGGTATATAATAAGGAGCATTTCCATGCAATATGGCAAAATCATCTGGCCGGTTGTTCTCCTGAATGTGGTTCCGTGCATCTTTGCACAGGAGTTGACCCGGGAAGGAAGGTATTGGATCGCCACCTTTTCGAAATCCGTCCCGGCATCCCGGAACGGCACGCTTCAGGTGGACGGGATCCGGGGCGATGTCGCGGTCAAAACCTGGGATCGGAACGAAGTGCGGATCGCGGGTCGGCTGAAAATGGACATTCCTTCTCGCCAGGAAGCCGCCCTCGCCGCCGAAGAAGCGCTGGATGCCGTCGGCGTCAGGGGGGATACGGTCCGGATTCAGGGGCGGCGTTTTTCCCGAGGCTGGATGGAAAGCCGCTTCGAAATCATGGTTCCCGTGTATTTTACCTGCGAAACCGTTCTCGGCTCCGGCTCCGTCTCGCTGCACGGCCTGGCCGGCCCGGCGGACCTAAAGACGGGAGGCGGATCGATCACGGTCACCGACACCCGGGGACCGTGCCGTCTGAAGACCGGCGGAGGCCCCCTCCTGTTGAAACAAATCGAGGAGGAAATCACGGCGGTCACGGGCGGAGGCGCGATCGAAATCTCAGATGCGGGGAGTGGAATATCCGCGGTCACCGGAGGAGGCGCCGTCCGGATTCTCCGTGCCGCACGCGGTGCGGTCGTCATCACCGGAGGCGGCGATATCGATGTCTCGGAATCGAAAGGAAAGCTCCAGCTTACGACCGGGGGGGGCAACATCCGAACGGCCCGTATCCGGGGCAGTCTCGAGGGCACGACAGGAGGCGGTTCCATCGTCGTCACGACGTTGGAGGGGGATATGGAATTGCGCACAGGCGGAGGCGACATCCGTCTCTCCGGGATCACGGGCATAATCCAGGCGAAAACCGGCAGCGGGAACATCGATGCGGAGTGTTTGCTCAAACGGCTTCCCGAGGGGAGCCACATGGAACTTGAGTCCGGGAATGGTAATATCACCCTTTCCCTGTTGCCCGGAATCGCATGCACGATCGACGCATCGGTACCGGCAGGCCGGTTCGGTTGGCAGGCCAACCGGATCAATTCAGAATTCCCGCTCGAACTGGTGACGTCTGAAGACATCATCCGCGCTTCAGGACATGTCAATGGAGGTGGACCGAAGATCCGAATCGTCTCCGGAAACGGAAACATCCATATCAGGAGAATGAAATGAAGCCCGTTTGAGCCTGTTTTATTTGTTTCATTTTGATACAAATAATCTGATTGAAACACTATCATTTTTTTTATGCATTCACACATAGAATCATCTCGGGCACTTCGTCCGGGGCAGGCGTTTGTCCCAAGCAATGATGAACCGATAAGATGATTTGTTTTTATTTTACTTATACCCCCTTTTATTTGACAGACAAAGACCGTGATGGCACGTCCATGAAACAGGGCGTCATCTTTTCATTTCTTTGTCATATGGCACACTATTTGTAAGCTTTAACCATACTAAATGAATGGATGCTGTCGCGAATTGATCGACATATAGATTTCCCCCTAAGGCGCCCCCGACGGGATTTGGCTATCTCAGACAGCCTGTCGGGGGATTTTTTTCTCAATCCGGAACAATAAAAGTTGTGGAGGATCACCATGAAAGCCATGAGAATCATCCCTGTTTTGTTGTTGGTGTCGCTATTATTTGCCGCGCCGCTATCGGCCGAGGGTCCGATCGGGCTGGGGGTTCACGGAAGCATGGTCAAGCTGCTCGGCGGGGCCACGGACCGCTCCGCCGTCGGGTATGTGAGCGGAATCGACTTCCATTACTTTTTCTCGGAACGCTGGAATGCCGAAGTCAGCCTGGGCCTGGGATGGGTACGCTCCCGTGACCCGGATTCTTATTTCAAACCCAAGGGCGGCAATCGCACCTATCTGTATCCTTACAGTCTCCTGTTGCGCTATCATCCGGCTCCGAAATGGAAGCCCAATCCCTATCTCGGCCTCGGCGCCGGAATCACGGTCTGGGACCTCCGGGACGTTTCAACAGGGGATGACTGGTTCCCTCTCCCCCATTCCGGAACCTCCGTACATGGAAGCCGGACCCATTTCACGTGGCTCGGGGCGGCCGGCGCCCTGATCCCGCTCTCCAAACGATGTGCTCTGGATATCGGTTTTCGATATACGCGGCTGATTGATCAATCTTTAAATAACATCGACCCGAGGGGAGACGACGCCAACACGGGAATCGGTGAAATCCGTTTCGGTCTGCTCATCCGGTTCGGGAAGAGCAAAGAGGCGAAGGTAATCCGGAAAGAGGTGGCTGAAGTTCCGGTCGTGGCGGCCGTTCCCGAAGAACCTCCCGAACCCGTGAAACCGGTGAAGGAAGAAGAACCCGTCGTCGAAAAGGAACCCGTCATCGAAGAGGAACCCGCGGAGGCCGCTCCCGAACCCGACATCCTGCTGAGTGTCGATCAACGGATTATCCTGCCTGCGGTTCAGTTCGCCACTGCCAGGGCCGAACTCAGCCCCGAGGCGAAGGATGCGCTGAAGACCGTGGCCGCGGCACTGAAGAATAAACCGGAAATAAACCTTGAAATCCGGGGATACACGGACAGTATCGGCAGTGCCGCATCCAATCTGACACTCTCCCAGCGCCGCGCCGATACGGTCAAGAAATTTCTGGTCGATCAGGGTATTTCTTTTCATCGCCTGACGGCCGTCGGCTATGGAGAAGCCGATCCGATCGCGTCGAATCAGACGGCCAAAGGCCGCGCCCGGAACAGACGGATCGAACTCTGGCCCATCCAATAACGTCTGTTTCTCCCGGAATGAAAAAGCCTGTCTCATTACGAGACAGGCTTTTTTTATCCGGACCGTTACCCGCCTTGATCACCGGATATACGGAGAAAAACCGGTGGACCAACAGCATGCCGGTCGTTAAAATTCCATGATCCTTCCATAATTCAGCGGATGGCTGGTCGTGATCACGGGGAAGGGCGGCACGACGATAGGATAGGGCTGATCATCCTGTTTGACGAACATATCGATGCGTGTGAGTGTGATTTTCTCGAAGGCTTCCATATTGATTTCGATCTGGTCATTATACTTGACAACCAGGCTGTCGACATAAGGCTGGAGATAGTTTTTGACGTCCCGTTGTTCATGCGGCTGTTCTTTCTTCATTGTGAAGGCCTTCATGGCCCCGATCCGGTTGAGATGGGCCATCCTTTCATAATTCGCGAGCAATGCATCTTCCCACATACTCGTATAAGCCGTGACCGCCGGACGTTTGTCATATCCTTTCTTGTATGCCGCTTCCGTGATGAACTGGTCGCGGATCAGATCCGCGATGGCAAATTTGAACTGCTCGGGGAATTCCGCCGGGCTCATTCTGTTCTTCCTGAAAACCAGAGGATGAGAAGCCACGAGTTTGTTGAAATCCCTCACCCTCCAGACCTGGTCGTCGAGTCTGAAGAAAGGATAATTCATCAGCGCTTCGTCGTCCATGGCGTCAAGCCGGGGTTTATCCTTGTCCTTCCTGTCCCAGTATTTCTTCTCAAATTCATCCCGTTTCTGTTCTTCGGTGAGCATATACAGATCACGATAGAATTCGCACAAATGCCAGAAAGTATCTTCTACAAATACAAGTTGCTTGTCTTTCATGAGCCTCGAAACAGAATTGAGCCAGATGGCTTCGGCTTTTTCATCCTGCAACTTCTCTTTGACATCCTCCCAGCGCTGGAGCGCCGTCTGCTCCGTAAGGGCCACGTTTTCGGTCCAGCGGTCTACCCGGATAAAGAGATACTGATTGCGATCCACGTACAGCGGCCCGATGACCTGTCCTTTTTCTACGGGCTGTTTGAAAAGTGCATCATGAACCTGTGTGTCCTCTTTCCCTTCCCAGGTCACCACACGTTGCGGCAGTTCCCGCATGGTGCCTGACAGGGACAACAGGTCGTAACGTCCCGTGGCCAGACTGTCCCGGATCCATACGGCCCTGGCACTGTCTGAGACATTGAGGTATGAGAGATGGTATTTCCTTCCCGCGAGACTGAACTCCCTTTCGATTTCTTGGGTCTTGACTTTCGCCCGGTTGAACGCTTCTTCATAATACATGAGCTGCCGCATGGCCTGTTCTTTTCTGCCGCGGATATAATCCCTGAATGTTTCATCCCTGCGGAGCGGATGATCTTCATCCGTTTCCATGGCCATGAGTTTCTCGCCGATCAGAGAGTTCAGGACAATTTTCTTGTGAATATAATTGTTCAGCCTGCAATAAGCAGGTCGGGGCGTATATTCGGCACGGCGGATAAATTCATCCGTCGTCAACGTTTTTTCTCCGATCCGCACCAAAATGTTTTCCGGCGGGATTTCCGGTTTCTTCTTCCCACAGGAACCAAACAAGATCGCCAGAAAAAAGAGGATCATCCAAGCGCGCAACGGTTTATTCCCGAAAGTCATATCACGTCCTATTGTATATTCTCTGAAAAAAAGGGACTGACCCGCCGAGGCGGGCAGTCCCTCCCAAATGATCGACTCCCTGGACGACTTCCAGGGCCCCCTAGAACAGGACTCCAAAGGTATAACAGTGAACAGGCCCGAAATCTCCGATGCTCCGGTAGGCATAATCGACCTTGAAAGCCAGTGCCGGGGCGATCCATATTTTCATACCGCCTCCGAAAGACGGACCGTAATCGTCATCGAGAAACAGTGCCTTGTAACCCGCACGCAGAAAAAAATCGCCGAAACTGGGCATACTCACGGCATACTCGCAGCCCACGTTGACGGACTCTGCATTGTTGTTCGGGTGCAGGGCATCAAACGAAAGCGTCAGACGGTGATTGCCCGTGACAATCGGGTGAACCGCCATGCCGATCCGGAAAATCAGAGGCAATTCCCAACCGCTCAGCCTGAACTGGCCTGGCGCGTCCCGGAAATTGCCTTCTTCATTGGGAGAGATGTCGATCGGATTCATCAGATCTATCCCGTCGAATTTCATCCTGCCCCCGTAATTGGATATGCTCATGCCGATCTTCATCCCGTCTTCGCGACTACCGGTCGGTGAGAAGAAATGGGTGTTGACGATCACCCCCAGATCCACGGCCATCGCATTTGCTTTCGTATGCCAGATCTGCGAATTGACAAATTTGGCCGAAGCCCCGAAAGCAAACCACTGGACCAGCCGTCGTGAAAAAGAGAGATTGACCGCAAAGTCGTTCGCCGTAAAAGACTCCCCGGTCCCTTCAGGGAATTCCACGGTGGTCACCGCCATGTCTCCGTATCCCAGATAGGTCATCCCGAGCCCCAGTGTCCCGATACCGGGCAAAACCAAACCTACACCCGTGAAGGTATGGCTGATGTCAACAACCCAGGGCTGATGCATGAACATGGCCTCGCTTTTCTCGAGATAGGCCAGTCCCGCCGGATTCCAGTACATGGCGCTTAAATCTCGGACATTCGCCACCATGGCGTCACCCATCGCGTTTCCGGTGGCGCCGACCCCGATCTCAAGAAAATTGGCGGCGGTCGTTCCCACCCGATGGGGTTTCTGGCTATACGCCGCGGTGCTGAGCATGATCAGCGCCCCTACCATGACGACCTGTAAAATTTTATATCTGTTCATGACCTTGACCTTTCATCCAATGCGTGATTCCCGACACCCCGGATTATTTGATAACCGCAAACTTGCCCATTTTTTCCTTGCCGGTCTCGTCTGCCTTGACATGATAGAGATACATGCCCGCGGCGATGTCAAGCCCTTCTTTCGATTTCAGGTCCCAATGCACGATTCCCGTGCCCTCGGTCCAGCCGTCCATGCCCTCTGCGACACGGATTTCCCTGACGAGGACTCCGCTCACCGTGAAGATCTTGATCGTACATCGCGCCGGAATATGGGTGAACATGAGGCGCCTGCGCTGGTTCAGCCCGGATTTGGCGATCGCCGGCTCCATCACATTCGTGGCGACATAGGGATTCGGTACCACCTTGATACGATCCATGTCGTCATCGAGCTTCTGCCTGTCGATGCTTTCGGAATGGTTGACGGAGAATGTCACCACGTCATTCCTGAACCAGGGCCGGTTGAACCCGATTTGATACACCCCGGATCTCGGGATCTGGCCCGCATCGGCGAGATGCCGGAAGTCCATGATAAAAATCGTCCCGGCCCAACGGCCCGCACTGGTCAGGGGACCGACCAGAATACGGTCTTCGAGGATGTCGAAAGTGCCGTTGCCGTTCATGTCATGGACCAGAAAATCCATCATTTCGTATTCACCGGTCGTCGAGTCGATGAAACTCGGGGTATAACACTTGAATGAGAACGGCAACTGGCGAAGCAGATCGCCACGCGGAATCACCGCACCGGTCTCGTTCTTGATATTCACGAGGCTCACCACCCGGGACGTATAGAAATCGGGGTTGTCCGAGAACTCGATGTGATAATCCCACGGGAAATTGAGTCCCTCGGCCGTGCTGAGCACAATCTCGGGTGCCTCTCCGCCGCCGCTCAGCCAGCCCGCCGCATCCGGATCATAGACGGCCGTCTCATTCTCGAGGAATACTTTCAGCCGGATACCGTCGAAAATACCGGTGGTCAATGTGTCGCCGGCCCGCATAGTCCAAACACCGAGATCCTCGTTCTCTACCAGCGTGGTGCTGATCAGGGACGGTTTGAAGACACCCGAACCCGCCGGGGCTTCCTCGAGCACATCGGAATAAACGAGGCTGCGTGTGCCGTCGATGAGGGCATACACCTGCATGCCGCTGGTCACATAAAGCCCGCCGTGGTCGGTATAATTGATCACCGGCCTCCCGGAAAACGCCGACTGGAATGCAACCTCATAAGACAGTCCCGGTATGAGGGCATCTTTCGCCATGACTTCCGGGATCACGATGCCCGAGCCGAGCGCTCCGCTGTGATCGACCTCGTATTCCGTGCTGCTGGTGTATCCGGCCGCGTCCGGACGCGGC
>DSAP01000181.1 GCA_011046415.1 bacterium | reverse complement strand
GTGAGCAGTGCCATAATATACTGATAATATACATTTTAAGCAAGTATTATTGTGTGCTCAAAAAACATTAGTGTTGAAGAATAAAAGACCTTTTTAGACTGGACTCATTCAATAACTCACTTCTTCGCAAACCACACGCATATATTAAGCTCAACATCGCCTTGTGCTTTGTATTCTTCGGTGCTTCAAGTATGGCTTTTACCTCATTTTTGCTTAATACATTGGGTAGTTTGTGCTCTCTGCGCGGGCGTTGCAATTTGTCAATTTCAATATAACATTTTTCAACTTCCCGGAAAAATAACTTTATCGCATTAATAAATTGATTTTGATAAGAAAAACTATACCTTCTTTTTACAATGTACCCATTTGTAAAATCAACAACGTCCTCATTGGTCAAACTCTTTATGTCTCTGTCTCGAAAATACAGCAAAAATTGCTTTGCTGCATCTGTATACGTATTGATGGTGCTTTCGGCGTATCGTTTGTGTTTCATCCATTTACGAAATCGATTCAACTTTTCAGCAATGTATTCAGGCGCTTCAACCATTTATTTTCGACTTTGGTTACTCCTTATTATCCGCTTGTGTCTGATGAATTTAACTGGATATGATTTGTTTTGATTAATGATCTCATTGTAAAAAATAAATTCAAGAAAGGCAAGCATTATTCAGGGTTCATCAAAAAACAGGCGGATGAGCATTTGCGCGACCCGGAATTGTAATGGGGCCGTATTAAAAGTCCAATTCAACCGGTTTTTTCAGCTCCGTCCGCCGCAGGCGATATGATCGCCGGTACGACAAGATGCCTTTTTAGCGCCCCCCTGATGAATGCGGGACATTCGTCCCGATGGGACTTTCCCGCCTGAAAAATATTCCTTGACAAAGTCCGCCGTTCCGATTATATTATGACCAGTCTGATCATATTAATAAGGTTTAATGCTTGAAGATCACATTCAAAGGCGATTACGCGCTCAAGGCTATCCTCGATTTGGCCCTGCATGCCGGAGACGCGCGGGTCGTTCCGCTCGCGGAGATCTCGCGGAGGCAGGACATCCCGACGCCCTTCCTCGAACAGATCATGCTGATCCTGAAAAAGGCCGGATATGTCCGGAGCAAGACGGGGAAGGGGGGCGGTTTTCTCCTGTCCCGGCGGCCCGAGGACATCACGCTGGGCGAGATCCTTCGACTCATCGAAGGACCTGTCGAGCCCATCGCCTGCGGCGTCAAGGACCGTCCGTCCGGGTGCGCCGAGGAGGAACGCTGCGCGTTCAGGGAGGTGTGGGTGCGGGTGACCGATTCGACATCCCGGATCGTCGATACGGTTACCTTTGCCGATATGATGCGGCGCACGCGCGTCTTGCAGGAACAGGCCGCCGGCCCGATCTACCATATCTGAATACCGACTCTCACAGGAGACCATCATGTCCGTTCCGTCCTATCGTTTCGAAACCCTGGCCCTGCACGCGGGCCAGACCGCCGATCCCGCGACCCTGTCGCGGGGCGTCCCCGTATACCGGACGAGTTCCTATCTCTTTAAAAACACCGAACACGCCGCCAGCCTGTTCGCACTCAGGGAGCTCGGAAATATCTATTCCCGCCTCGGCAACCCGACCCAGGATGTCCTCGAACAGCGGGTCTCGCATCTGGAAGGCGGGTCGGCCTCGGTCGCATTCGCATCCGGGACCGCGGCGATATTCAACACAATCATCAACCTCGCCGCAACGGGAGACGAGATCGTCTCGGCCAACAATCTCTACGGCGGAACCTACACCCTGTTCGACGCCATCCTCCCGCAGCTGGGCATCGCGGTCCAATTCGTGAAGGCGGACGATCCCCGAAATTTCCAGAAGGCGATCACATCCCGTACGCGGGCGCTTTACATCGAGACCATCGGCAATCCGGCGCTGGATTTCACGGATGTGGAGGCCGTCGCCGAAATCGCCCACGCCCATGGACTTCCCCTGATCGTAGACGGCACATTCACCACGCCGTATCTGCTCAGGTCCATCGATCACGGGGCCGACATCGTGGTGAACTCCCTGACCAAATGGCTCGGCGGACACGGGACGGCCATCGGCGGGATCGTCACGGATTCCGGCCGATTCGACTGGAAGGACAAGCGGTTCACCCTGTACAACGAGCCGGATCCCAATTATCACGGGCTGAGATGGGCGCACGATCTTCCAGACACGCTGGCTCCGGTCGCCTTCGCGCTCAGGCTGCGCACCGTTCCCCTCCGGAATGTGGGCGCCTGCACCTCCCCGGACAATGCGTGGATCTTCCTCCAGGGCATCGAGACCCTGCCTCTGCGCATGGAGCGGCATTGCGCCAACGCCCTGGCCGCGGCGGGATTCCTGAAAAACCATCCGCGGGTCGAATGGGTCCGGTATCCCGGCCTGGAAGACGACCTCTCTTATCCCGTCGCGTCCCGCTATTTGAAGAAGGGGTTTGGCGGCATGGTGGTTTTCGGGGTCCAGGGCGGGAAGACCTCGGGCGAGAAATTCATCGACAGCCTGAAGCTTTTCTCCCATCTCGCCAATGTGGGCGACGCCAAGAGCCTCGCCCTCCATCCGGCGAGCACGACGCACTCCCAGCTCTCCGAACAGCAGCAGCGCGAAGGCGGCGTATCGCCCGAACTCGTCCGCCTTTCGATCGGACTCGAACACATCGACGACATCCTCGCCGATATCGATCAGGCGTTGTCTGAAACCTGACAGGGTAGATTGGAGACGTGATGTCCAGAATATTCGATGACAATTCCTTGTCCGTCGGCCGGACGCCGCTGGTGCGGTTGAACCGGATCACGGACGGCGGCAAGGCGGTGATCCTCGCGAAAATCGAAGGCCGGAACCCCGCCTATTCCGTCAAATGCCGGATCGGCGCGGCCATGATCTGGGACGCCGAAAAGCGCGGCGTCCTCAAACCCGGAATGGAGATCGTCGAACCGACCAGCGGCAACACGGGCATCGCCCTCGCCTTCGTGGCGGCCTCCCGGGGATACGGGCTGACCCTGACCATGCCGGAGACCATGAGCCTCGAGCGGCGGAAAATACTCAAAGCCTTCGGCGCGAACCTCGTTTTGACCGAAGGCGCGAAAGGCATGGCCGGCGCGGTGGCGAAGGCGGAGGAGATCCATGCCGGCGATCCGAAACGGACCGTCCTGCTCCAGCAGTTCAGGAATCCCGCCAATCCGGCGATTCACGAGAAGACCACGGGCCCGGAAATCCGGGAAGACACGGGAGGCCGGGTGGACGCGTTCGTGGCCGGCGTGGGCACCGGGGGCACGCTCACCGGCGTGTCCTGCTACATCAAGAAGCGGCTGGGAAAACCGCTCGTCTCCGTGGCCGTGGAGCCGGCGGACAGCCCCGTCCTCACCCAGACGCGTTCCGGGGAAGTCTTGAAACCCGGGCCGCACAAGATCCAGGGCATCGGCGCGGGATTCGTCCCGGATGTGCTCGACCTTTCCCTCGTCGACCGAATCGAAACCGTTTCCAACGACGAGGCCATCGCATTCGCGCGCCGGCTCGCGGCCGAGGAGGGCATACTCTCGGGCATTTCCTCCGGCGCGGCCGCGGCCGCGGCCGTGCGCCTCGGCCGGCTCCCGGAATTCCAAGGCAAGACCATCGTGACGATCCTTCCCGATTCCGGGGAGCGGTATCTGTCCACCGTCTTGTTTGAACATCTGACTTGAGGCCGTGACGCGTGATCAAAGGCAAGGGATCGAGGAAAAACAAGATGAAATCTTCGGAGAAACAACCGGGCGCGGGGACACGGTTTTATACCTTCGCGGAACCGCCGGACGCACTGGTTCTGGAATCCGGGAGGACCCTGGGGCCGATCACGGTCGCCTATGAAACCTACGGCACGCTCAACGAAGACCGGAGCAATGCGGTGCTGGTATGCCATGCATTCTCCGGGAACGCCCATGTGGCGGGTTCCCTCCGGCCGGAGGACAAACACCCCGGCTGGTGGGACGGGATGGTCGGGCCCGGAAAGGGAATCGACACGGATAAATACTTCGTCCTGTGCGCGAACGTGATCGGGGGATGCGGCGGCAGCACGGGTCCCTCTTCCGTCCATCCCCAAACCGGCAAACCCTACGGCCTCGATTTTCCCGTGGTCACCGTCCGCGACATGGTGGAGGCGCAGCGCCGCCTGATCGACCATCTCGGAATCCCGAAACTCCTCTCTGTCGTCGGCGGATCCATGGGCGGGATGCAGGTCCTGCAATGGGTGGCGAGTCATCCCGACCGCATCCGCTCCGCCATTCCCATCGCCACGACGCTCAAGCATTCGCCCCTCCAGATCGCGCTCGACGAGGTGGGGCGTCAGGCGGTGATGGCCGATCCGGCATGGCGGAAAGGCGAATATTACGGCCAGGGCCAGCCTGAGAAGGGGCTCGCACTGGCCCGGATGATCGGCCACATCACGTACATGAGCGACAAATCCATGGAGCAGAAATTCTCCCGGAACCTGAAGGACGACGTATACAGTTTCTCATTCCGCGAGGATTTCGAGGTCGAGGGCTATCTGCGTTACCGGGGAGACAGTTTCGTCAAGCGGTTCGACGCCAATTCCTACCTGTACATCACCAAGGCCATGGATTATTTCGATCTGTCCGGAGACCGGCTCTTTTTAAACGGCGGGACCGTGGACATCCGGTTTCTCGTGATCGCGTTCGAGTCCGACTGGCTCTATCCGTCCTACCAGTCCCGGGAGATCGTCCACCTGCTCAAGACGCGGGGCGTCGAGGCGACATACTGCGAGATCAAATCGACCTACGGCCACGACGCCTTCCTCATCGAGATCGGGGAGGAGGCCCGTCTGATCCGGCCGTTCCTCCAAAAGACGATGGAGCAGGCGTCCTGAAAAGAAGTTGAACTCCGGATTATTTTCTAGAATGGAAACGGATTGATGCGTCTCGACCACCAAATCATCTATGATCTCATCGCGCCGGGATCGCGCGTGCTCGATCTGGGCTGCGGGGACGGCGCGCTCCTCGCCGCGCTGCAGCAGGGAAAGCGGGTGAAAGGCCAGGGTGTGGAACTGGACGAATCCTGTATTTACCTCTGCGTCGAGAAAGGCGTCAGCGTGTTTCACGGCGACATCGGCAGCGGCCTTTCAGGCTATCCGGACCGGTCATTCGATTACGTCATCCTGAATCAGAGCCTTCAGGAGGTCCGGAACGTCCGGCTCCTTCTCGAGGAATCCCTGCGCGTCGGAAATAGAGTCATCGTCGGGTTTCCCAATTTCGCCCATTACACGGCCCGGTTTACGCTGATGTTCCGCGGTCATACCCCGGTCACGCCGTCCCTGCCCTATGACTGGTCCGACACCCCCAATGTCCGTTTCATGAGCATCTCAGACTTCAATCAGCTTTGCAGACGCGCGGGATTCCGGATCCTCTCCCGTCACGATCTCGGCGCGAGAAGACCGGTCCGGTTTCTCCCGAATCTTTTCGCGCTGACCAGCCTCTTCGTCCTCACGCGTCCGGAATGACCCGCAAAGGAGGGGAAACCTTGCGAACGATCCGGATAGCCTTGCTTTTTACCTTCGCGGTCCCCGCATTCGGCCAGGTGGATTATTATTTCGCGCCGGTCTCCGTGACCGCCTCGCGCATGACCCGGGTGCTGGCGTCCGAGACCCGCGAATGGCTGGTCCTGGATGAAGATGCGATCCGGCGGATGCCCGCGCAGTCGATCCCGGACATCCTCCGGTTTTCCGGGGTGGATATCTCCCGCCGGGGACCCGTCGCACAGGCGGATTTCAGCCTCAGGGGGAGTTCCTTCGAGCAGGTGCTGGTCCTGGTGGACGGCGTCCGGATGAACGACCCGCAGACCGGCCATTTCATCAGCGATTTTCCCGTGGCCGTGCAGGACATCGAACGGATCGAGATCCTGTCGGGCCAGGCGTCCTCCGTCTTCGGACCCGAAGGATTCGGCGGCGTGATCCACATCCACACGCGGACGCCTGAACGGACGCAGACGCGGGCGCAGCTCAGGGGCGGCAGTTTCCGTACGGCCGGCGGCTGGATGGTGCAATCCCTGCGTACGGGACGGTGGCGGCATCTCCTCTCCGCCGGCCGGGAAAAATCGGACGGCTATCGCGAAGAGACCGGGCTGGATGCCTGGACGGCAAATGTGCGCGCCGTCTTCCAGACCTCCCGGCTGCACTGGTCGAACAGCCTGTCAGCCGGACGCCGGGATTTCGGGGCGAACGGATTTTACGCCCCGTATCCCTCGCATGAGATCACCGGCACCGGCATCGTCCAGTCCGCGCTCGACTGGCAGGCAGGGGCGCAGACGCGCGTCCGGGCGCGGCTTTTCGGCAGGCGGCATGACGATGAGTTCGTGCTGGACGCGAACCGGCCCGGCTGGTACAGGAACACGCATCGTTCGAAGGCGCTCGGCGCGGAGGTGCAGGTCAACCGGTTTTTTTCGGAACGGATGGAGGCCGCGGCGGGCGCGGAGTGGTGCGCCGAGGCGCTCGCGAGCCCGCGCCTGGGCGACCATGACCGGATGCGCCTGGCGGTATTCGGCGAGGCGGCCCGGCGGAGCGGCCGCGGCATCCTCGTGAACGCCGGGATCCGGGCCGACCGGCTGGATGGATTCGGAATCCGGGTCAGCCCGTCCGCCGGGGCGGCCGCGGCCTTCCGCCGTCACTGGCGGTGGCGGGTTTCAGCCGGAAGCATATTCAGGCAGCCGACGTTCACCGAGCTTTTTTACGATTCGCCGAGCAACCGGGGGAATCCGGATCTCGGGCCGGAATCCGGACAATCCATCGACGCGGGCCTTTCCTTCCGGCGTGGCGCCCTCTCGCTGGACTGGACCCTGTTCGGACGCCGCGAGACCGGTCCGATCGACTGGGTCGAGACCGCTCCCGCGGTCTGGACGGTCCGCAACCTCAATGACCGGATGCTCCTGGGGATGTCCTTGGGCGCGGGATGGCGCCGTGACGCCTGGGAGTTCCGCGGCTTCTTTCAGGAAATCGCATACACCGCAGATCCCGGTCTGCGGTCCGCCAAATACGCCGCGAATGCGACGCGCACCCTGCTCACGGTGTCCGCCGGATGGGAATGGCCGCACCGGATCCGCCCGCTCATTTCCTTCGGTTACCGCAGGCGCAGGATGATGCCCGACCTGACCCTGACGGATCTCCGTTTCTCGAAGTCCTGGAAATCCTTTTCCCTGCATCTCGACATCCACAACGTCTTCGGCCGGATCGTGGAGGAGATCCCGGGTGTCCCGCTTCCGGGCCGGTATGCCATGATTCAGGCGGAAATCGTCCGGTAAACCGGAGGATTCATCACCCGGCTTGACAATGGGGCCGGGATTGGGTAAATTATGCGGAAAAGAGACGAAAGAAGGGAAATGGGAACGGCAGCGGAGAAATCATAACAGAAATCGAGTGCCTAAAATGCCTGAAGTTACATGTGCCTAAAATTCACATCCCTGCCCAACCAAAATGGAGATGAATTTTATCGAAATCGTTCCGCAATTCTCGGATCGACCCAAAATTTGCCAAAGTTCAATTTGTAATCTGAGTATGAACAAAATTATCAGCAATTATGAATCGAATTTATTTAGACAACGCCGCCACGACACAGCCTGACCCGCGCGTCCGGGATGCGATGCTGCCCTTCCTGGCGGACCGGTTCGGGAATCCGGGCTCGGGCCATTCTTTCGGCCAGGAGGCGCTCGACGCCGTCGAGACGGCGCGTCGTGATACGGCGTCCCTGTTCGGCGCGAAGCCCACGGAGATTCTCTTCACGGGCGGCGGAACCGAGTCCGACAACCTGGCGCTTTGGGGCGTCGCCCATGCGCTCCGCGATCGGGGGCGCCACCTGATCGTTTCATCCGTCGAGCACGCCGCGGTGCTGCGCTGCGCGGAGTTCCTCGCGGATTCGGGCTGGCGCGTCACCCGGATCCCCGTCGATTCCGACGGACTGGTCGATCCCCGGGATGTGAAGAAGGCGATCAGACCGGATACGGTTCTGATCTCCGTGATGCAGGCCAACAACGAGGTCGGCACGATCCAGCCGATCGAAAAAATCGGGCGGATCGCCCGGGAGCGGGGCGTCCTGTTCCACACCGACGCCGTGCAGGGCATCGGCTGTCTGCCGATGGATGTCGGCCGGGTTCCTGTCGATCTGGCCGCGATCTCCGGGCACAAGCTGCACGGTCCGAAAGGCGTGGGCGCCCTGTTCGTCCGCGAGGGAACGCCCCTCACGCCGCTGATCCACGGCGGGGGGCAGGAGAAGGGGCGGCGCGGCGGGACGCACAACGTGCCGGGCATCGTCGGCCTGGGCGCGGCCTGCGCCTCAGTCCGTGAACACCGCGGGGCGCATGTCCGTAAAATCCGCAACCTGCGGGATCTGCTCCAGACGGAAATTCTGAACCGGATCGACGGGATCCGCATCAACGGGCATCCGGAACACCGGCTGCCCCATGTGCTTCACCTCTCCATCCCGCACGTGGACGGGGAGGCCCTGCTCCGCCACCTCGACATCGAAGGCGTCGCCGCGTCCGCGGGGTCGGCCTGCGCCGGCGGTTCCGGACGGATTTCACACGTGCTCGAGGCCATGGGCCGCACCGGGGCGGACGCAGAGGGCAGCCTGCGTCTTTCTCCGGGGAAAGAAAATACGGAATCCGAGATGATCGACGCGGCGGAATGCATCGAGAAGGTGGTGAAGTATCTGCGGTCGCTCGCGGGATACTAAGATGGTCTGAACCATGATTTCTCTGATTATGGGATGGACATGATTAAAGAAAAAGAACAGATGATTCCAGAGATGAATGCTCCGCAAGAAAACTTTAAATTCAGAAAAGCTTTTCTGAAAACGCTCCCTGCGTCCACGCGGGGAGCGGAGGAGTGAGGCACGCCACGAGGAAAAGAGGATCGTCCGCCGATTGATCAAACCGAATCAATCGACATCACAGCCGTTTTCGGATTATCGGAAGTTTGGATCGTTACGTCGGATTATCTTTTTTCCCAATAATCAGGATTACGCTGGAGATGCATGACAGCCATGATCACAATCTGGTCGTTGCAAATTCGAAAAAGAATCCCAAAAGGAAAGGTCTTTGTCAAAGCACGGCGAACGTCATGATGAATGATCGGATAGAGAAGAGGATTGATTTGGATTTTTTGAATTGCCTCTTGAATGGAAACGAGAAACCGTTTGCCGAGATCCTTATGCTGCAATTCGTAATACTGGGCAGCTTCGATCATTTCGGTTTCCGCGGCTGGATGATAGCGGACCGTTCTCATTCCAATGTGGCAAATGCTTTCATGAAAACAGCCTCGGCATCATGGAGTGCCACCTGCTCTTCATCCATATCCTTGCAGCGCTTCAGGATTTCTTCTTTCCATTCGGATGAGAGTTCCATTGCGGGAGGCAGGTCGAGGCTTTCGATCAATTTCTCCGCCACGTAAGCTCTCACTGCAGGCGAAAGAGCGAGCGCTTCGGTCACGATTTCTTCTGCTTTCTTTGTCATGGGTTCAGTTTAATGAAAAAAACAAGGAAATGCAATGGGGAAAACGGGTATTTGTGATGTCTCTGGCAAAAGCGAAAGGAAGTAAACGAGGGTGAAGGATTTTAATTTATGCTGTTATCGTATCGATTATCTCATTAGGTGTTAAATTATGAGTAACGTTCAATCCAAAATTGACAATTTTGTCGAGTATTTCAATAAGACTATTGAGGTGATAAATACCATTGAAGTCGAATCAAACTATGACTTTTTGCGCCAAGCTCTTTTTGTTAACATCATAGATACACTATCGAAAACCATCATAGACGATACCAATGATAAAAACACTCGATTTACAAATACGATCGAACGTTTTGGTAACTGGAAGGATTGTAATAAAATCAATTTAATCCATCTATTAAGGATTTTAGACTTAATCTCAAGCCCGGATATCAAAGGCTTAAGAGACTTCTGTTTTGAACAAAAAAAGAAATGGAAAATTGGATCACCAATTTCAATATCAACCGATCCAGATTTTGACACAATCAAATCGATGTGGACAGATAATATATCAGTTCCGGGTTTTAAAAAGTTTAGATTAGAATATTTGACACACAAATATCTATTATATAAATTTCGGTGTTTCCTCGCTCATGAATCAAGAAAACCAGGTTATGGTTTAGCATTTCCGGAAGATGATTATCCGTTCTTCCATCAAGTCGGATGGAGAGACGGTAGTACGACTTGGGAATTATGTTACCCAACCTTGTTTTTTAAGAAAATAACAAAAACTATACTTGATAATTTTAAGACATATTATTTAACCAATAATATCAATCCTTACGACAATTTTGAGTATGGTACTTATTGGATTGGGCAATTAAATACATGAGTCCAGTCTAAAAAGGTCTTTTATTCTTCAACACTAATGTTTTTTGAGCACACAATAATACTTGCTTAAAATGTATATTATCAGTAT
>DSAP01000158.1 GCA_011046415.1 bacterium | reverse complement strand
TTCACCGTCCATATCGGGGCGAGCGACGTGGCCGTGACCGGGATTCCGCCGCAATTCATGACCTATACGCTCCTCATGCCCCCCGGATCGCCGGAGTCGGACGCCGAACTCCTCATCCGCTCCATCTCCGGGACCGCGGAATCCCTCGGCATCACCATCGTCGGCGGACACACGGGATGGTACGGCGCGGTGACCGTGCCGATCGTCGGCGGGGTCACGGTCTGGGGCATCGCGGACCGGGACGCGTGGATTTCGCCCGGCGGCGCCCGGGACGGCGACGTACTCCTCATGACCAAGGGGCCGGCCATCGAGGCCGCGGCGCTGCTCGGCATCCTGTATCGCGACCGCATCGGGGACCGGATGGATCCCGCCCTGCTGGACCGGGTGATCCGCCGTACGGACGAGATCACCGTGGTCGAGGACGCGCTCTCCGCCTTCTCCGCGGGGGGCGTTCACGCCATGCACGACGCGACCGAGGGGGGGGTGCTCGGCGGATTGTGGGAGATGCACGCGGCCTCCGGGATCCCGGTGTACGCAGACCTGGACAACGTGCCGGTCCCCGAAGACATCGCTTCCCTGGCCGGCGCGCTCGGCTTCGATCCCTGGCTGGCGATCAGCGAGGGCACGCTGCTCGCGGCGGTCGATCCCGGATCCGTGCAGGCCGTGCTCACCACCTGGGAAGGACTCGGGATCCCCGGTTTCGTGCTCGGACGGTTCGACGCCTCCCTCGGCCGGAACACCTTGAAACAGAACGGGAAGACGGGAGCCCTGCCCGATCCGCAGGAAGATCCCTTCTGGAAGCTGTTTTTCGCCGGACTGCCGGGGTAGAATCCATGCGGGAAAGCCTGAAACGCCTCACCAAACATTCCGCGGTGTACGGGATCGGCCACATCGTCAGCCGGTCCATGGGTTTTCTGCTGCTGCCGATCCATACCAATACATTGTCACCGGATCTGTACGGCATCGCGTCGCTTCTCTTCTCCGCCCTGGCCATCCTGAACGTGTTCTTCAGTTACGGGCTGGATTCGGCTTTCCTGCGTTTTTTCGTGCTGGCCGGGTCGGAATCGGAGAAACGCCGCCTGTTCAGCACGGGCTGGTGGACGATCTTCTCCACGAGCCTCCTGTTCTCGTCGCTCCTCGTTTTTTTTTCGGCTCCTTTTTCCGCGCTCATCTTCCGCAGCCCGGATTACACCCTCCTGATCCGGCTGGCCGCCGGAATCCTGATCGCCGACGGCCTGGCCCTGCTGCCGTTTCTCCTTTTGCGGGCCGAGGAAAAATCCAGGCTGTTCGTCGTCCTCAAGACCCTGAATCTCGCGGTCACACTCGGCCTGAACATCCTGTTCGTGGGCGTGCTCCGGCTCGGCGTGCCCGGCATATTCCAGGCGAATCTGATCGCGTCCGCATTCACGCTTCTGACGCTGATTCCCATCCAGATCCAATGGCTCCGCCCGGTCTTTCACCGGATCGATTTCGCGGAACTGATGAAATTCGGACTCCCTTACATCCCGTCCTACCTCTCCGTCGTAGTCATGGACCAGGTCAGCCGGTTCTTCATCGACCGGATGATCGGGACCGAGGCGACCGGCCTCTTCAGCGCCGGTTACAAACTCGGCATGTTCATGGCGCTCGTGGTGGCGGCGTTCCGCTTCGCCTGGCATCCCTTCTTCCTCTCCACCTCCAGGCAGCCCGACGCCAAACGCATATTCGCCCGGATCCTGACCTATTTCCTCCTCGTCCTGGGCCTGTTCTTCCTGCTCGTTTCCTTCTTCGTCCGTGAAATCGCGGGCCTCCGGCTGTTCGGATTCCGCCTCTTCGGAGAGGGATTCGACGCGGGCCTTTCCATCGTCCCGATCGTGATGCTGGCCTACATCCTGTACGGTGTATACGCCAATTTCGTGATCGGCGTGTATCTCGAAAAGAAGAGCGTGTACATGCCGCTGATCACCGGACTCGGCGCGGCCGCGGCCCTACTCGGCAACTACTTTCTCATCCCCCGGATCGGACTGACGGGCGCGGCCTGGGCCACGGCGATTTCATACGGCGTGATGGCCCTGTCCCTCTATCTGGTCAATCAGCGGCTCTATCCCATTCCCTATGAAGGGCGGAGGATACTGAAACTCCTTTTCGTTTACGCTGGAATCTTTTTCATCGGATACGGGGTCCTGCGGGATGCGGCATTCTGGATCCGGGGGGTGCTGATTCTCTCGGTTTTTCCGGGATTGTGGATCGTCCGGTTCTTCTACGCCGAAGAGCGGGCGGCGCTCCTCCGCGTTTTCTCAAGGATCGGCCGGAGCCGACCCCGAAAGTCCCTGTAACACGGGGTAAAGGGTGGAAACCATGAAACGCGTCCTCGTCGTCGCCTACTATTTTCCGCCGATGGGCATGGGCGGGGTGCAGCGCGCCCTCAAGTTCGCCAGATATCTGCCCGAATTCGGATGGGAACCGGTGGTCCTCACCGTCCGGGAGACGGCGTATTACGCCCACGACCCCACGCTCCTGGACGAGATTCCGGACGTCCGGATTCTCCGCACGGAATCGCTCGATCCGCTCCGCGTGTTCCGCGGAATCCGGCCTGGGCGCCAGAACGTCCCTGTCCTCCGGGACCGGGGGGCATCCCGGTTCGTTCGTTTCATTTCCAGCCTGAACGAGAAACTGATTCCGTGGCTGCTCGTCCCCGACTCCAAACTGCTCTGGCTGCCGTTCGCGCTCCGCGCCGCCCGGAGACTATGCCGGACCGAACGGATCGATGCCGTGTTCACGACCTCCCCGCCCCATTCGGCGCATCTGATCGGGCACCGGCTCCGGAGCCGGTGCAACATCCCCTGGATCGCGGATTTCCGCGACGACTGGACGGCGGAATCCTGCGAACGCCTGCCCACGCCGCTTCACCGGGCAGTTGACGAACGGCTGGCGCGAACGGTGCTCCGAAACGCCGACCGGATCCTGGCGGTCTCGCCCCGGATCGCACGGAGCTTGTCCGAAAGACGGGGCGCCCCGGGAGGGACGGTCACCACGCTTTACAACGGGTTCGACGCGAACGATTTCGCAACCGTCCCGGATCCGTCCCGGAAGAAATTCACGATCGCCTACGCGGGCACGCTGAACGCCCTCTGCGATCCCGAACCGTTTTTCGCGGGCGTCCGCGAGCTCTTCGACCATCATCCGCGGCTCCGTTCCCGGATTCAAATCCGGCTGGCCGGCAGCGCGTACGGGATCGATCTCGGATCGCTGCTGGGCCGCTACGGACTCGAAGAGACCGTCCATGAAACCGGATATGTCACCCATCGGGAAAGCGTCCGTTTCCTGATGCAGGCGGATCTGCTGCTGCTCATCCTCTCGCCCGGATCGGGCGGGGGGATGGTGACGGGAAAAATTTTCGAGTATCTGGCCTCCGGAAAACCCGTCCTGGCCGTGGTGCCCGAATCCGAGGCGGGACGCCTGATCCGAAAGCATCGGGCTGGGCGTGTGGTGCATCCCGGAGACACCCGGGGGATCGCGGAAGGAGTGCTGTTTTATTACCGGCTGTGGGAATCGGGGCGGACCGTTCCTCCCGGAATCGACCGGTCGGAACTGAAAAGCTATGAACGCCGAGAACAGACACGGATCCTCGCGGGGATGCTGGATGAGGTGTCGCATGTGGGTGAGTCATCGAATCCGTTTCGGCGCGGCAACCGGCAGCCGCCGGAGGGCGGGGGGGTAACGGGGTAATGTGTCTTTCATCCAATCGGATGGATGTGTTTCTGTCCGCAATCACAGGATGTTTCCCATGGATCTGAAAAGAACCGGCCGCGGCCTCATCACAGGTTTTTTTGTCCTTTTTCTCTTTTCCGGCTGCGGCCCGACGCGGCGGGACTGGAAGGAAGCCGAAAAACGGCATACCATCCTGGGATACGAGCGGTTTCTCGAAAAGTACGGCCGTACGGCCCTGGCCGACTCGGCCGTAATCCGGATCCGGCGGCTCTATTATGAGGAGGCGGTCGGGCTGGATATCCTCCCGGCTTACGAGGCGTTCCTGGCGCTATATCCGCGCGGGGCGCTCGCGGATTCCGCCCGGCTCCGGATCGAATCGATCCGGTTTGGGGAAGCCCGGCGCAAGCACCGGATCCCGGCCTACAGCGATTTCATCCGAACCCATCCGAACAGCCCCCGTGCGGCCGAGGCCCGGCGCGCGGTCGACAGCCTTATGGCTGCCCGGAAACCGGAATATCGCGACATCCATCGCGTCGGCATCTTCCTGGATGAACGGTATGAGGGGCCGTTCGGCCCCCTCCGGGGGATTCATCCCGGATTTGTCGAAACGGCGGGACGAATCCTCGAAGCCTGCGGATTGACGGTCGTCCCGCAGGAATCCGATGCGTTCGACGCCGTGCTTACGATCCATGCGCGCGGCGTGATTTCCGACGTCGATTCCGTGACGTCTGATGCCGTGCTGTACGGCGTGGAGGCCGGACTGTCCGGCGCATTCACATTCCGGTTCGGCGGAGAGGGTCAGATCACAGATGTCTTTTCCTCCGGGAAAGCATGGCTCGACAACCGGTCGACCCGCGGCGCGGATGCGGTGAAAATCTTTGAGACCCTGTTCTGGCGGAGCGGTTCTTTCGCCGCCGCGCTGGCGGATCTGGCCGCCCGGGAGTTCGGACCGGCCGGACTCGTGGGGTTGATGGCCGGACAGGATTCCCTGGCGGTCCGCCTCGAGGAACTGTTCGTCCGGATCGGTAATCCGGTCCGCAGCGACCTGGAACGCGCCGTCCGGTACGGGGATCTTTCCCTCCGCCGTCCCGCCGTGCGGGGGCTCGGCCTCATCGGCACGGATAAGGCGGACTCTCTCCTCGTTCCGCTCCTCGGGACCCCGGATGCCGTCCTGAGAAACACGGTCATCGAGGCGCTGGGACGCCTCGGGTCACCCAAGGGCATTCCGCGCATCACGCCGTTTGTCAACCATCGGGACGCAGACACACGGTATGCCGCGGCCGTGGCGCTGGGGCTAATCGGAGGCAGGGAGACGAGCGAACCCCTCCGGAGCCTGTTGGATGATCCGGTGCAACGAGTGGCCTTCGCCGCGGTGACCGCGCTCGGCCTGAACCGGGACAGCACGGCCGTGGACAACCTGATCCGGATATTCGACGGGGAAGAAGAACCGATCAAGATTTTGGTCATGGAGGCCCTCGCACAGATCGGCACGGCCGCCGAACCGGCCCTGCTCGCCGGTCTGAGGACCGGTTCAAACCGGATGCGGTGGCGCTGCGCCAAGGTGCTCGGCAGACTCCGGTCCGAGCCGGCCATACCCGATCTGGCGCGCGCGCTGGGTGATCACAATTCATTCCTCGTCTGGACGGCCAAGGACGTGCTGTCCGAATACGGACTGCCGGCCCTGGAGGCGGTGCTCGAAGCGGTCGCCGACGATACGACCCGTGAAAAAGCCCTCGTCGTTTTGGGGTCGATCGATGATCCCCGGTCCTACGATGTGCTTGTCCGATATTTGAATGACGCGGATCTCGATGCTTCGCGCAGCGCCGCGGAGGGGCTGGGTATTCTGGGCAGGCGTGAGGCCGTTCCGCATCTTTTGGAGGCGCTCGACAGGGGCGATTTGATCCTGACTCTGAAATCGCTGATGGCGCTCAGGGAAATCGCCGATCCCGCGGTTTTTCCCAGGATGAAACGGCTCATGGATACGGACGACTTCGCGGTGCGCCTCCATACGATGAATGTGCTCGGTGCGCTGGAGACCCGGGAAGCCCGGGATGTGATCCTCGCCGAACTCGATTCATTGCCGACCGATCTGTTAATCCGGGCCGTGGAGATACTGGGTGAGAATCCCGATGAAGGGACGATCCGGCGTCTGATCCCGCTCTGTGCGCATATTTCTCCGATCCTCCGTCGCAAGACGCCTCCGGTCCTCATGCGCCACCGGATCCTGGCGGCCGGACCGCTGCTCGAGGCATTCCGAACCGGTCCGCGAGAGGTGCGCCGTGAGGCGGCCGTGCTCCTGGGACGCATACGCGAAAGCCGGGCCATTCCCGATTTGATCCGTTCCCTCGATTCGGAAGACGAGTACCTCACGAACGCGGCCAAGACTGCCTTGTATCAGATTCAGGGACCGGCGGTCATGCCGCTTGTCGAGGCCCTCGGACATTCGAGCGCGCGGATCCGGCTGCGCGCCGCCGAGGCCCTCGAGCAGGTTACCGATCCGCGCGTGCTGGCGCCGATGATCCGCGCCCTCGAGGGAAGAGACGCACGCCTGTCGGCAGTCGCCGCTAAAAACCTCGGGGAATTCGGGGACGACGCAGCCGTTCCTTCCCTCATCCGGGCGCTCGGCCGGTCCCATATGCCTTTGCGGGTGAACGCGGCGGACGCCCTGGGAAGGATCGGAGAAAGAGACGCGGTGGATGCGCTCCTCGCGCTTCTCGATGCGGAAGAGGCGGAGGTGCGGAGTGCGGCGGCAACGGCACTCGGGAGAATCGGGGATCAGGCCGCCATCGAACCGCTCACACGGAGGCTGGCGGATCCGGACATCTTGGTTCGCAGGGCCGCAGGCACGTCCCTCGCCGGTTTCGGCGAACCCGCCGTCCGGCCTCTGGTCCGCGTGCTGACGAACGCGTCCCCCGCTGAAAGACTGGAGGCGGCCGGGTTATTGGCCCGAATCGGATTTCCCGCCGTCCCGGAATTGATTCCCCTCCTGCGAAGCGGAGATACCCTCTCGATATGGTATGCGCTCCTCGCCGTCCACGGTATCCGGGATTTGCGCGCCGCACCGGCATTGGCGGAAGGACTCCCGGAGAACAACCGGTTTCTTTTTATGTCGATCCGGCAGGCGTTCGTGAATATAGGCAGGCCGGCGGCGCCGTTTTTGATACCGCTGCTGTCCCGTCCCGATCCGTATACGCGGTGGGCCGCGGTGGAGACGCTCGGTTTCATCAAAGATCCCGCCAGCACACCGTTCATTCCGCCGCTGTTGTCCGATCCGGATCCGATCGTCCGAGAGGCCGCGGCCAAGGCGCTGCGCAAAATGTCGCGGAAAGATTTCGGAATGAACCGGAGAAAATGGGAAAAATGGGTTGCGGGGAACTGACAATACCGGTCAAGCCGGAGACGGGGAACGGGGAATGCGTGTCCCGTCCTGACAAGATGGACAATTACCGAAGGGAGGTATTCGATGCAAGTGACGGACATCCAGCGCGCCCTCGCGGAGGCCGGCATCGACGGCTGGCTTTTTTATGATTTTCACAACCGGGACGCGATCGCCTACCGGGTCCTGGGGCTGGATTTCGGCAAATTCACCAGCCGCCGCTGGTGGTACTGGATTCCGAAGTCCGGGGAGCCGGTGCGGCTCGTCCACCGGGTCGAACCAACCAAACTCGATTCCCTGCCCGGGGAAAAACGGTTTTATCTGGCATGGGAAGAACTCCATGCCGGGCTCAAGGAGATCCTCGGCGAGACGCCGCAGAAAATAGCGATGCAATATTCCCCGCTGAACAACATCCCCTATGTGTCAACGGTGGACGGCGGCACCGTGGATCTGGTCCGTTCCTTGGGTCACGAGGTCGTCTCCTCCGCGGACCTGGTCCAGACGTTCGAGGCCGTGATCGATGCGGCCGGATACCGGTCCCATCTCGAAGCGAGCGGGAAGGTTTACCGGATCAAGGACGAGGCGTTTAAAGAAATTGAGGCCGCCCTGCGATCCGGGCGCGGGGTCACCGAGTACGACATCCAGCAATTCATTGTCCGCCGGTTCGGGGAAGAGGGCATGACCTGCGCGGGCGAGAATCCCATCGTGGGCGTGAACGACCATCCGGCCAATCCGCATTTCGAGCCGACGCCGGAAAACGCCTATCCGATCCGAAAAGGGGATACGATACTCATCGACCTCTGGGCGCGCGACGAACAAGACGGATCGATCTGGGCGGACATCACTTGGTGCGGATTCGCCGGGAAAAAACCGCCGGCGAAATATATCGAGATTTTCCACGCCGCACGCGACGCGCGCAGGGCCGGACTCGCCCTCGTCCAAAAAAGATTCGCCGAAGGCGTCCCCTGCCACGGATGGGAGGTGGACGAGGCGGTGAGAAACGTGATCCGCGCGGCGGGTTACGGCGATTTCTTCATCCACCGCACCGGCCATTCCATCGGCACCGAAGTGCACGGCAACGGCGTCCACATCGACAATCTGGAGACCCGGGAAGAGCGGCGGCTCATTCCCGGCATCTGTTTCTCGATCGAGCCGGGAATCTACCTCGAGGGCGAGATGGCCGTCCGCACCGAGATCGATGTGTTCATCACGCTCGACGGGGAGGTCACGGTCGCCGGACCGGAGCAGGACGAATTGATATTGATGGATGTGTAATCGGATCAAATCCCGGTCGCCGGATATCGGTTCCTGTTGAAACCGGCCCGACGATCCGGTTTTAAATATCCGGAAACCGAAGCGTTTCCAGAGGAGGTTCCATGCATCTGTATCTGTATATCATCCTCGCCTATGTCCTGACACTCCTGGCCTTCAACATCATCCGTTCCAGGCGGGTGAAGAGCCATGACGATTTCATGGTGACGGGACGTTCGCTCTCGATCCGCGTGATGGTCTTCACCCTGATCTGCACCTGGATCGGATCCGGTACCTTCATTTCCGGCGCGGAATACGCCTACCGGGCCGGATTCAGCTCGCTCTGGCTCCCGGCCGGCGCATGGATCGGCATCGCGGTCATCTATTTTCTGGCGGGGCGCATCCGCACGTTCGGTCAGTACACGATCGGCGACATCCTCGAAGTCCGCTACGGCCGTTTCGCCCGCCTCTTCGGCGCCGTCGCCCTGGTGATCGCGTTCGTCACGATCGTGAGTTATCAGTTCCGCGCCGGCGGCTACATCCTGAACGTGGTGACGGACGGCGCCGTTTCCGTGGCCTGGGGACAGGCGCTGAGCGCCTTTTTCGTCATCACATTTACGGCCCTGGCCGGCATGATGGCCGTGGCCTACACGGATCTGCCGAACGGCATCCTCATCCTGGTTGCCTGTGTGCTGGCGGTTCCCTTCGTGGTGCACGCGGGGGGGGAATGGCCGGGGCGCAGGCGGCCCTTCCGGCGGGCCATTTCCAGGTGTTCAGCGGGGATTTCGGGGCGCATCCGGCACTCAAGGCGGGCGGTTATTTCCTCGCCACCCTGATGCTGCTGCTCGGCATCCAGTCCATGTATCAGAAATTTTACAGCGCCAGGACGCCGAAAGACGCGCGCCAGGCCGCCGCACTCTGGATCGTGGGCACGATCGTCGTCGAGATTGTGGTGGTGGTCATCGCCGTGTTTGCAGCGGCCCGGTTCTGGGAGGCCGGAAAAGATCCGGCTTCGATGGTCCTTCAGGCCGCGCGTTACATGGTGCCCGCGCCCGTCGGCATCCTGCTCCTGGCCGCGGCGTGCGCCGTCGTGATTTCCACCGGCATGAACTATCTGTTGTCGCCGAGCACGAATGTCGTGCGCGACATCGTCCAGCAGTTCATGGGGAAGAAACTGGAGGACCGGAAACTCATCCTCCTCCAGAAAGCCGTCGTAGTCGTGCTCGGACTCTGCGCGTTCGCCATGATTTTCATCCCGACCGTGCTGAACCGGCCCATCTCGGTGCTTCGGTACAGCTATTTCGCCTACACGATGTACGGGGTCTCCATCACGCCGGCCCTAATCGCAGCCCTGGCCTGGAAACGGGCGACCCGGGCCGGCGGCATCACCTCTATCCTGTCCGGGGCGGGACTGGCGCTGATTCTCGAACTCATCGTTCCCGCCGTTTGGCCGCAGGTCATGCGGGGAGGCGATCCGTGGGGAATTCCGAGCATTTACCCGGCGCTCCTGGTATCCATCCTTGCGCTGGTGGTCGTAAGCTGCCTGACCCCGCCGCCTGACCGGGAAACGGTGGAAAAGCTGTTTCGATCGGACGCGTAAACCGTTTCCGTGATGACGAAAAATCACTTGCTTTTGGGTGAAACATGTTTTAAAATCCATTGTCTTTACGGGTCTTGACCAATTGAAAGACCCGTTATTCAGGAAAACAGGGAGGATCTTTTCATGTTCAAACGGGTTGCTCCGGCCGTTGCGGCGATAGGGATACTGTTTTTCATGATCCGTTGCGAGATCAAGAATCCCGCCGAGAATCTCAAGCTGATCATCAGTTTCAGTCCCGTTTCGACCGCGGTCGCGGTGGAAGTCACCGATCCCCGGACGCAGGAATATGTCCCCGGCGAAGTCACGATCCGGATCGAGGGGCCCGACAGGGCGTTCGTCGTGGATGAGACCGGCAAATCCCTCAGGACGCTGACCACATCCACCGGCATCGTCAGTTTCGCCATTTCGGATGAAATCACGCCCACCCCGGAGAATCCGGTCAGTCTTTTCCTCGTGGTCGAGGCGGACGGTTATCTCACGACCGGTAAAACCGTCCTCATTCAGGATACCGAACGGCAGGCGGTGACCGTACATCTGGTGTCGGTTCAGGATCCGCCGCC
>DSAP01000170.1 GCA_011046415.1 bacterium | reverse complement strand
TGGTGAGCAGGCTTCAGGCGACGGCAATGTACAGGACGCCGATTATGAAGTCGTGGATGACGAGAAGTAGCGCGGACATCCCCCTTCCTCGACGAAGTCGAGGGTCCCCCTTCGAAGGGGGACAGTCCGCCAACCGGCGGACAGGGGGATGTGAGATGTCAGACGAACAGGATGAAATAACGGGTGTAGTCCACCTTTGCGGTGGGCTACACCTGATTTGAAAAGTCCGGCGGAGCTGGTTGTCGTACGTTAAAAAAAGAATGTGGCATCAATGATTTATGCAAAGGAAATAATTGGGGTTATTGAGAATTCTTCTGCTAATGCCCTTAAAATGTATTGCCAAGAAAATAAACAATGGGTTGTAAGATTTAAGAAAAAAGAGAAAAATGCAAAACGATTATTTAACGAATATTTTGCAGGACTGTTGTGCCAAGATTTAAACATTCCACGACCAAAAGTAGAAATCATTGAATTGAGCGACTCGGTATTATGCAGACTAGATAGTTCACTTTTTGATTGTTCGGCAAAATATGGTGTAGCGACGGCATTTTTACCTAATATTTGTCCAGTTGCGCCACCTGTTGATTATGATTTGCCTTCGTATGAAAAGATCAATAATAAGGTACATTTACAAAATATTTTTGGAGGAGATTATAATTTCGGTGACTTTTATGGTTTCAGAGTATTTGCTGATTGGATATTTCTTGAAGATAAGCATAAATACGAGAATCTTTTTATTGACGAAAATAATGTACCACTATTCTTAGATTTAGACTTTGTTTTTATGGGTCCTGGTTTTGATGAATTACCTGATAGATATCAATTTTACCAATGCTTAAGATCAATACCATTTTGTGATGGCTTGATAACAGATATTAATTTGATTGAATTTTGGTTAGATAAGATTGCTATGTTAAATAGAAATAAGTTTGATAATATTTTGGAATGTTTACCAGAAGACTGGCAAATACCCGATGATTATAAAGAGAGGCTGATGAGGTTATTATTTGATAATTTTCATAATTTTCGAGAGGAATTGATTTATTCTTTTTCATGTTAACCACCGGATAAAAAATGAAATTTCCAAAACTCCGATTGCGGCCTGAAATAAAGCAAATCTGGAAAAACCCAAAAGAATTATACTTCTACGTAATAACCCTACAGAGCGGTGCGATAGTGGGTTGCTACAAGCTTCTGAAATTAATTCCAGTGTTTCAGGTTTCTTTCGAGCCAGCCAGACTAATTGCGATCTCCATACTACTTGTGATATTAATAGATTTAATATTATTTCAAGTTCCTTGTATCCGCTATAAATTTATTTTATATGAAGGAGAAAATGAATTTCCGTCTTTTGTTACAGATAGATAATGATCGCTCCCTGTGTCTCGCGAGGAGCGATGTTACGGCCATCCTCCTGTGGTCCCTCCCGACGGGGTCGGGATTTCGTAAACTCAACCTTCGGTGAAGGGGGGCAGTCCGCCAGCGTTCGACTGAGCTCACGCCGAAGTCTGGCGGACAGGGGGATGTTGACGATGCAAATGATTGAGTCCTGAACGAAAAGAGGCTTCATGCTCGCTCCGATCATCCTCACCGTTCTGGCGGTGGCTCTCATCGTTCTTTTCCTGAAAGTCGCGATGGGAGGCCCGGAAAATCGCGGCGGGGGAACGACGAACATGATGGCGGGGGCCACATTTGATTTGCTGTCACAAGATCAGAGAAAGGCCATGGAAGTGATTATAAAGAAAGAAGCCGGGGAGAGGGAAGAGGAGCAGAGCAGTGGAGAACCGGAGAAGTGAGAAATGCCTAAAATGAACTGAAATGCCTAAAATGAACTGAAATGCCTAAAATGAACTGAAATGCCTAAAATATAAAACTGTCGCCGCTTGGACAATTTTAGGCATTTTAAATTTTAGTCATTTTAGGCATTGGGTACTGGAAAGGGGGTTGGGCATGATTTCACCCGATCAACTGACACTCAAGGCGCAGCAGGCGCTGCAGAAGGCGCAGCAGACGGCGCGGGATAGGGGCAATCCCCAGATCGAGCCGGTGCATTTGCTGTCCGCTTTGCTCGAAGATCAGGAAGGCATCGTCCATTCCGTCCTGAAGAAACTGGGCGTGACGCCCGATCTCGTGCAGTCCGACGTGGAGGACAGGCTCCGCAGCGGTCCGAAGGTCACGGGCGTGCAGCAGATCTACGCCTCTCCCCGGCTGGGCGAGATGTTCGAGAACGCGTACAAGGAATCCCAATCCCTGAAGGACGAATACATCAGCGTCGAGCATCTCCTGCTCTCCTTGTCCGAAGACAAATCCGATGCGGGCGAACTGCTTCGCCGCCGCGGCGTCAGCCGGGACAACATCCTCAAAGTCCTCCAATCCATCCGGGGCGGGCAGCGGGTGACCGATCAGGCGCCCGAAGACAAATACCAGGCGCTCAGACGATTCGGACGCGACCTGAACGATCTGGCGAGACGGGGCAGACTGGATCCGGTCATCGGCCGGGATGAAGAAATCCGCCGGGTGCTTCAGGTCCTGTCCCGCCGGACGAAGAACAATCCCGTGCTCATCGGGGATCCGGGCGTGGGCAAGACGGCGATCGCCGAGGGCCTGGCCCACCGGATCGTCTCCGGCGACGTCCCCGAGAATCTCAAGTCCAAAACCATCGTCGCGCTCGACATGGGCGCGCTCGTGGCCGGCGCCAAATTCCGGGGCGAATTCGAGGAACGGCTCAAGGCCGTGCTCCGGGAAGTCCAGGAAGCCGGCGGCGAGATCATCCTTTTCATCGACGAACTGCACACCCTGGTCGGCGCGGGCGCGGCCGAAGGCGCGGTGGATGCGGCGAACATGCTCAAGCCCGCGCTGGCCCGCGGCGAGCTCCGGGCCATCGGCGCCACCACGATCGACGAGTACCGCAAACACATCGAGAAGGACGCGGCGCTCGAACGGCGCTTCCAGCCTGTGATGATCGGCGAGCCGTCGGTCGAGGACACCATCTCCATCCTGCGCGGACTCAAGGAACGGTACGAGGTCCATCACGGAGTCCGGATTCAGGATTCCGCCCTCGTGGCCGCGGCCCTGCTGTCCCACCGCTACATCACCGACCGGTTCCTTCCCGACAAGGCCATCGACCTCGTAGACGAGGCCTCCTCCAAACTGCGCATCGAGATCGACTCGATGCCCGCGGAACTGGACGAGATCGAACGCCGGATCAAACAGCTCGAAATCGAACGCGAGGCCATGAAGAAGGAGAAAGACGCGGCCTCCAGGAAACGGCTCGAGAAGATCCAGCAGGAACTTGCCGACCTGCAGGAATCCGCCCAGGCGCTGCGGGCGCACTGGCGGCTCGAGAAGGAGACGATCTCCGAGCTCCGTTCGCTCAAGGAACAGATCGAAACCATCCGAACCGAATCCCTGAAGGCCGAACGCGAGGGCGATCTGTCCCGGGCCGCCGAATACAAATACGGCCGGCTTCCCCAGCTCGAGAAGGACCTCGATGCGGCCAACGCCAAACTGATCGCGCTGCAGAAAGACCGCAAGATGCTCAAGGAAGAGGTGGACGAGGAAGACATCGCGGAGGTCGTGGCCAAGTGGACGGGCATCCCGGTTTCCCGGATGATGGAGGGCGAACGCGAGAAACTGATCCGCATGGAAGAGCGGATCGAAGAGCGGGTGATCGGACAGGACGAGGCGGTCCAGGCCGTCTCGGATGCGATCCGCCGGGCGCGCGCCGGATTGCAGGAGGAGAATCGTCCGATCGGATCCTTCATCTTCCTCGGCTCCACCGGCGTGGGCAAGACGGAACTCGCCCGTTCCCTCGCCGAGTTTCTCTTCGACGATGAACACGCCCTGATCCGGATCGACATGTCGGAATACATGGAACGCCATTCGGTCTCCAGGCTGATCGGCGCGCCTCCCGGATATGTCGGCTATGAAGAAGGCGGACAGCTCACCGAGGCCGTCCGGAGGCGTCCCTACGCCGTCGTCCTCCTCGACGAGATCGAGAAGGCGCATCCCGAGGTGTTCAACATCCTCCTCCAGGTTCTCGACGAGGGACGGTTGACCGACAACAAAGGGCGCACGGTCAATTTCAAGAATACGATTGTCATCATGACCTCCAACCTGGGCGCCTCCTATATCATGGAACACACCCGGAATTGGAAACCGGAAAACCGGGACGGCGTTCAAGAAGATATCCGGCGCGAGATGGACAGGCTGCTGAAGCAGACGCTCCGGCCCGAGTTCCTGAACCGGATCGACGAGATCATTATTTTCAATGCGCTCGGCGAGGAAGAAATTCACCGGATCGTGGCCCTGCAATTCGCCCATATGCGAAAGCAGGCCGCGGATCAGGGCGTCCATCTTGTCCTGTCCGACGCGGCGCGTGATTTCCTCGCCCGGGCGGGATACGATCCGGCCTTCGGGGCGCGTCCGCTCAAACGGGTGCTCCAGCGGCTGGTCGCCAATCCGCTGGCCCGGCTGATCCTCGCCGGACAAATCCAGAAGGGGAATGAAGTCCGTATCCTGGTGAAGGAGAATTCGCTTGATTTTCAGATAAATTCTCATTAAACTTTCTGACCATTTTCAAGCAAAAGAGGAGGTTTCGCAATGCACAGATTCCCGGCCGTGTTGTTTTCCCTCGTGATCCTTGCGCTTGCCGCCGGATGCGGCAGGATGCCCGATGAAAAACTGATGGAACTCGGCAGACAGATGGAAGAGAGCGAGAGATTCGCGGACGCCATCCAGTATTATGAGAAACTGGTTAAAAAATACCCGGAGAGCCCCCTGGCGCCGGAGGCCCTGCACAACGAAGGCAAGGTCTATGCGAACGGCATCCGGGACTATGACCGGGCGGTCGAAACGTTCGACCGGGTGATTGCGACCTATCCGAACAGCCCGTATGCGGCGCATTCCCAGTTTATGATCGGTTTCGTCTGGGCAAACAGCGCATTGGATACGGCCAGGGCACGCGTGGCGTATGAAAAATTCATGGAAAAGTATCCGGACCATGAGCTCATTCCCTCGGTGGATTTCGAGCTGAGGTATCTGGGCAAGGATATCAATGAAATTCCGGAGCTGATGAGTCTGGACAAATCATAGCATCCCCGCATCGTGGCGGGGGGATTCCATCCGCTGTCTTTCGCCGAAGTCGTGATCCCGTTGCGGAGTCCCGGCTTCGGTTTTTTTTCGGGGGAGGGGATCGACGGAAAGATCGGATGACCACAGCGGCGATGCCGGTTTTTTTCCTGCACGACCGGCGCCATCGCAACAAGAGACTGTCTGCTTCGTATACCGGTTTATTTACGGGGAAGAGATGATACCGCTTACCCATCCCGTCCATCGACTCATCCGCGGCAGGACTTCCGTCAGGACCTATGAGAAGCGTCTGCTGTCCGCGGCCAACGTGGATCAAATCGACCGGGTCGTCTCCGGAATCGGCTCCGGTCCCTTCGGTTCCCGGCTCCGGATCCGCTTCATCGGCTCCGTGGAATCCGATTCCGGCGTCCTGAAGGGGCTGGGCACCTACGGTGTCATCCGGAATCCGGCCGGTTTCGTCATCGGGGCGGTGGATCCGGGTCCGGCGGGAAACGGCCTGATCGATTTCGGATATGCGATGGAATCCGCCGTGCTTTACCTCGCCGACCTCGGGCTCGGCACCTGCTGGCTCGGCGGGACGTTCCGGAAGAGCCGCTTCGCCGGACGGATCGATCCCGCAAAGGATGAAATCGTCCCCTCCGTGATCTCCGTCGGATATCCGCGTTCCCGGCGACGTCCCCTGGAACACATCATGCGGCTCGCCGCGGGTTCCGCGATGCGCAAGCCGTGGGAGACGTTGTTTTTCCTGGACGACCTGGCGCATCCCCTTGAACCGGAAGATGCCGGGGAATATGCCGACGCGCTGGAGTCGGTCCGCCTCGCGCCGAGCGCCTCGAATCGACAGCCCTGGCGCGTGTGTTTCGATGCCGGAAACCGGCGGTTTCATTTCTATCTGAGGCGGGCCAAGGCGTACCGTCCCGAGAAACTGGGCATGGCCGACCTGCAGCGCGTGGACATGGGCATCGCGATGTGCCATTTCGAGCTCGCGGTGCGTCATGCGGGGATGGAAGGCGATTGGGTTCATGCCGATCCGTCCCGGGATCCGCACCCGCTTTTTCTCGACTATATCATGAGCTGGCAGATCACAGCAAGGAGCTTGCCTTGAGACCCATCCATCTATTCCATTTCCTCCTGACGGCCCTCGTTTGCTCCGGCTGCGGATCCGGCCGTGAAGAGTCCATGGATGGGGAGGCAATCCCCGTCCGCACCGTTCCCGTCCGCATGCAACCAATCGTCCGTCCCATCCGCACGAGCGGCACCCTGCATGCTTCCGCCGAGATCCGCCTGTCTTTCAAGATCGGCGGCATCGTCGAGCGCATCGTGGTCCGGGAGGGCGAGCGGGTCCGTTCCGGTCAGATCCTCGCCCGTCTGAAACCCGACGAGATCGGTGCCCAGGCCCGCCAGGCGCGGATCGCCTTCGACAAGGCACAGCGGGATCATGAGCGGGCCCTCCGGCTCTTTAGCGACAGCGTGGTCACCCGGGAACAGCTCCAGAACGCGGAGAGCGGCTTGGACTTGGCGAAGTCGCAACTGGATATCGCAGAATTCAACCTGCGGCACGCCCAAATCGCCGCGCCTTCTGACGGCCGCGTCCTCAAGCGGCTCGCCGAAGAGGGCGAACTCGTCGGGGCCGGGCATCCCGTGCTCCTGTTCGGAAGCCATGCCGAATCCTGGAGGGTCCGCGCCGGCGTGGCCGACCGGGACGTGGTCCGGATCTTCCCCGGCGACTCCGCGGCCGTCCGGTTCGACGCCCATCCCGGAACGGTATTCCCCGCGCGGATCCTGGAGATCCCGGGTGCCGCCGACCCGGCCGGCGGCCTGTTCGAGACCGGACTGTCGCTCGCGCCTTCCGAAAAGACTCTGTACAGCGGTTTTGCTGCCGCCGTGGAGATATTTCCCGCCCAATCCGAGACGATGCGGATCATTCCCTTCGAGGCCCTGGTCTCGGTTCGCGGTATGGAGGGACAGGTTTTCCGCGTCAATCCGGAGGGACTGGCGGTTCCGGTTCCCGTCCAAATCGCCTTTTTCACGGACGACGCCGCGGTGATCGCCCGGGGACTCGAGGGCGTCGCCTCCGTGGTGACCGAGGGGGCGGCGTACCTGAGTCCGCGGACGAAGGTCCGCGTCGTGGAAGATGAATAGACAATTCTTTCGTGCGGGAGATTGGGAAAATCGCGGCGGTGGATCTGCAGTGAAAGAAAGTGATAAGTGACTCAAGTTATAAGTGACTTAAGTTGAAGAAAGAGGGTTTGCTTTCAACTTGTACCTTAAGGATTTTTCATGAGACTTCCCAGGCTGGCGGTTGAGAATCATCAATTCGTCATGGTGCTGATCGGGCTCCTGGTCCTCAACGGCGTGGTGTCGCTGTTCCGCATGCCCAAGTCCGAAGACCCCCAGGTGCAGCCGGCCGGGGGCAGCGTGATCGTGGTCTATCCGGGCGCATCGCCGGCCGACATGGAGGAACTCATCGTCCGGCCGATCGAGGAGGCGCTGAACGAACTCGAGGATATCCGGTATCTCGTCTCCGTGGCGGAGGACGGACTCGCCAGCGTCGGTGTCGAGTTCGAATCCGGCAGCGATCCCGATGAAAAATATGCCGATATCCTCCAGAAGGTCAACAGCATCCGCCACCGGCTGCCCGACGATATCCTCCACTTCGAGACGATCAAGTGGTCCATTTCGGATGTGCATATCCTTCAGCTGGCCCTGGTCTCGGATTCGGCCGGATACGCGGCCCTCGAGAGGGAAGCCGAAGAACTGAGAAAGCGTCTGGCAAAGGTTCCCGGCGTCAAGCGGTCCGATGTCTGGGCCGTTCCCGCCCAGGAGGTGCGCGTCTCGGTGAACCTCGAGAAACTCGCCGCCATGCGCATTCCCATCCGCCAGGTCATGGGCGCCGTGGCGGACGCCAATCTCAACATCCCGGGCGGCACCGTGGACGTGGGGACCCGGCGGCTCAACATCCGCACCAGCGGTCCGTACGCTTCGATCGAAGACATCCGGAACACGGCGGTCCACGCCCGGGGGGGCAGGCCCGTTCATCTCCGGGATGTGGCCGAGATCGATTTCACGACGGAAGATGTGGCTTTCCACGCCCGGTTCAACGGAGAACGGTGTGTCTTCGTCACCGTGAATCAGAAAGAGAAGACCAATATCTTCGCGATTTTCTCCGGATTGCGTCCGGTGATCGCCTCGTTCCGGGAAAGCCTGCCCCCGGAGATCCGGCTCGAAACGGTATTCGACCAGTCCGACAGCGTGTCCCGCCGCGTCCGGGGATTTTTCACGAATCTGTTTCAGGGCATCCTGCTCGTCGGGATCGTGATCTTCGCGGCCGTCAGTTCGCGCGCCTCGATGATCGTGATGACGGCCATCCCTTCCTCCCTGCTCATCGGCATCGGATTGGTGGCGCTGAGCGGATACGGACTCGAGCAGATGTCCATCGCCGGCCTGGTGATCGCGCTGGGCCTCCTGGTCGACAACGCCATCGTGGTGACGGAAAACAGCGCGCGGTTCATGCGGATGGGAATCCCGAGGACGGAGGCCGCGGTGGCCGGCACCGCCCAGGTGGGATGGGCCCTGGTGAGCGCCACGGCCACGACGCTGCTCGCCTTCATCCCCATCATCCTGATGCGCGACGTGACCGGCGATTTCATCCGCAGCATGCCGGTGACGGTGGTGTACACCCTGTCCGCCTCGCTCCTCATCTCGCTGATTCTGACGCCCTATCTCTCCGCGAAATTCCTGAAAATCGACCGGAGATCCTCGGAGCGTCCCTTTCACCGGTGGCTGGAGCGGTTCGTGGACACCCGGTACTCCCGGCTGCTCGACGCTGCGCTCGCCCGCCCCGCGCGCACGCTCATCCTGGCCGGATCGGTGCTGATCGTCTCGCTCGCGCTGTTTCCCCTGGTGGGCGTGAGTTTCTTCCCCAAGGCGGAGAAGCCGTTGCTTTTCATCCGGGTCGAGACGCCCGTCGGATCGGCGCTCGAACGGACGGAAGCGGCGGCCCGGTTCGTTGAGAACACGCTGGAGTCATATCCGCAAATCCGGAACGTCACGGTCACCGTCGGTCACGGCAATCCCCGGATTTATTATAATCAGTTCATGAAACGCCGGAGCGCGACCCATGCAGACATCCTGGTCGAGGCGGAGCGGTACGACCGTTCGGATTTCGACCGGCTCGTCCGGGAATGGCGGGAACGGTTCGCGCTCTATCCCGGCGCGCGGATCGAGGTGAAGGAACTCGAACAGGGGCCGCCCGTTGAGGCGCCCGTCGCCGTCCGGATCCAGGGGAACAATCTGGAGGTTCTGCGGCGCGTCTCCGCGGATGTCGAGGCGTTGATCCGATCCGAATCCGGGACGGTCAACATCCACAATCCCCTGGGGACGACCAAGAGCGATCTTGCCGTCCAAATCAACCGGGACAAGGCCGCCATGCTGGGCGTCCCGCTCTCCGAGATCGACCGCACCGTGCGCGCGGCGCTGACCGGCGTCCCGGTCAGCCGGTACCGGGATGCGGAGGGGAAGGCGTACGACATCGTATTCCGGATTCCTCGGGGGGAGACGCCGCGGCTTTCCGATTTCGACCGGATTCATGTGTTTTCCCTCGCCGGGACGCCTGTTCCCCTCAATCAGCTGGCGCGTCTCGAACTGACGGAAAGCCCCCTGTCGATCACCCATTACGACCTGGACCGGAATGTCACCCTGACCTCGGACGTGCAGTCCGGGTATTCGGTGGCGAAGGTGACGCGCGCCATCGTCCGCAGGCTCGAAGCCTATCCCTGGCCGAAGGGATACGGGTACCATCTCGGGGGCGAACAGGAGAGCCGCGACGAATCGTTCGGGGGGATGGGGCAGGCGGTCCTGATCGCGCTGATCGCGATTCTCGGCGTGCTGGTGCTCCAGTTCCGGTCCTATTCCCAGCCCCTGATCGTGTTTTCCGCGATCCCGCTGGCGGTCATCGGGTCGGTCTTCGCGCTGCTGGTCACGGGGAACGCGTTTTCCTTTTCGGCATTCATCGGGCTGACGAGTCTGGTGGGGATCGTGGTGAATAATTCCATCATCCTGGTCGATTACACGAATCAGCTCAGGCGGGAGGGCGCGACGACCGATAAGGCGGTCCGCGAGGCGGGGCAGACCCGGTTCGTGCCGATCGTGCTCACGACCCTGACCACGATCGGCGGACTCCTGCCGCTGACCGTCGCGGGCGGCACGCTCTGGGCGCCCATGGGGTGGACGATCATCGGGGGGTTGATGACGTCCACCTTCCTCACGCTGATCATCGTGCCGGTGTTGTATAAATTGTATACGAAGGAAAGCGTGGAATCAACTTGAAAGTTCATAAAGTTCAAAAAAGTTCATAAAGTTCATAAAGTTGAAAGTTCATAAAGTTTATAAAGTTGAAAGTTCATAAAGTTCATAAAGTTCATAAAGTTCATAAAGTTCATAAAGTTCATAAAGTTCATAAAGTTCATAAAGTTCATAAAGTTGAAAGTTCATCAAGTTATAAAGTAAAGGAG
>DSAP01000009.1 GCA_011046415.1 bacterium | reverse complement strand
TTGCGCCACTTTTTTCTAAAAAAAAGGGGCAAAGATAAACCAGAAGCAACAACACTTCGGGTCGCATGAAACGGCTGATTGAAAACTCAATTCTTGTCTTGAACCAGATAACGATGAATGGGTATCTGAAACTTCATGATGACCCACTCAAAACAACATAGGGCCAATTTTTTCTTGATTTCCTCCGCGGAAATCATTAAGTTTTCATAGATTTCTCAACCTGGATCCTGCATCACCAACATCAGCCATTTTTAAAACGCGCAATAAGACGACCGCCCGGGCGGTAATCCGGGAAGGAGACGCGGAAGTGAAGCTGCCGTCAGGTCTTCCTGTATTTCCGGTTGCGGAAACGGATCCCGGTTCCATTCCGCACGCAGGATGCGTCGTTCCTTCCGGGACCGTCACATACGAAATATTCCTGTGGATCGATCGAATATCCCGCCATCCGAATCGGGAAAGGAGGTGATCGATTTGAAAAAGCTGATCGTTGTCTTGCTGCTCGTCCTGGCATCGGGCGCCGTATTCGCCTCGGGAGGCAAGAACCGGGGAACCACGGGATCCGGAAACACGTCGACCGGATCGGGTTCCCAGGGTCTCGGATCCCAGCCGCGGACCGGACGCTGATCCGGATCGCCCCCGGGCATGACGAAGAACCCATGCCCGGGTTTTTTGATCTGAAACCTGCTGCACGGAACACTTAAAAACACCCCCGCCGAATTGATCGAATGCCTGTCGCTGGAGCCCGCTTCATCGGAAGGATACGGACTGAAGATCGACGGGCAGACGGTCTTCCTCCGGCTGAATCATTCGAATAACAGGGTTTTGATCCTCGGCGGGCATAAGATCAAGTATGTCTCGCGCTATTCGAGCTATGCCAATCTGTACGAGACACAGGAACTGTCCGCCGTGCTCTCCCTGTCCGTGAGGCCTTCCCTGGGCGAGAGCGGTTACCTGAAACTGGACGTGCTGGCGAAACTGACCTCGCTCGGGGAAATCGTCGCCGGCAGCCCGAGTGAATCAGGACAAATCCTCGAGAACACGGTCATCGTCAAGGAGGATGAATCGTTTTTGCTGGGGGGATTCAAGCAGACCGAAACCCGGAAGATCCGGAAGAAATTCCCTGTATTGGGAACCGTCCTGCCGTTTTTGTTCTCGCGGCACGTGGATCTCGAAATCGACAAGAACGTGCTGCTGATCCTGACCCCGAAGATCATCGATCTGGCCGTGCGGGAAGTCCCGGAGTCTTAATCGGAGAGGATGACTCCGAGGGGCCGGATTGTTACGGGGAAGTCCGGTACGCTGATTCACGCGGATTAGAATATGGGCGGGAGCCCCCGATACGGGGTTCTCGGCCGGCAAGTCCGGCTTCACCGTCCGGGTCGAGGGTGAAATCGTTCTATACCGGATTTTCGCCCTCTTCGTAATTCCCGGATTGGATGTTTTCAGTACTCATAGATTTCTCAACTATGATTCATTTCGGATTTGATCGGTTGATTTCCCGATCCAATCCGCTGGGACCATCAGGTGCGATGTCTTTGTACACCCAGCGCAGACCACGGCTGTATCCTTCCGACTTGACTCCCGAATGACGTTCTCCTTCGATACGATAATTCAACAGTTCGAGTCCGATGTAAATACGTGCGCTGATCTGTTTCTGGAATTCGATGATCGGATCCCGGAACGGGGCGTATTCGTCGCCGCCGTATGAAAGGAAAAGCCGCGCGTTCATTGATTTGTTCTCTTTGGCAAAGGCCTCATCCACGGAGAAGAGATATGGATTAACAGCCGGACTGATGGCGATGTAGCGTCGAAACAAACCCGGTCTCATGTACATGGCGTAGAGGGTGAACAGTCCGCCGAGGGAATTTCCGGAGAGCGCCCGGTCGGTTTTGTCCACCCGGTATTCGGATTCGATACGGGGGATGACCGTGTTTTCGATAAATTCCAGGAATTTGGGGGCATCTCCTGAATTTTCATTTACCCGGATCGGGGTAAAATCTCGCGCACGCAGCTGGCCATAGTTTGCATTCTCACCCGGATAAGAAAATCCGATCATGATCAATTCGGGAATGACATTGTCATAAACCAGTTGGCCGTGTATGGAATACAGCAAAGGCATGTCCCAATATGCATCGGCAAAGTAAAGGGTCGGATAATATTTTTCCGGTGAATTTTCGTAGCCGCCCGGAAGAAACACGATCAGTTCGTGTTCTCTCTGTGTCAGCTCGGATTTCAACAGGATATAATGGGTGTTCGTGAGGGTAAAGTGTCTGTCCTGGGCTGGTAAAAATAACGGGAGAATGAGAACGACAAGCAGGAGGGTGTTAAAAAACCTCGAAAGAGAATTTGTTTTGTTTCTTCCCGTGCCATACCTGACAAAAAAAATGAGGTCGGTCATTGTTGCCTTCCTTTCAAATCCAGGATCCGATTTGATTGCATTCACGGCATTACATTCAAATACAGTTTCGGACCCTTGCCGCTTCTGTCTTCCGATGCATATATCGAAGGATTCAAAGTGCCTAACGGACGTATGAGCAATCCTTTGGTCGTGCCGTCCAGTAGCCGCTGAAGTACCGGCCTGGACAGGGTGATCCATGTTTTGGTTCCGGGCTCAACGGACAACTCCGTATCATAGATCATCTGGGGATTGAACACCTCGTCATACGAATGACCCTGCATGAAACTGTTCCAGGTGACTTTCTTCCGATCCCATTCCGGGTCGCCGCCCAGAATTTCGACAACCCGCACTTTTCCGAATTCCATGCCGAAATCCTCGCCATAGGCTTCTATGAAATTCCCGCCTTGGGGAAGTGATTGCGTCGTGAGCTCCAGTATGCCGGCGTCGATTGCCTTTGCATGTTTGAGAGATCCAAAATCCCACCTCAAAATGGCCCATTGATTGGCGTTTATCGTCAATACCCGGACTTCGCCGGCCGGTTCTTTCACATGCCAGTCATACAGGTTGATATCGGGGAAGTCCGAATTGATCAAACAATCCTGTGTGACATTCAGATGAATCAAGAATGTGTGTACCGGGGGAATGGGCGGGTGGTAGGGAACCGGCTCGCCCTTGTCCGGTCCGCTCAGCGATGCCACAACAACATCCGCCCGATAGTAATCCACATCCACACGATATTTCCCGATTCCCCAGTCGGTGGCGCATAACTGCACGTAAACCGTATCTCCCGGACGGGCGTCGAATTGATTCGTCGTATAACTGACCACATGCCAGCCCGTTGTATCTGGGATATCGAATTCCATCAAATGTTCGTGGTAATCAACCGTTCTCTGCGTGTTGATCATAAAGTTGATCCGACGCGGGGCCCGATTCACGCGCACCCGCGCCTCTACACGCAGCTCGTAAGCCGGATCTTGCATTTTCCTCAGGTTCAGATATTCTGTTACATCGCGTTTGATAAGCGTCCAATACACATTGTGCTTATCTTTTGTCGCGTCGATCATAAGGCTTGCATATCTCTCTCTTTGGACAAAATCCAGGGTCGCATCACCATCTCCTGTAAACCAGAACCAGCCCTCGATATTCTGCTGATCAAAATTATCCAGGAATTGCGCATAACCGATCACAGGAACGAACAGGCCGAATAACAAGACTGTATATTTTATGGTCTATGTCATGGAGTTCTTCATTGTCATTTTACACCTTTTTTTGATCATCAACCGATTGCCCGGGGTTCAGGCCCGGTCCGTCAAACGTCCGGGCGCAATAAACCCCGTGCTCGAAGAGTGACGGGAAATTCTTTTCCTTCCATCCCGTCCCCGGTTTCAGATCACCAGCGGATCGTCTTCCTTCGCCGGTTCCGGGGGCGGTTCCGGCTCATGCATTTCGGGACGAAGAACCCCTGTCGCCTGGTTCTTGATCTGCACGCGGATGACGGCGCCCTGCGTCTCGCCGGTCTCGATGCGGACCACTCCGCCAAACGGCCTGAACAGTTCCTGACACACCGCCTCGGACAACTGCCTCCGGTCGGCCGCCCCGGGCGCATATCCGGGATCCAGCACGGACATGAGATAGTCGTGGAAATGCACGGCCGGAGGCGCCTTGATTTCGGCCAGAATCTGACCGTCTCTGAGATGCGTCGTCACGGAGATCTCGCGTTTCCGGGGCGCCTCGACGGAAAGCAGCGCCGCCCGGATCACCAGGCCGAACGAGATCGACAATTCGTATCCGAACGCCGGCACCCCGGGCAGATCCGGCGAAAACCAGGTCTTCCGTTCAAAGTCTTTGAGGGGTGTGAGCTTCTGCAGATAGTCCAGCTCCTGTTCGATCACGGCGTTCAGATTCCACGGCCGGCGGGATGTCTCCAGGTCGCGGACGTTCTTTTCCATCAGATTCCCGACGAATTTCGAGGCCTCGGACCATTCGCCCAGGACGGCCGAAACACGTTCCCTGGCGGGACTGAATTTCTCGGCGACGCTTTTCAGGAGGCCGACCGTGCGCGTCTGGGGTGAAAGGATGTGCTGATACAGGGCATACTGGCTGCGGGCATTCTCCTGCAGTTTCTGCTTGAGTGCCGCCGCAATCTCCCGCTTCCTCCGTTCCGACTCGGCCTTTTTACGCCTGATCAAATCCCGCGCGCTGTAGAGGATGAGCTGTTTTCCCCCGAGCTTCAGCCATTTGGCGCTGATGTCTACAGGGATCTGCTTGCCCGCCGGGGATTTCCAGCAGTCCTCATACCGGTGAATCCCGTTATCCACCCATTCGTTTGTTTTCCCGCCGTCCTTTCCGCCCCCGAACCGGAGTTGTGAAAGCCGCATCTGTTTCAGTTCGCTCGGGGTCAGCCCGGAGAGCAGGGCAAGGGCGCGGTTGAACAGGACGAACCGGCCGTCTTCGGTGGTGAGGAACACGGCATCGCTCAGATTCTCGATCATCAGATGATACTTCTGGGTGGATTGTTTGAGCTGGGCCTGGATTTTGTCCATGCTGCCGGAGAGGGAATTCTTTTCTCTGGAAAGCGATTGTACGCGCTGTCTTTCCCGTCCGCTCAGGTAACCGATCAGCGGACCGATGAGGAAAAAAAGAATCCAGAACCCGCGCCCTTCGGATTTCAGGACATAGATTCTGAGCAGGAGGGAAACGATCGAGACGGCCAGTGTGCCGACGATGAGATTCTGATAAACGGGAGAAATTTTGATTCTGGCCATGTCACAATTCCTTCAACTGGATTCGGGATGGAGGTTGAAGTCACCGTACATCGCGCGGCGAGGCCCCGGGGATGGATTCCGTCCGCCGGGTGAGTCCGGGATCAATGTACGGCATTCAATCGCCTTTTTCAATCATTTTCTGCTTGACATTCTCCCATTTCGGGATTAGACTGTGACAGCTTGTTTCTGAATTTTTCAAGGAAAAACGAACGGCGCGGTTCGGAAGGAGTCCCGATTGATTTCCACGTTTTACCTGATGCGAAAGACGGACGATCCGGAAGCGGCGGCCCTGCTCGGCCGGCTGCGTTCGGACGGCATGGAGGCACTCCGGGACATCCGGATCGAACGCGTCTTTCGCATCGAAAGCAAAACCGCGTGCCCGATGGACGGAATCGCCCCCCTGCTCGCGAACCCGGTTTCCGAAATCCTGACCCGGACCTCACAACTCGACGAATCGGCCGGCCCGGTCTTCGAGGTCGGATACCAGCGCGCCGTCACGGACCCGGAAGTCGAATCGATCGTCCGTGGCGCCGCCGCCCTCGGGATCTCGGATGTGGAATGGGCCCGGATCGCGCACCGTTATCAGTTCGTCGGTATTTCAGGAAAAAGAGCGGAGGAGATCGTCCGGCACGGCCTCTACAACCCGCAGGTCCAGGTCCTGATCCATCCGGGAGAGCGATGGACCACCCTCAAACCCCGGGGCGAATCCGGCCCGGTGGAATCGGTCCCGCTCGGTGGACTCTCCCCTAATGCCTTGGCCGCGCTGAGCGAGGAGAGACGCCTCTTTCTGGACGGAGATCAGATGTCCGCCCTCAAGAAGATCGAATTGGAAATCGGACGTCCCCTCACCGACGCGGAACTCGAGATGTTCGCCCAGACCTGGTCGGATCATTGCTTCCACACGACGTGGAAGAGTCTGGGGCTGCTCAAAATGCTTCAGGACGCCACGTTGCGGATCGGCCATCCCCTCGTGTTGTCTTCGTTCGAGGACAACGCCGGCGTCATGGCGTTTTATGAAGGCTGGGCGTTGACCCTCAAGGGCGAGACGCACAATTCGCCCACGGCGGTGAGTCCCTACGGCGGCATCATGACCAAACACGGCGGCGTGATCCGGGACACGCTGGGCTGCGGCCGGGGTGCATGGCCGATCGGCGGTTCGACGGTCATGGGGCTGGGCGACCCGCATCTCACATGGGAGGAAATACCGCCCGGCGCGCTCCATCCCGGGACGATCCTCGTCGAATCGGTCCGCGGCACCGCGGATTACTGCAACCCCATGGGAATCCCCATGATGTTTCCCGTCTACCGGTTCCATCCGGGTTATATGGGCAAGTGTCTCGCCCTCGGCCACTCCGTCGGCCTGATCCCAGCGAAACACGCCCCCAAAGGCAGGCCGCTGCCGGGCGATCTCGCCATCCTGCTCGGGGGACCGACGGGTCGCGACGGGCTGCACGGCGCCACCGTGAGTTCGGGTTCCATGACCCACGACACCGCGACCGTGGACGCCGCGCATGTGCAGATCGGCCACCCGATCGAGGAACGGAAATTTATGGAGGCCGTGCCGGTGCTGCGGGACCGGAATTGCGTCCGCGCGATCACGGATCTCGGCGCGGGCGGGCTCTCCTCGGCCGCCGGGGAGATGGGCGCGGATACGGGCGTGTGGATCAACCTGGCCCGCGTGCCGCTCAAGACCGAGGGCATGCGTCCCTGGGAAATCTGGATCTCCGAGAGCCAGGAACGGATGCTGCTCTGCACGCCTCCGGACAAGGTCTCGGAATCGCTGGAGATCCTGGACCGCCACGAAGTCCCCGCCGTGATCGTCGGCCGGTTCACGGACGACGGACGGTGCCGTGTCGTCTTTCATCCGGCGGACGGTTTGGACCCGCGCTCGCTTCCCCCGCATGCGGAGGATGGCGGACAGCGCGTCGTGGATCTGGCCATGGACCCTCTCCGCAGGGGCTGCCCCCTGCCGCGCATCCGCGTGGAGAAGAGGGAGCGCAAACCCGAATCCGCGCCTCCCCCGGGACCCGGCGACCCCGGAGACTGGAAGGCGGCGGTCCTGAGGGTATTGGGACATCTGAACGTCTGCGACCAGTCCGCGGCCGGCATGCAGTTCGACGCCACGGTGCAGGGAGCCACGGCCGTCGGCCCCTACGGCGGAAAGGACGGACGCATGCCGAACGACGTCTGGGCCGCCACGCCCATTCCCGGCAAACCGCACGCCGCGGTCGCGTCTCTCGCCTTCAACCCCTTCTACGGCGACATCGACCCGGCCGGGCTCGCGACGCTGATGATCGTGGAGTCCATGACCAAACTCGCTGTCGCCGGAGTCGAGTTGGACGGGATCGTCTTGTGTGACAATTTCTACACGCCGCGCGTCACCCCTGGAGTCGCCGGAGCACTGACCGAGATGGTGAAAACCTGCGCCGACCTTTCGGTCCGGTTCGGCGCGCCGTTCATCAGCGGCAAGGACTCTTCCAGCGGCACCTTCACCGGCCCGGACGGACTGCGGATCGACGTGCCGCCCACCCTCGCGGTCATGGCGCTGGGCCGCATGCCGGACATCCGGAGAATCATCACCAAACCCTGGCGAACGCCGGGAAACCGGCTCGCGCTCGCCGGCCCCCTCTCGGCCGAACTGGGCGGATCCGTGTATCTGGACACGCTGGGACTGCGCGGGAACCGGCTCCCCGATCCGGATCCGGACCATGTGGAAGCCGCGTGGAAACACCTGCGCGACTGGCAAGAAAATGGATGGATCGGTTCGGCCTCGGCCGTCGCGGAAGGCGGGCTCATCCGCCGTCTCTTCGAGGCGGCGCTCGGCTCCGGATTCGGATGCCGGATCGACCTCGACCCGCTTCTCAAGAGGATGGGGACGGATAGACCGGAGGCGGGTCTCTTCGCCGAGATGACCGGCGCCGTGCTCGTCGAAGCCGCACCCGATCACATGGATGCAATCATCCGTACCGGCGCGATTCCCCTCGGAGACGTCACGGCGTCCGAAACGCTCGAAATCAAGACCGGAAATCTGAAACTGGAGCTCGGCATGGCGGAACTGATCCGGGCATGGGAACGACCGTTCCGGGAGGTGGCGCGCTGATGAAACCCAGGGTTTACGTCCTCTACAGTCCGGGCACCAACTGCCACCTCGAAACCGCCGGGGCCTTCCGCCTGGCCGGAGCCGAGGCGGAAATCTGCCATCTCACGGACGATCTCATCGCCGGACGCAGGCGGATGACCGGATGCGATCTCCTCGCCGTCCCCGGCGGATTCTCATTCGGGGACCATCTGGCCGCGGGCCGGATCTTCGCGCTCGATCTCGTGCACCGGCTCAGGGATCAGTTGCTCGAGGTGAAGGAAAAGGGCATCCCCGTCATCGGGATCTGCAACGGATTCCAGATCCTCGTCAACGCGGGGCTCTTGCCCGGCACCGCGCCGGTGGGCGAACCCACGGCCATCGTGGACAGGAACAACTCTGCGGTGTTCGAGAGCCGCTGGGTCACGCTGTCCGTGCAGGAGAGTCCCTGTGTATGGACGCGGGGGCTCGCCGGCCGGATGCTGCGGATGCCCGTCGCCCACGGCGAAGGACGCCTGCTGATTCACGGGGAATTCGACGAGAACCGGACCGCGGTGCGGTACGGGACGATGGAGGGGACGGAATCCTATCCGGAAAACCCGAACGGATCGCCCGGGGGCCGCGCCGGCATCTGCGACCCCTCCGGCCGGATCTTCGGGCTCATGCCCCATCCCGAACGCGCCGTCTACCCCTGGCACGGTTCGGCGGACGGGCTGGAGATTTTGAAGGCGGGTGTGAAAGCGGTGTGACGGATTATTTAACACCCTGCTGCTCACCGGCTGTGAGCAGACTGTGTGGAGGGTGAGGTTTATCTCGTTCCCACGGTCTCCGTGGGAACGCCTGTTCCGTGCTTTCTACGGGAAGTGGTTTTATCCGGGATCCACCCTTTGCCCCTGCCTCCCCAAAAGAAACCCGGTATCGCGCGGTAAAGATGCGCGGCAGCCGGACTGGCAATGCATAAAGGCATTGCACTCCTTTACTTTATAACTTGATGAACTTTCAACTTTATAAACTTTATGAACTTTACGAACTTTCAACTTTTAACTCCCACTGGATTCCCGCGAGGAACGCGGGGTCTCAACCCCTGCTGTTTGACCGCACCGGGGCGGAACCGGTGCGATCAAGGTCTTGCAATCAATAGAAAAAGCTGCGTAAATTAACTGGACAAATTGGAGGTCACTGTCAGCCGAATACTATCTCTGTACATTTTGCACAGCAGACCCGTATTCATCTTGTTATATTCCGCCAAATATCATTTGTTTGGGTCTGCTATAACTCTTATTCGTTATTTATTTTTTATCGTATTTTCATTCGCCATATATCCCAATAAAACCCTCTGTTTGAAAGGAAATAAATATAATTACTATCCGGACTAAAAACTGGCATTAAGTCTGTTGAACCATTGGTCGTTAATTGAGTTTTATTAGAGCCATTTACGGACATTAACCAAATATCAAAATTTTTCTTACCATTTGAATCTTTACCAATATCTGAGCAATAGACTATGACATTATCACCCGGTGCCCAGTTTGGATATAAATCATCACAATCACTATCTGTAGATAATTGAGTTTGTCCTGTACCATCAGAATTCATTACCCATATTTTATATTTTTTACTCTTAGAATCTTGTGTACAATATACTATTTTATTACCATCGTTCGATACTTTTGGCCATAATCCTTCCTTTATTTGAGTTGGAAGCGAGCCATTTGAATTAATATGCCAAATTTGCCAACTATATGAACTACTTGGTTTTGACATAAAAAATATACGATCGGATTTAGGGTCTGCAAAGGGCGAGCGGTCTTCTGATTGTGATTGAGTAATTCTGGTGATGCCGCTTGCACCATCCACACTTACACTAAATAACTTTGTAGACCTGCTACTACGATTGCTTGAAAATAAGATATTATTGCCATCCCTCGTAAAGGATGGTTCTACATCAAAATATCTACCTGCTGTTAATCTTGTCATACCTACACCACCAGTTGTAGAAGTTTTCCATAAATTTGAAGCGAGGCTATTATTAATTTCTTCAAGTGCTTGGAAAACAATAGAAGGCGAGGTAGGAGAAATAGAGAAAAAACCTGGTTCCTTTTCACCTTTTAAGTCAGTCATTTTTGTTACACTTTTAACATTTGGAGATCTTTCGATTACTTCTTCAAAGGCGATAAATGGTTTCTTTTTAATAACAATTTCTTCTTTCTCGGATGTTTCTATTTGAGACAGTGAAATCATCTTATATTGTGTTGCGCAACCTGATAAGAAAGCAATAATAATCATGCAAAGCATTATTTTTTTAACTTTCATTTGTTGCCCCTTTTCTCTGAAAATATTTTATACACAGAACGCCGGGCATCAGTGGTCGCCTTGCTTTTCCGCCCCTATGAATGCCCTGGATAGATGGTCTAAAAGTCAATCCACTCTGTGCTCAAT
>DSAP01000182.1 GCA_011046415.1 bacterium | reverse complement strand
CCGGCCGGCCGGCCGGACCGTGCACTCCCACGGACAGAGATGACATTGGACGAGATTTCGGGAAAGTTTCTCATAATACCGGGCCTCGGCGCCCTCCATCTTGCGGGAACCCAAAACGGAGGGAGCAAACAGCATTGCGCCCGCCGATGCGAGGCCGCACCCGAAAAACGCGCGCCGGCTGAGGGTTGTTCGGGAATCATCGCTCTTCATCGTTCAAGTCCCTGATCCTTTGCCCGGAATCCACCTTCTTCCTTTAGCCTGTCGGACATCTCATCCATTCCGGGTTCCCAGGATTAACTCCCTCACGGACAAATTGGTTTCGGCCGGACCGTTTCCCGCATGCCTTGTGCCCCTCCGGAGGGGAAATCCGGTCCCTCTTCTCGTTTCTTTTTGCACCGGCTAAAGACCTTCGCATTGAAAGACGGCACAGGATACCGTCAGGTCGGTGATGCGTCCTGTGCGTTCGGGATCACTCCCTGCGGATTGAGAAAGATCGCATCGCCGCGCAGCACCGTGTCACCCAGCCAGTTTATATCGTCGCATTCGGGGTAATCCGTGGTAAAATGGAGTCCCCGGCTCTCTTTTCTGAACAGGGCCGAACGGACGATGAGCTGGGCCACACAGGCGATGTTCCGTAATTCGATCAGCGCAGGCGTCACCCGCGTCCGTTTGTAGAAATCCTCGATTTCCTCCCGGATGACCGCCAGGCGATGCTTTGCACGAAGCAGCCGTTCTTCCGAACGGACGACGCCGACATAATCCCACATCAGCTGCTGAACCTCTGCAAGATCATGAGAAATCAGCACCCACTCTTTCTGATTGAATGTGCCTTCATCATCCCAGGGCGGGACCTCCGGCAGCCCCGTCGTTTTCCGGGTCCGCCGGAGTGAACGGATCGCGTCTTCCGCCGCGTGATCGGAGAAGACGATTGCCTCGAGGAGGGAATTCGAGGCCAGCCGATTCGCGCCATGCACGCCGGTGCACGCCGTCTCTCCGGTCACATACAGGTGCCGGATGGTGCTCCGTCCCGAGAGATCCGTACACACACCACCGCAGAGATAATGCGCCGCCGGAACGACCGGTACGGGTTCGTGAGTCATGTCGAGTTTCAGAGACAGAAGCGTCTCATGGATGGTGGGAAACCGGTCGCGGATCTGGTCGGCGGGAAGATGGGTCACGTCGAGATACACGCACGGATCCCCGCGGCGCTTCATCTCGGCGTCGATGGCCCGCGCCACCACGTCGCGCGGCGCGAGATCGGCCTGCACATGATACCGCTTCATGAAGGCCTCGCCGTCCTGCGTCCTGAGTACGCCCCCGAATCCGCGCACCGCTTCGGAAATCAGGAAAGACCCGCCTTCAGGATGATGCAGGGCGGTCGGATGGAACTGGAAAAATTCGAGATTGGCCACGGCCGCACCGGCCCGCCAGGCCATGGCCACGCCGTCGCCGGTGGCGATTTCCGGGTTCGTGGTGTGCAGATAGACCCGGCCCGCCCCGCCTGTCGAGAGCAATGTCTTGCGTGACAGGAAGGTATGGATTTCTCCGGTCTCGCCGTCCGCCGCATATACCCCCCAGCAGTGCAAGCCCGTTTCCGCCCGCAGCCCAGTCAGGTGATGTTCGGTGATCAGTTCGACGGCGGACTGATTCTCGAAAAACCGGATCTGCGGATGCCGCCTGACCTGGTCGAGAAGGGCCTGCTCGAGCGCCATGCCGGTCCGGTCTTTGGCATGTACGATCCGGTTTCGGCTGTGGCCGCCTTCCCGGCCGAGATCCAGCCGCCCGGGGACGGCATCGCTCTCGGAAAACCGGACGCCCCATGCCTGAAGCGCGCGGATGCTCGCGGGCCCCTCGTGGACGATCCGGCTCACCGCATCCGGGTGGCAGAGGCCGACTCCGGCCTCGAGCGTGTCCCGGATATGGAGTTCGAAGGAATCGTCATCCCCCCAGACCGCGGCGATTCCGCCCTGGGCCCGGTTGGTGTTGGTATCGGCCCGTTGTTTTTTGGTGATGATGACGACCGACCCGTGATCCGCGGTCTTCAGGGCGAAACTCAGGCCGGCGATGCCGCTGCCGATGACCAGAAAATCCGATTCATATACCATACATCAAATCCTGCCGGAATCCTCGTTTCATCATCATTCAAACAGACCCTACGGTCCGCTCTGGGTAAAAGGCAGATTGTATTTCTTGGCCTTCCTGTAAATGGTCGCGCGGCCGATACCCAGTTTTTTCGCGACCTTTGAAATGTTCCCCTCGAATTCAAGCAGGGTCTTCTTGAGAATCTCGATCTCGAGCCGTTCGATCCACTGGGGCAGGGTCTCATCGGACAGGGCGGGCCGTTCTTCCCCGATGGCGACGATATGCGGAGGCAGGTCGTTCACCTGGATCTCCGGTGAACCTGCGATCACTACCGCGCGTTCGAGGGTGTTTTCGAGTTCCCGGATGTTGCCCGGCCAGTGGTATCGCATGAGGATTTTCACCGCATCGGGATGGATGTTCTCGATGGTCTTCTTTTCACGGGCCCCGTACCGTTTGATGAAATGGGCGGACAGGATGGGAATGTCGTCCCGCCGTTCACGCAGCGGCGGCAGTTTGATGGGGAAGACGCTGATCCGGTAAAACAAATCTTCCCGGAACAGGCCTTTCTGGACGAGTTCCCAGAGATTCTTGTTCGTCGCGGAAATCAGGCGTATATTCACCTTGACCCGCTGATTTCCGCCGAGGCGTTCGAATTCCCGTTCCTGGAGAACCCGCAGGATCTTGGCCTGGATGGGCTGGCTCATGTCCCCGATTTCATCCAGAAAGACCGTGCCTTCGTTGGCCAGCTCGAATTTGCCGATCCGGCGGGCCACGGCGCCGGTATACGCCCCCTTTTCGTGGCCGAACAATTCGCTCTCGAGCAGGGACTCCGGAAGCGCCGTGCAGTTGACCGCGACGAAGGGTTTATCCTTGCGGGTCTGGGACTGATTATGGATGGCACGCGCGATCAGTTCCTTTCCCGTGCCGCTCTCGCCCTGGATGAGCACGGTGACATCGCTGTCGATGACCTTCTCGACGGCGCGGAATACGTCCTCCATCCCACCGCTCTGGCCGATGATGTTTTCGATTCGAAACCGGTTCTGGACCTCCGCACGCAGAGACCGGACTTCGGCACGCATCGCGCTGGCCGTCAGGGCATTCTTCACCGTGACGCGGAGACGCTCCGCCGTGAAAGGCTTGGTCAGGAAGTCATAGGAGCCGAGTTTCATGGTGTCGACCGCACGCTCGATCGTCCCGTGCGCGGTCATGATGATGACGGGCAGATCCGGAAACCGCTGCTTGATCTCACGGAGTGTGGTCTTGCCGTCCATGCCGCCCATCTGATAATCGAGCAGAACCAGGTCTGCGCCGTTTTCTTTCAGTTTTCTCAGGCAAGCCTCGCCGCTCGACGCCTCGACGAAACCGTATTCGCGGCTCTGCGTCAGGATATCATGTACGAGGAGGCGGATATGTTTTTCATCATCCACCACCATAATCCGTTTTTTCGGCATGGATTTCCTCCCTAAAGCGTTCTTTTTTTTCAATCATCCGGATCAGATCGTCCTCTTTATCCATCAGTTCGAAATCGATCCGCAAGGCGTAGACGGGAATGCGTGGACACCAGAACCGGGGGATCCGGACCCCGTCCTTCTCGGTCGTCAGGATGGCTGAAGCGCCGTGTTTTTCCGCCTCCCTGAGGACGCGCTTCAGATCCCTTTCCCGGTACCGGTGGTGATCGGGATAGCGCAGGAATGCTGCGATATCCACCCCGGTTTCCCGCAGCGTCTCCCGGAACGCATCCGGATGGCCGATGCCGGAAAACGCGAAACAGGACCGCCCCGCCAGACTTTCGAGGGGAAGCGTCCCGTTCTCCGGAATCCCGATCCAGTCTCTGGCGCGGTGCCGGGCAAGAAAAACCGGCGCCGCGGTCCGGCGGCGAATCTCCCGGATAATTTCCTCCAGACCGGCGCCGGCCTGATCGGAACGGCTGAGCACGACGGCTCCGGCGCGGGAGAGGACAAACAGGGGTTCCCGCAAAGGACCCGCCGGCAACAGCCACCGGTTCCCGAAGGGTTCGCGCGCATCGATCACCACGATGTCCAGGTCACGGCCGAGACGGCGGTGTTGAAATCCGTCATCGAGAATGAGCATGTCCGATCCGTACCGCTGGATGCACATCCGGCTGGCGGAGACGCGGTCTTTTCCGACGACGACGGGAATCCCGTCGAGCCGCCGTGCCATGAGCGCGGGTTCGTCTCCGGATTCAGCCGGATCGGCCGGTGCATCGCGCCCGTCCGGCACGGCGTGTACGTGCCGTGTCATCCGGCCGTATCCGCGGCTGAGCACGGCCACCCCATGCCCCCGCTTCTGGAGCCGTTCAGCCAGAAAAATCACGAGGGGCGTCTTTCCCGTACCCCCCACCGTGATGTTCCCCACGCTGATCACCCGTGCCGGGAGACGGGCCGTCCGGTCTCGATGCCGGTCATACTTGCGGTTCCGGACCGCGACGACACCCCCGTAGATCCGGGAAAAGGGAAAGAGAAGCGCCGAGACGCCCCTTTTTTTCCAGAGCGCGATCATCCTTTGTCCGCGCCCCCCAGGAAGCGAACAACCACATCCGCCGCGCGGTCCGCCGCCCCCGGCTCCCCGAGCCGGGAGACCGTCTCGCGGAGCCCCTCGCGCATGAACCGGATCGGATCTTCCTCCACGAGCAGCGGCCACAGGGTCCCGGCGATTCTTTCGGAGCGAGCCCCGGACTGAATCAGTTCCGGAACGAGCCGGCGCCCGGCGACGATGTTCACGAGTCCGATGTGTTCGACCCGGACGAGGCGCTTCCCGATCCGGTACGAGAGCGGGGCCATTTTATACACCACGACCATCGGCGTCCCGGCGACCGCGGCCTCGAGCGTCGCGGTCCCGGAGGCCACGGCCAGTGCGTCGCAGTGACGCATCAGCGCATGGGTTCTCCCGCGTACGCCCCGGATGTCCGTCCCGGACAGAAAAGGCGCATAATCCTCGTCGGAGAGCGTGGGCGATTGTCCCACCACGCACTGCAGTCCGGGTATCCGCGTCTTCAGAATCCGTGCGGCCCCGACCATCTCCGGCAGCAGGCGCCGGACCTCCTGCTTTCGGGACCCGGGAAGCAGCCCGAGCGTTTTGCCTCCTGCGTCCAGATCCAGGGAGGCGAAAAAAGACTCCCGGGTCTCCTCCACGTGAAACGTATCCGTGAGCGGATGGCCGACGAAGGTCACGGGCACGCCGGCCCGGCCGTAAAATGATTCCTCGAACGGAAACACGACGATCATGTGATCCACGGTTTTTCGGATCTTTCGGATGCGTCCCCCGCCCCAGGCCCAGATCTGCGGACTGATATAATAGACGACTCGGAATCCCCGTTTCTTCGCGATGCCGGCGAACCGCAGATTGAATCCCGGGTAGTCGACGAGAATCACCAGGTCCGGATTCCTCTCGTCCAGGAACCGGGTCATCTCGCGAAACACGCGCCGGATGAAGGGCAGATGCCGGATCACCTCCAAGAACCCGAGGAATGCCGTCTCGCGCACATGGCGTCTGATCTCCATGCCCGCCCCGGCCATCCGGTCTCCGCCGATGCCGAAGAACACGCTTTCCGGCACCTTCTTCCGGATCGCCCGGATCAGCTCCGCGCCGCGGCTGTCGCCCGATGCCTCGCCCGCGATCATCAGGATTTTCGGACGAACCGCCGTCCCGGCTTTGGACGCTTCCATCATCCTCCGTTGATTCGATGATCCGGACGGGAGAAAACGGCTGCCTGTATCGGACATCCCCTCCCGGCTCCATCCTCCGCCCGGCTTTCTTGGTATAAGATCACGAACGCACTGCCTTCGCTCCGCCCATAAACCGAACCGGTTTTTATCATCATCCCGCCCCGATCTTCTCGAGGATGGCCTGGGCGACGACGAGGGCTTCGCGTCCTTCCCGGCCGGTCACCCCGCCGGAAGGGTCCCCGCGGACGGCGGCGAGGAAGGCCTCGAGTTCCGTCCGGAGGGCGTTGGTGTCCGGGGCCTCGGTCTTGCGGTAGAGGATCCGCTTCTTCCGGTCGCCCGTGCCGATTTCACCGAGTACCATGTCCGCCTCCGCCGCACCGGATTCGAGCTGATAGATCTCCGAAAATTTCCCGTCGAAATCCACGGAAATATAGGCGTCTTTCTGGAAAAGGCGCATCTTGCGCATCTTCTTCTGGGAAATACGGCTGGCCGTCAGGTTCGCCACGGCCCCGTTTTCGAACCGGATGCGCGCATTGGCGATGTCGACGGAATCCGAGACCACGGCCACGCCGCTGGCATCCACCGAGGCGACGGGGGCCTGTACGAGGCTGAGGACGACGTCGATGTCGTGAATCATCAGATCGAGGATCACGGCGACCTCGGTGCCCCGCGGATTGAAGGGCGCCAGCCGGTGCGCCTCGATGAACCGGGGATGGATCCGTGTGCGGTCGAGTCCGGAGAGTGCGGGATTGAACCGCTCGATGTGGCCGACCTGGAACACCCGCCGTTTCTCCCCGGCCAGACGGATCAGTTCATCGGCCTCCGGGACGGTCCGGGTCACGGGTTTCTCGACCAGGCCGTGTTTTCCGGACTCGAACACGGTGCGGACCACATCAAAATGGGCGTCCGTAGGCACGGCCACGGACACGGCGTCTACTTCGGAAAGCAATTCGGTAAGGGTTTGGAAGGCCCGGCTCCGGCTCTCGCGTGCGACCCGCCCGGCGCGGGCGGGATCCAGGTCCGCGACGCCGATCAGTTCGGCTTCCGGGATCTGCGCATAATTCAGGGCGTGATACCGGCCCAGATGACCGGTTCCGATAACGCCCACGCGAATGGTTTTCAAATAGAGCTCCGCGATAAGTGTCCGGTTTGAGACAGGCTAATGTAACACATCGGAGCTGAATAAGCAACTAATTTTCTTAAATAAAATAAGACCTTAGAAAGTCATGGAGGATGAAGACTGTCTCATGTTGAGACCCCGTTTCATGTTTCCGCGCATTCGGCGGAAAATCCTTTCAACGATCCCCGTGCCGGTTTCCCTGTCTTTCGTTTTCGGGTTCGACCCGGAAAAACGAAAAATCCCCATACCCGCCGCTTTGGAGACATTCGGATTGACCGCGAACAGCACGGGGTTCCGGCAGGTGCAGTCTCCGTGATCGGCCGACCAGGGCTGCGCCGCGAGGAGGCCTGTGGACAGGAGGAGAGAGAAGGCGATGGATTTTTTCATGATGTGCTCCCGTTTTATAGGATTTGCCGGGAAAGGCCGGTCCGCACGCCCGGCGGACCGGTTGTGTACACGGGATTTCGAAAAAATATCATAAATGGCAAAGGCCCGAAATCTCCTTCGATCCAAGACCTTCATGTGCTCCCCGTGTGCAACCCTCTTCATAACCGTTCTCTTTCTCCGGCGGTTAACCGAAGACCTTCAATATCAGAGGGTTATCAAAGAGCATGCCACTTCCGAAGAGGCGGAAGTAACGTCAGCCTTTTCCGCTTTACCATGCTGCGTGTGCAACAATTATGTAACACAAACATAAAGGCCGTTTTCAACTGCGTAATCCCAAAACTGCTCGATCTGGCGTGCAATCTCACCGTGCACAAGCACCCCGAGTTCCAATTGCCCCGACAATCCCGGACCCGTCAGATTGGCACTCCCAATGTAAGCCGATTTGCCATCCGCCACACAGAATTTGGCATGAGAACCAAGCTTATGCTCGTTAATCAGATTAGCGGATGGCTGGAAAAGTTGCAGATTACCAGAGGTTTCTTGTAGTAAGCGATCCCGTTCGACGGCCAGTAAGCTTGGGCCAGTGCTGAGGAACTCCACACATACGCCACGCCGCAAAGCAGACTGTACAGCATCAGCGACAACCCCATCCGCCAGTTCCTGGCTGGATTGAATGAACAGTGCACCAATAATGACACGACGCTTGGCCTGAGCCAGGAGTTGAGCTAGAACACCAAGAGTTGTGCGACACCGCGCATGGTAGTCGTGCAGTGTGCCATGCGGTTCAGGCACTGTCATTACCAACTCGACAGAATTATTGGTTGTGACATTCATTGCGCCATTCATCGTAACGAAGGATCAAGGTAGCCAACTGATATGTCACCCAGCTCTGCATCACGGCCACCAAATAGAAATGCGCGGCTGAGGTTAAGATTGAAAAAGCGACAGCTAGTTTCTGCTAGATGAGTACACGCATGGCAGTTGCTGGATCGGTCTCGACACACGGGGTCGTACACACAACGCCTTGTTTCTTTGACCGCATTCAGCCACTCGGCAAGAGATTGCTCGAACAATGCTGTGAGTGCGCCGATGGTTGCGCCGAAACGATGATTACAATAGAGTGCGAATGTGAGTGCTCGGGGAAGGAGGTATTCGGACAAGCTTGTGCGGTCTAGTCCACACAGCAAAGCTGCTTGGCGAACTGAAAGATGGCTAAGTGTATGCAACAGACCAAAGACCATGCGAGCTTCTCGGCAATCTGCCGGTATGGTCTCTCTCAGGGGAGTGTCACTGAGAAGTTGAATGAAGTAAGCCCTCCGGGCAAGATTTTGATCGGTCCCAACCGGAATTGCAGGCTGACAACCGTTCTGCTCGAGCCAAGCGATAACACGGTATGGGTTCAGACTGAGCAATAGTGCGTCAGCTTGAACTTGGTCGACAAAAATGGGGAATTTCCCTCCATGATCTGGGTGAGCAGGGAAAGGATTTAGTCGGCACTGATTGGGTCGATATTCGGCACGACTGAATCCATATGTTGCAGTAATGATCGGATAATCCGATACTAAAACCATACGGGAAAGACCCATCTGCTGTGCAATTTGAGCACTCGGTTCGCTCGGATTTCCAAGGTCAAGCTCCGTTGGGCGACCAGTTTCCATGGGCATAATTGCCTCCAACATTTCCTGGCCAGCATGTTGCCAGATCGGCCAAGGTACCCCGGTACGCTGTGAGAGGCTTTGGACAATGCCGATAGGTGAACTCGCATGTTGTTCCTGTTGCCGCTGTTCACGTAGGTTCTGCATTTCACGAACGAATTCATCCGGTGTCAGTTCGCCGCACGCCTGATGGCGCATGAGTTCGTCTAAATCTGCCCCGGACAGCCCAGGGCTTAAAGTACTTTGAGATTCGGGAGCATTTGGTCCGTAATTGGTTAAGGTCTGATTCGCAACTTCTGGCATACAGAGGAACTTTGCTGCAGCGATAGCTGGCCACTCTGTAATACTGAAGAACCCGTCTAACCTGCGGTGAGGGTTGTTAAGGAGCACGGTCGTGTGCGCGTAAAAAGTGCGACCTGCGCGGTGCACTTCTATGTCCATTCCTCGGAGTGTACGATCTGGCCACTGACACTCATTACAATACCCTCCGAAAAGACTGAGGGCAGTGTTGCATTGACGGCAGACCCACCGAAAATTGGATATCCTCTCGCTGTTTCGTGTGTCTAAAGACATGTGGTTCGAAGTACGGCACTGCTGGCAGCGCGGCGGTAGCAGAGGCTGTAATGCCCCACAGCGATGAATCTTTACGAAGCGCAATTGAACAAGCCGTCCTTGATGGCACGAAGGACATTGATGTGGCAAAGAGTCGCGGTAACGGAAATCAAAGACGCACCCGCACTCACTGTTCTGGCACCAAAGCACTTTCGGGAATAGTTCTGATTGCACACATCTCGGATCGAGAAGAACAAAGCGGTCAGGTTGCCGAAATACGTCATCTCGCAAAGCAGGCCTAAACTCTTCCTGCCAAGCACGAGCCTCATCAGCAATCCTGTGCAAGAGAACCAGCGCATTTAAGTCTGTTCGTGGGTCTCCACGAACACCCACAACACGAGCTATAGCCCCAACTCGCTCGAAGTCAAATGTGCGATTGGGCAGGTAGTTGAACAAAACCTGCTGCTTCCCACGGTACATAGTCCTCGACATAGCCAGTCTCCACTATCGCCCACCAGTGCGGGCTGTCCATTGTGAACCGAGGGAGTCCAATTCGATGGGAATAGCCTCATCCACATCCCGAAGGCTTCGCATCGGTTTCGGAATTAGAACATCTGAAACAAAATTCAACCCAGCAGTCGGACTCAGAATCCAGTCTAAGTATTGGCGCACGCGCAGGTATATTTCGTCACGGAACGCTATCTCTCCTGGGGTTGTTGGATTTTGAACGTCGTAGGCGTCCTCCAATATAGGAATGAAATGTTCTGACCGAAGACTGCCGTCGCTTACCTTGCCTCTTACAAAATCTACCATGTAATACCGGTTGGGATTGCTCTCCCTAGAACGGTTAGCCACAAGTTGAAGGAGCACAGCCATGAACAAACCCGGCAGCGTCCGATTGACACTAAACTTTGACCAGCGGTTGATAGCCACCGGTTCGACCAATTGCCCCAGGAACTTATGGAATTTAATAAAGTACGCATAGTGACTCCGATCTCGTTCACGGACAGGATGAAGGCAAGCAAACACGATTCCCACGTGACTGCGGCCGACGCGGCTTGAAGCTTGAATATATTCAGCATTCTGGCGGGGCATTCCATAGAAAATCATGGCGTTGAATCGGTCCACATCTACACCATGGCTAACCATACTTGTTGCAAGTACTGTATCTGGTGGACTCCCTAGTGGTGCTGGACCTTCCAGCCTTTCTAATATACGGGACACATCATCGGTGGACGTGCTACCAGTAAGCTCCGAAATCTCTAATGCTAATAGCCCCTCTCGGTGCAAATGAGGGATCATGGAGTTGTTATATTTAAATGGACACGAAGTTAAGACTTTATTAACTTGTTATTCTTAACAGGAGGTGTCCAAATGTCATCGAACAATTCACGACGAAAGTACAGCAAAGAATTCAAACTGG
>DSAP01000112.1 GCA_011046415.1 bacterium | reverse complement strand
CAGGCGGTCTGGGACGGCACGGATAGGACGGGGCGGGCTGTTTCGAGCGGTGTGTATCTCTGCCGGCTGACCGTGGACGGCATGAATATGCAGAGCAGCCAAAGCCTGAAACTGTTCCTGATGAAATGATCCGAGGCGGCCGGGGGCCGGTAAACGGAACCTCTCGACGGAGACAGGTGTCCCGTGGCCGGAACCGGATCATCCGGGAAGGCGCCTGAGAGGCGGGGAGATTCGACACCGATGATGCGTACAGGTTTGATTTGTCTTTCCGCACTCCTGGCCATGACCGCCTCCGCCCGGGAGACGGTGCGCGTCACCTTCCGGCATACGCCTTCCGCGGGGACCGTGCGCGCCTTCCTCCCCGGATCGTTCAACGACTGGGGGCCCAATATCGCCGGATTCATCCATCCGGACGCCCCGTCGCGCATGACATGGGCCGATTCGCCGGGCTGTTATGTCTGCATCGTCCCCCTCGTCGCGGGCTCCACCTACGACTATAAGTTTCATGAACACGCCGACGCCTCCGGCACATCCTATCGCTGGATCACGGATCCGCTCAACCCGCGGATCAACACGGCGGACAACAACAATTCCCTGATCACCCCGTTTGAGGCGTTCCTGTTTCAGATTTCCCCGAAAGACGGATCGGTGGTCACGGACTCGGACGCCAGACTCGTCTTCGGCGCATTTACCGCGGACTCCGATTCGGTCCTTCCGGATGCGTCCACGATCCGTTTCGACGGCCGGGATCCGGTATCCTTCACGGATTTCTACGACGATTCATTGTCCCTCGTCGTCTGTCCGCTCGCCGGCCTGTCCGGAGGCGCGCATCGGGTCGTGATCACGCTGCAGACCGCCTCCGGCCGGACCACGGTCGATTCCACGCGGTTCACGCTGCTCAACGATGACATCTATTTCATCACGCCGTCCCATGACGATGTCCTGGCCGCCTCCAGAACGGTCCGGTTCCGCGTGGGCATGGCGCATACCCGGGTGGACGACGTCCGCCTGGAACAGATCGACGCGGGCGCATATTCCCTGTCTGCGGGCCGGGAGCGTGATTATGAGGTTGCCGTGACGCTCGGGTTCGGTATGAACCGGTTCGTGGCGGTCGCGACGGATTCTTCCGGCGCCGTGACGGTTTCGGACACGCTCAGGCTGTACTATCCCGAGCCGCGGTATCCGGATCCGGAAATCCGGTTCGAACGGACCGGAGACGGGATCCGCGTGACCGGCCGGGCGAACGATCCGCAGGGCGATCCGGTGACCTATGCCTGGGCGAATCAGCCTTTGAATCCCGAAAGAATCCCGGGTATCGGGGGAATCCGGGATTCCACGTTCACGATCTCCGTACCCGTTTTGCCGGGCGACTACGCCCTCCGGCTCGTCGCGACGGATCCGGATGGGCATGCCGGACAGACCGTGAATTTCTTCACGGTCCGCCCGGACGGCGGGGTCCTCATCCCGGGTCCGGCCGATGTGCCGGCCTGGGTGCGGGACGCGCAGATCTACTGCCTTTTCGTCCGGTCCTTCACGGCCGAAGGGACCCTTCGCGCCGCGGCCGAACGGCTCGACCACATCCGGGACATGGGATTCGGCGTGATCTGGCTGCTCCCCGTGATGGATGTGGAGGGGGAACTCGACCGGAGATGGAACATCGGATACAATATCCGGGATTTTTACCGGGTCGAACCGGTATACGGCACGGAGGCGGATTTCTCCCATTTCGTCCGGTCCGCGCACGACCTGGGGCTCCGCGTCATCCTCGATGTGACCCCGAGCCATTCGAGCCGTTCGCATCCCATCGCCCTCGATGCCCGGGCGAACGGCCCCTTCAGCCGGTATCATGATTTCTATCAGCACGCGATCATCCCGCACAACGACAACGGCCTGGGCCAGTCCGTTTCTTCCGACGGGATCGTCTATTATTCCGCCTTTTCGGACGCTCTGCTCAACTGGGACTGGGAGAACGCCGAATCACGGCGGTACATGCTCGACGTCTACACGCACTGGCTCCGGGAATACGACATCGACGGATTTCGTTTCGATGTGTACTGGGGATCGCACCGGCGTTACGGCGTCCACCATTTCGACAGGCCGCTCCGTGAGGCGCTTCGAAGGGCCAAGGCCGACATCCTGCTCCTCGGCGAGACGGACGGCACGGGGATCGGCACCGAGTCGCAGTACGCCGACCGGGGCGGCGGTATGGATCTCGGATACGACTGGCGGTTCAAGGACGCGATCCTCCGCTATCCTTCCATCCACCAGCTCGACGACAGGCTGTACAACGCCGGATACCGTCCCGGCCCCAACAGCTATTTTCTCCGCTTCCTCGAGAATCAGGACGAGGACCGGGTGGCCTACCGGTACGGGAGCATCGAGAGGACACTTCCGGTCTCCGCCGCCCTGTTCACGGCGACCGGGATTCCCATGATCTATCAGGGACAGGAGACGGGCATGGGGCAGGGCATGGGCGGCGACAAGGATCATCGCGCCCGTGCGATCGTGGACTGGGCGAATCCGGCGGCCGGGGTGCTCGCGCCCCATTATCAGAAGCTGGCGCAGATCCGGGCGCAGTTTCCGGCCTTCCGGCGCCAGTTCGAGGATCTGGACGGGAACGGCCGCATCGACGGGGGCGATCCTTCCGTCCAGGTCCCCCTGGACGTGTCGGATCCCTCGGTGTATGCCTTCGGGCGTCCTTTTCCCAATCAGAACGGCCTGGTCGTGATCAATTTCTCCGCCAACCCGAAAACCGTTTCCGTCCTTACGGTCAGGGATTCGTGGTGCGAATTCGATCCGCCGATCCGGGCGGACGACGCCTGTTTTCTCAACAATCTCTATGAGAATGCCTCCGTCCGGGTTTCGGGCCGGGAACTGGACACGCTGCGCATCCCGCTCGAGCCCTACGGCGCCGCGGTTTATACGATTTCCCTCCGGGAAGAGCGGGTGGCTCTGCCGGATCTCCGGGTCCGCGTCCCGCGACAGGATGCGGCACAGCGCCCGGGACGGTTCCGGCTTTATCCCGCCTATCCGAATCCGTTCAACGCCATGACCGTGATCCGGTATGACCTGCCCGTCGAAGGCGCGGTCTCCGTCGAGATTTTCGACGCCGCCGGCCGGCGCATCCGGCGGCTGGCGGAGAGCCGGCAAACCCCGGGGACGCATGTCGTGCGCTGGGACGGCCGGGACGGGACGGGACGCCCCGCGCCGTCCGGCCTCTATCTCTGCCGTGTCCGCTGCGGATCTCTCGTCGGTTCCGGGAAAATCGTGCTGATGCGGTAAACATTCCCGTGGATACCGAATAATCCGTTCATGATCATCTGTCAGGGGAGGACACATGGGTTATCTGGATTATGCGATCGTGGTGATTTATCTCTCGGCCATCGTGGTGACGGGAGTCACGCTCCAGAAGAAAGCGTCGGCGGGCATCGATTCCTATTTCCTGGGCAATCGCCGTCTTCCCTGGTGGGCCCTGGGCGCTTCGGGCATGGCCTCGAATCTGGATATCAGCGGCACCATGATCAACACGGCATTCATCTTCGCCCTGGGCGCCACGGGATTCTTCATCGAGATCCGCGGAGGCGTGACCCTCATCATGGCGTTTCTCATGATTTTCATGGGCAAGTGGAACCGGCGCGCCGGCGTCATGACCCTGGCCGAATGGATGCGGATCCGGTTCGGGAAGGGGAGGGAGGGCGACATCGCCCGCCTCATCGCGGCCGTTTCCTCCATCATCATGGTGGTGGCCATGATCACCTATTTCGCCATCGGTTCGGGCAAATTCGTCGGTGAATTCCTCGGCATTCCCGACATGTTCGGCTTATCCTCGGAATTCTGGGCCGCGACGCTCATGATCGTCCTGGCCATGATCTACACGGTGGCCAGCGGCCTGTACGGCGTGGTGTGGACCGATGTGTTTCAGGGCGTCCTCATTTTCGGGACGATCGTGTATGTCTGCGTGCTGGCCGTCACCCGTTTCTCCCTCCCCGAAACCTTCCTGGTTTCCATCCCGATGAGAGACGGCACCTTCCAGGCCGTGGAGACGACCCGGCAGGCGTGGACGCATGTCGTGCCGCCCTGGAAACTCGACCTGCCCGCCGGAAGCGCCTATTCCATCTACCGGCTGTTCGGCATCGCCGTGCTGTTTTATCTCTTCAAGACGACGATCGAAGGGTCGGGCGGGACCGGCAATTACATGTTGCAGCGGTACATGGCGGCCAAGGACGACCGGTCCTGCGGGCTGCTGTCCCTGTTCTGGACCTTTTTACTCTCCTTCCGCTGGCCGTTCATCGCGGCGATCGCCATGCTCGGCATCGCGCTGGGCACGCAGGGGGGCGTGATCGGAGATCCTGAGAAGGTGCTGCCCGTCGTGGTCAATCAGAGGGTCCCCGCCGGGATCCGGGGCCTGTTGATCGCCGGATTGATCGCCGCGGCCATGTCCACGTTCGACTCGACCGTCAACGCCGGCGCGGCATACTGGGTCAAGGATATTTACCAGGCGTATCTCAAACCCGGTGCCTCACCCAGGGAACTCATGCGCCACAGCCGCGGGGCGTCCATCCTCATCGTGGTCCTGGGCCTTTTCTTCACGCTGTTCATCCGGAACATCAACGACATCTGGGGATGGATCACCATGTCGATCGGCGCGGGGCTTCTGATTCCGATGCTCCTCCGATGGTACTGGTGGCGTCTCAACGGTTATGGATTCGCCGTCGGCATGGTATCGGGCATGGCCGCCGCGATCGTCCAGAAAACGGTGTTCCCGGACGTGGCGGAATACATGTCGTTTCTTTTCGCCGCAGGCATTTCCCTGGCGGGTACGGTGATCGGGACCCTGCTGACGCCGCCCACGCCGAAGCCCGTCCTGGAAGATTTCTACCGGCGGACGCGCCCGTTCGGATTCTGGGGACCGATCCGTCGCGTACTCTCCCCGGAGGTGCAGGGAAAGGTGGATTCGGAAAACAGGCGGGACAAGCTCTCCATCCTCTTCGCCGTGCCCTGGCAGATCGTGCTGTTCCTCACCATGATGATGATCATCATGAAACGGTGGGATAATCTGGCGTGGCTTTCCTCGATTCTGGTGCTGCTTTCTGCGGGATTGTATTGGACCTGGTTCCGGCATCTTTCGACGGAAGTCAAGATGGACGAGAGTCAATAGAACAAATGATTTTCGTTAAAGGAGGTTGTAAAGCGTGTGTCCGATCTCAGTCAGGCGATGCGTCACGCATCACAGGAGTTATGCATGAATCAGCGCGGGTGCGGCATTCTGCTGCATGTTTCCTCGCTCCCGTCCCGCTACGGGATCGGCGATCTCGGACCGGAAGCATACCGGTTCGCGGATTTCCTGAGCACGGCCCGGCAGAGGTTCTGGCAGATCCTGCCCCTCAATCCGACCGACCCCGCGACGGATAATTCTCCCTATCTGTCGGTCTCGGCCTTCGCCGCGAATCCGCTCCTGATCAGTCCGGACCGGCTGGTGGAGGATGGATTGCTCGCCCCCTCCGATCTGGATGACGTCCCGGAGAATTCCACGAATCAGATCCGTCATGAAGAGGTCATCCGATTCAAGAACGCGCTCTTCGACCGGGCGTTCACCCGGTTCAGGGACAGGGGGCAGTCCGAAGCCTTCCTCGGGTTCTGCGAGCAAAACAGCGCCTGGCTCGAACCCTTCTCGCTTTTCACGGCGCTGAAGACTCATTTCGGGGGGCGGGTCTGGACGGACTGGCCAAAAGAAATCCGGGACCGGAATCAGGACGCCCTCTCGGAGTTGCGGGAAACCCTTTCCGAAACCGTGCGCCGGGCGAAATTCCTGCAATATATTTTCTTCCGCCAATGGACGGATCTGAAGGCGTATTGCCGCGAAAAGGGCGTCCGCATTCTCGGGGACATCCCCATCTACGTAGCGCGCGACAGTGTGGATGTGTGGTCGCATTCCGAAATTTTCAAACTCGACTCCGAGAAACAACCCCGCTTCGTGGCGGGCTGTCCGCCGGATTATTTCAGCGCGACAGGCCAGCTCTGGGGGAATCCGGTCTATGACTGGGAGGCGCTCCGGGCGTCCAATTACCGGTGGTGGATCGACCGGGTCCTGCACAACATCCGGCAGTTCGATTATGTCCGCATCGATCATTTCAGGGGGCTGGTGGGTTACTGGGAGGTGCCCGCGGATGAGAAGACCGCGGTGAACGGCAGATGGGTGCCCGCCCCCGCGGCCGAGTTTCTCGCGAAGCTGCGGGAAATCTGTCCCGATCTGCCCATCTTCGCGGAGGATCTCGGCGTGATCACCCCGGATGTCGTCCGGGTGATGGAACAATTCAACCTGCCCGGCATGAAGGTGCTTCAATTCGCGTTCGGAGGGGACGTGGCGAAGAACCCCTATATCCCCTACAATGTGCCGCGTCATTCCGTCCTCTACACGGGGACGCACGACAACAACACGGTGAGGGGCTGGTTCGAGCGGGATGCCACGGAGGAGGAGAAACGCAACCTGTTTCGCTATGCCGGACGCACCTTTCCCTCCCCGGAGGCGCCGGAGGTGCTGATGCGGCTGGCCCTGTCATCACCGGCCGACACGGTGATCCTTCCCGTGCAGGACGTGCTGAATCTCGGCGTCGAAGACCGCATGAACAATCCTTCGGCGCCGGGGGGTAACTGGCGGTGGAAACTCCTACCCGGTCTGCTCAACGGGAATCATGCCCGGTTCTTATCCGACCTGACCGAGATCTACGGACGGGCGGAATAGCGGGAAGAATCTCCATCCATTCACGTTCCCCATCCTGTTCCTGCGCAGGGGACAGGGGCCGTGGGGGAACGATTCGTGCCGATTTTCCCGAAGACGCCGCGGACCCGATCGTCCCATGTGACGCGCGGGCCGGAAAGAAGGCGGCGGCCGGTTTGGGATCCATGCCATCTCACAAAAGAAGGGAAAAATCCTGATGAAGAGAATCTGGATCACGATGTGTCTGTCGCTCCTGATTATCGGGGCCGGTTTCGCGGGCGGGGAGGAGGGGTTCCGGGTCGATGAGATCGTCCTGTGCACGTCCGTGGAGGACAGACAACCTGTCGGATCGGGGACGGAATTTCCGGTCTCCGTCGAACGGGTCTACTGTTTCACCCGCCTGTCCGGCGCCCCGGACACGACCTCCATCCGCCATGTGTGGAAATTCGATGGGGTGGAAAAGGCGCAAATCGTCCTGCACGTCGGGGCGGAATCGTGGCGGACCTGGAGTTCGAAACGAATCATCCCGGAATGGGCGGGGACATGGACCGTCGATGTCCTGTCGGCCGCAGGGGATTTGCTGGCGAAGAAGGAATTCCGGATCGGAGAGTAAGAGGACAATCCCCGCGGATTCTTCCGAAAGGATCCGCGGGGAATTTCGTCTGGCGCGATGGAAAAGCCGTGACGCGTGACGCGTGACGAGAAAAGCCGCCGCGATGATCCCGTCCTGAAGATTCTCGATCACCCTTGCCCCTCCTGTCGTTTCCGCGATCTTCAGGCGGGAATCCAGGGGGAGTTAAAAGTTGAAAGTTCATAAAGTTCATAAAGTTCGTAAAGTTCATAAAGTTGAAAGTTCATCAAGTTGTAAAGTAACGGAGTGCAATGCCTTTATGCATTGCCGGTCCGGATACCGCGCGTCTTTCCCGCGCGATACCGGGTGTCTTTGGGGGGCAGGGGAAAAGGGTAAAGGCCAAACACCCGGAGTCCGGAAAAGAGGAACATCCGGGGTTTGAGGGATATTTTTCTCTTCCGCACGCTCTGAGACTGTGAGAACGAGATGACATAAAAAATACGCCGTCATTATGCACAATCTGCGACATTGAAATCCCGTAAAAAGAAGGTTGACAAAATTAAACTAATTGATTAAATTTGTCACATGTATGTGAACCGCATCTTGAAAAAAATGGTCGACCAGGCGCGAAGCACATTTCCGGCCGTTCTCATCACGGGTCCGCGCCAGTCCGGAAAAACCACATTCCTGAGAGAAGAATACGGAAAAGAAAGCCATTATGTCACTTTCGACGATCCACTCGAAAGACAATTCGCTTCCGAGGATCCCAATACATTCCTGAACCGTTTTTCCGATCGACCCGTCATCCTGGATGAAATCCAGTATGTACCTCTTTTTTTTTCATGGCTGAAAATGCGCATCGATTCCGAGAGGAGCCGTGGCGGAAGGTTCCTCATGACAGGCTCGCAGCAGTTTCATGTCATGAAAAATGTCAGCGATTCTCTCGCCGGGCGCATCGCGATCTTCGACCTGCTCCCCTTTTCCGGCGGAGAATACCTCGCCGTTCATCCCGGTCACAACATACAGGATCTGATCTGGTACGGGAGTTATCCTGAAGTCGTCCTCCATCCGGAGCAGAGGAATCTGTGGATCTCGAGCTATCTCCGGACTTATGTCGAAAGGGATGTCCGTCAATTGCAGGGCATCCGGGACCTGGGACAGTTCGAACAATTCGTCGGGCTCCTCGCGGCCAGACACGGACAGGAGCTGAACCTGTCGGCCCTCAGCCGTACGATCGGATTGAGTGTGCCGGGATGCAAACAATGGCTTCATGTTCTGGATGCCTCCTACATGATCTATCTGCTGAAGCCGTTCCACCGGAATTTCGGAAAACGTCTCATCAAGTCTCCCAAGATCTATTTCATGGATTCCGCGGTGGCCGCCTATTTTTCCAGGCAGTCTTCGCCCGAAGCACTCTGGTACGGTTCCATGGGAGGCTCCTTCTTCGAGGGATGGGTCGTCGTGGATACCCTGAAACGCCTGATCGCGCTTGGACATCCGCCTGAGCTTTACTTCTGGCGTTCCCACGACGGATTGGAGGTGGATCTGATCCTTGTGCTCGACGGACGGTACTATCCCGTCGAAATCAAGCAGACGGCCACTCCCATGCCCGGGCATACCGCTTCTCTGGATGCGTTCCGGCGCATCACCGGCGATCTGTGCGAACCCGGAATGCTCGTCTGCACGATCGATGAAACGAGACCTCTGCCTGGAGGACATACGGCCGTTCCCTGGAAGGCTTTCGGAGATCGGATAGAGTCGATCCTGCATTCCGGAGGCATCGGGGGACTCTCCGCCTGCTGATCCTGTCTTGAGACGGGAAAAGCCGTGACGCGAGACGAGAAAAGCCGTGACGCGTAACACGTTACGCGTGACACGTGACAAATACCCCTTGGATCCCTGCCTCCCGATTCGCTCTCTTTCCTCATCGGATTCTCTACAAAAAAGATACGCAGGGCAATTCGCCCTTTTTTACGATGCAGATCTTTTATATATTGGAGGCTGAATCCCCTTGTGCGGATTAAATCAGGAGGGACCTCCATGAAAAGACGCGATTTCATGAAAACCGGCGGCCTGGCCGGAGCCCTGGCGTTCTCCGGGGAAGGGATCCGCGTTCTCGCCGGATCCGGATCCGGCCGGAAGCCTGTATTCCCTGCATACCGGGGGTTCAACCTGCTGGCCAAATTCGGGGGGCGGGGGCCCAGGCGCAAATTCGAGGAGGAAGACTTCGAGATCATGGCGGAGTGGGGATTCGATTTCGCCCGCCTCCCCATGTCGTACTGGACCTGGTCCTCGCGGGACGATTGGTACACGATCGACGAGGAGATCCTGGAAGACATCGACGAAGCGGTGGAGTTCGGGAGGCAGTACAACATCCACGTGAATCTCAATTTTCATCGCGTGCCGGGCTACTGCATCAACGGCCGCGAACTCGAGCCCGCGGATCTCTTCGAGGATACGCCCGAAAACATGCAAAAAGCCCTGGATGCGGCCGTTCATCACTGGAAGGTGTTTGCGCGAAGGTATAAGGGCATCCCCAATTCCCGGCTCAGCTTCGACCTGATCAACGAACCGCCGTCGATGGAGGACGAGACCCGGTACGTCGCGGTCGTGCGGGCGCTCGTCCGCGGCATCCGCGAGGAAGATCCGGACCGGCTGATCGTGGCCGACGGCAAGGACGTGGGGCGGACGCCGGTTTTCGGCATCGTGGATCTGGGGCTCGTCCAGAGTACCCGCGGATATGATCCCATGAGCGTGAGCCATCATACGGCGACCTGGGTGCCCGAAGACGCGTTTCAAACCTTCGCGGTGCCCACCTGGCCGCTTCGGGGAGACGACGGGAAGGTCTGGGACAAGCCGGTGCTCAGGGAAAAACTGATCGATCCCTGGAAGAAACTCGAACAAAAGGGCGTGCCGGTGCATGTGGGGGAGTGGGGATGCTACAACCGGACCCCGCACGAAGTCGCACTCTCCTGGATGCGCGATCTGCTCTCCCTGTGGAAGGACGCGGGCTGGGGCCATGCGATGTGGAATCTCAGAGGCGATTTCGGCGTCCTGAACAGCAACCGGGAAGACGTGAAATACGAGGACTACAGGGGTCACAAACTCGACCGGAAAATGCTCGAGCTGCTGAAAGAATTTTGAATCCATCCAGTCCAACAAAAAGGAGGGTCATGATGCGCATTCCGACACGGTGGGTTATCCTGACGGCGTTTTTCATGGCGGCGGCACTGTTCGCAGGAGACAGGGCGAATTTTTCGGGGGAGTGGGTTTTCAATGAAACCAAAAGCACGCTCGACGAGATGGGCGCGCAGTTTCTTCCAGGAGAGGTCGTCATCATGCAGACCGGAGATGACATCACCATCCGGAAAATTGTTCGGCGTGAATACGAAGACGACCTGGTCATCGAGGAGACACTGACCCTCGACGGCCTGGAATGCAAATCGGAATTCTGGGGCTCGTCCCGCATGACGACCGCGACGTACTCCGAAGACGGCGGTCGGCTCACGGTCTCCTCGACCATCCGGTTCGAACAGGGCGGGGAGATGTCCATCACGGAGATCTTCAGTCTGGAAGATTCCGGCAAAACGCTCACGATCAAACATCATTCCAGTTCGGACTGGGGCGAGCGCGACGTGACCCTGGTTTTTAACAAGAAGGAGAAGCCCGAATGAAAAATCGTACCCTCATGACTCTGATCAGCATGCTGCTGCT
>DSAP01000013.1 GCA_011046415.1 bacterium | reverse complement strand
CGCCAGATCGATGGCCTCGTTGATCGTCACCTTCGGCGGGATCTCCTCGAAAAAGAGCAGCTCGCAGAGCGCAAGCCGGAGGATGAGACGGTCGAGCAGGGCGATCCGTTCGAATTTCCAGTTCTTCACGGTCTCGACGACATGCCGGTCCAGGATCTCGCTGTTGTGAATGGTTTTCCTTAGCAGCGCGGCTGCAAAGTCAAAGAGTTCTTCGTCTTCACAAGCGAACGGACTCAGCGCTTCGATCACGGCCTCGATCGGGTTGCCTGAAATCTCGAACGCATACAAATTCTGCAAAACCAATTCGCGCGCTTTTCTCCGCTTACCCATCTGTGTTTGCTTTCATGCGCGATGCACCCTGTTTCATCCAGGTTCATGAATAACGAATTAGGAATCACCGATTCAGGATTACAAATCCCTTCCTTTTCGATTCGGTCTCGCCCGCTGCCCACTGTCTGTCATCCGTCCGCCGCTTGCCGTTTCATCCCGGACCGGGAAGCGCCATTCAACGTGTTTGGATCAAATATAATCGAGCCATCCGAACGCATCGTCTTGATCGCCGGCGATGATCCCGAACAGCGCCTCCTGGATCGCCCGGGTGACGGGGCCGCGTTTCCCTGCGCCGATCTCGATCTTGTCGACCGAACGGATCGGCGTGATTTCCGCGGCGGTTCCCGTGAAGAACACCTCGTCGGCGATATAGAGCATCTCGCGGGGCAGCGGCTGTTCGACGACCTCGTATCCGAGTCCTGCGGCCAGCGTCATGACCGTATCCCGGGTGATTCCGGGCAGGATAGCCGAACAAATGTCGGGCGTGTATATTTTCCCCTTGAGGACAAGAAACAGATTCTCGCCGCTGCCTTCGGAGAGCGTCCCTTCCGGGGTCAGGGCGATCCCCTCCACATAGCCGTCCATGGCCGCTTCCATCTTGATCAGTTGCGAGTTCATGTAGTTCGAACCCGCCTTGGCCAGGGTCGGCGCCGTGTTGGACGCGAACCTGTTCCAGGAGGAGACCCTGACATCCACGCCTTTTTCGAGCGCTTCCTTGCCGAGATAGGCGCCCCATTTCCAGGTCAGGACGGCGACCTCGACCGGGCAGGCCGACGGATTCACACCCAGCTGTCCGTAGCCGCGGTACGCCACGGGACGGATATAGGCCGCGTCATATCGATTGACCCGCACGACCTCGCGGCAGGCGTCGTTGACCGCGTCCCGGGTAAACGGGATCGGCATCCGGTAAATTTTGGCGGAATTAAAAAACCGATCCGTGTGGTCCCTCAGCCTGAAAATGGCGGATCCACTTTTGTTTTTGTAGCATCGGATCCCCTCGAAAATACTGCTCCCGTAATGAACGACATGCGAGGCCATGTGGATCGTCGCCTCGTTCCAAGTTATGAGCGATCCGTTTTTCCACACTTTTGACGATTCGTCGAATGACATATAACCTCCGCTTCACCATGTGGCCCTGAGCGGTTCCCCGTCCCGGACCGTGACATAAGAGGACAAGTTGTACGGTCCGTCGGCCATGTCAGATCAGTCCCTGGTTAATTTTCACGATCCGCCAACCGCTCGTCACCCCGACCTCTATCCGTCCAATGATTGGCTGTCCATACCGCATGATTCGTATCAATGACGGAATCGGCTATCGCAAATCTTTCACGCGAAGCTGAACGCGGCTCTGGCCGTTCCAGATATTTTCCTCGATGACGTATATCATGTCCAGATTCGCTTCACCGGGCGTCAGACGGTATCGCAGGCTTCCCAGACCGAATCCGATCGCATCGAATATTTTCCCCTCCTGCCGCACCCTGAATTTGAGATGATCCTTGCCGACGATACCCGGCGTGCCGACGACCTGCAGGTTCCGGGACAAAAAAACGGGCCGCATGTTCTGCGGTCCGAACGGGGCGAACAGATTGAGGAGCCGGATGAATTTATCCGTGATTTCATCGAGTGAAATTTCCGAATCGACATGGATGCGTTCGACGAGGTCATCGCCGTCGATGACGGATTCGACGGCCTTAAGGAACGCGGAACTGAACGCCTCGATGTTTTCCGGAGCGATGGTCAGACCCGCGGCGTACTTGTGCCCCCCGAATCCCATGAGATATGGTTCACATTGCCTGATCGCCGAATAAATATCGAAATTGGGGATACTCCTGGCCGAACCCTTGCCCACGCCGTCCTCCACGGCGATCATGATGGTCGGGCGGTAGACTTTCTCAACGATCCGGGACGCCACGATGCCGATGACACCCGAATGCCAGCCGTATTGAGACAGCACCACGGCCGGGGGCAGCTTTTCCCCGTTTTCGGATTCCATGAGCGCAAGGGCCTGCCGGAACGTTTCCTCGTCGATGTTCTTCCGGGTTTGATTCTCCTGTTCGAGTATTTTCGCGATTTCACGGGCACGGGTTTCCGAATCCGTGATCAGCAATTCGGCGGCGCGTTCCGCATTGCCCAGCCGCCCGACGGCATTGATGCGGGGCGCCATGATGAATACGAGCTGTCCGGTGCCGATCTTTTTATCCAGCAGGCCGGAGGTTTCGGCCAGGGCACGGATGCCGAGCCGTTCGAAACGATTGATCTTCTCCATCCCCTTGAAGACGAGGACCCGGTTCTCATCCACGAGCGGGACGATATCCGCGGCGCTGCCCAGGGCGACCAGATCGATAAATTCCGCCGGGACGGATTCTTCCAGGCCGCAGAACCGGCTCACCGCCTGGATCAGCTTGAAGGCGACGCCCACGCCGGCGAGTTCCTTGAAAGGATAGGGACAGTCCGCGCGTTTGGGATCCAGGACGGCGACCGCATCGGGAAGCACCGCCCCGGGTTCGTGATGATCGCTGACGATGACATCGATGCCTGATTCCCGCGCCTGCTTCACTTCTTCAATGCCCGTGATGCCGCAGTCCACCGTGATCATGAGTGTCGTTCCGCATTCGACGGCCTGCCGGACACCCGATAGGGACAGGCCGTACCCTTCCTTCAGCCGCTCGGGTATATAATAGAAGACGTTTGCCCCGAGTCTCCTGAGAAACAGGGTAAGCAGGCTGACGGAGGTGATGCCGTCGACATCATAGTCGCCGTAGATGAAAATGGATTCCCGTTTATTCAACGCGCGGGAGATGCGTTCCACGGCCTTGTCCATATCGGCCATGAGAAACGGATCATACAAATCCTCCCACGCCGGGCGGAAGAATCTGCGTGCGGCCTCGAATGTGGTGACGCCCCGCGAAACGAGCATGCGCGCGATCAGGACCGGCACGCCGAGACGTGCGGCGAGATCATGAACCTGATCCCGATTCTGTATGTCAGTCAAACACCATTTCAAAACATGAAACCCGGTGAAAAAACCATATTAACCCGATCCATTCCTGACTTGCGTGACCTCCTCCCGGCCTCTATCCGGAAGGGGTTCGGTGCTCCTCGTTGCTCACCGCTTACACCTGACCTTTGTAATACAACGCATTATTTTAATATACATTTTAACCCTCACTCCCGCAAACGTGAATAATCCAGATTAAATAAAATTATCCTCATACGATGAACTGTAAGCCGAATTCTGTCTCCCGCCGTGACGGGAGGACGGTCATTTATCTGGTTCCGGCGTCACCGCCGAAATCGTGCGGCCTACCCGCGAGTCAAGGGGAACGGGCCATTCCCCGCGCATCCGGCAAGCCGGTTGTGCGCTCCTCGTCTATTTGGCCTTGCTCCGGGCGGGGTTTACCCTGCGTCCGGCGTCACCGCCGGACCGGTGAGCTCTTACCTCGCCTTTTCACCCTTACCCGCCTTAGGCGGGCGGTATCTTTTCTGTGGCACTTTCCGTCGCCCCGGCTCCGACGAATCGGAGCCGAAACGCCTTCGATTTCCGAAGCGCCCTGCCCTGTGGAGTTCGGACTTTCCTCATCCCGCTCTCAACGGGACGCGACCGTCCGTCCATCGTATGAGGATTGCCAATGAACACACAGCTGAAATCCGTTTACGGTTTGATGGGAGATGCGGATCAAGACGCGGCCAGTTGGGATTCTTTCTCGCTCCAGACCAGCATTCTCCCGCAGACCTCACACAGAATCAACCGGTCCATATCGCGGATTTCCATGACCCGCTGGGGCGGCAGCTGCTTGAAGCAGCCGCCGCAGCAGCCGTCGCGTACGACCGGGACGACGGCGACACCGTGCTTTGCCTGCCTGATCCGGTTATAGGAAGAGAGCAGGCGGGGCTGGACTTTTTTAACCAGCGCATCCCGACGTGCCTGGAGGGCGTTTTCCTGTGCCTCCGTTTCCTGTATACGCATCTCGAGGACCTGACGGCGTTCCGCCAGTTCATCCTCCAGGGTTTTGATCGACGCCTCCGAGGCTTCAACCTTTTTCCGGGCTTGCTCTTCCGCATCCATCAATTCGAGCACGTGGCTTTCTTTCTTGTCGATTTCCTCTTTGACCGCTTCGATCTCGAATGTGACGGCATCGTATTCACGGTTGTTCTTCACTTCGAACAGCTGGGCCTGATATTTCTGTTGCCGGCCCTGAAGGGCTTTGATTTCGAGTTCGGTTTTCGCCCTTTCCGTCTGGTATAACCGAATTTTATCTTTTTCGGTTTCGCTCTGCATCTTCGTCTCCGCCACTCCCCGATCCAGACGTGTGATCTGCTGCGGCAAATCTCCTTTCAGGCTTTCCAGTTCTTGTAGTTGAGAATCGATGTCCTGCAGAGACAACAAGCTTTCCAATACCTGCTTCAATCACTCCTCCCGGGTTCACCTCTCCTGATAGTCCATGGGACAATAAAAAAGTGCACCCCGTCGAGGTGCACTTGAAAGCGGATTTCCGTCGCCATTTTTGTCTTTGGAAAAGAATGCGGATTCATCTCGCTTTTTCAACGGCGCGGTCTCCTTGTACGCTTATGAAAATCCGAAAGAACACTGTGGGCCCAGGAGGACTCGAACCTCCGACCAACGGATTATGAGTCCGCCGCTCTGACCAACTGAGCTATGGGCCCGTTACAGCGTTATGAGTATAAGAATTTTATTGGCCAAATTCAATGATTTTTTTCCAGCGTTCGAGGAGTTCAGAACGTTGTTTTGCCAGGTTTTTTTTCATTTCCATCCATGCCCCGGAGATTTCCGTCACATCTCGATTTTGATCCTGCCATTCTTTGATCTCGCGCTGTTTTTCCCGTATCCGCGCCCGGATGGTCCTGAGGCGTAAGGACAGGATGCAGTCGATGGCGAGCTGGGCCTGATCCGTTTGAGGATCCATTTCTTCGGACAACAGATGGGACAGTATCCCGGCCGTCTCCGGGTCATGACCGGATTCACGGGCAATGTCTTCGGCCGTGAGGATCCGATTCATCTGACGGGCCCTGCTGAACTGATCGAAAAGCCGCCTGGTGGTGACGCCTTCGAAATGTTCGGGGCCGATCATGTCCGGGAAAACGCCCCCCCATCTCTCCGGATCCGCGAGAAGCAGCCGGAGAATCGCGCGTTCCGCCTCATTGACTGCGGAGACAGAACGGTGGGTCGGGGTGTTCTCAGGCGTCCTGTCCTGCTTATTTAACCGCCGTGTTTGCTGAAAAAGAACCTGTTCGTCGACGCCCAGTTTCTCGGCCGCGGACTTGATCATCAGATTTCGCGCGACCGGGTCTTTCATCCGGTTCAGCGTCTGGAGTATTGCATGCGCCGCTTTCGCCCGTTCCCCCGGTGCCCGGCTTTTCAATCCCGGGAACCGGCCGATCAGAAAGTCCACCACATCCTGTGCCTCTTCGAGCAATCGCTCCATCACCGGCGCGCCCTCTTGCCGGATCAGGGAATCCGGATCATGCCCCCCGGGCATCACCGCGATACGGACATGGAGCCCGTGGGGCAGGAGCACCTCGAGCCCCTTGACCGCGGCGGAAAACCCCGCCGAATCGCCGTCGAAGATCAGGGTGACCTCGCGGGTATACCGGGTGATGAGCCGGGCGTGTCCCTCGGTGAGCGCCGTGCCCGACGTGCCGACGGCGTAATCGAAGCCGGCCTCGACGAGCCGCATGAGATCCAGATACCCTTCGACGATCAGAAGCCGGCCCCTCTTCCGGATGCCGTTCTGACACTGAGACAGCCCGTAGAGTACCTGGCTCTTCTGATAAACAGGCGTCTCGGGTGAATTCAGATATTTCGGGATGTTCGGTCCTTCGGTCAGCGCACGCCCGCCGAATCCGATCACCCGTCCCGTGACGTTCTGGATCGGGAACATCAGGCGTCCCCGGAACCGGTCATAATGCCCGCTCCGGTTCTGCCGGGGGATCACCAGACCCGCCTTTTCAAACAACTCGAGGGGCAGGGATTCCCGCCCGGCATTTTGAATCAAACCGTCCCACAGGTTGGGCGCATATCCGACCAGAAAACGATCGGCCGTCCCGGGAGCGAATCCCCGGTTCTCGAGATACCGTTGCGCCTTCTTCCCGCCCTGTGTTTTTTCATAACACGCCCTGAAAAAGTCGCAGGCGACCTGATTCGCATGGTAGAGATTCTCGATTTCCCGATCCCGGCCCGGGTCGGATTCGTATCGCTCGAGCGCGATGCCGGCCCGTTCCGCGAGCCGTCGCAACGCATCGGGGAAGGAAATCCGTTCCATCTTCATGAGGAACGTAAATGCATTGCCGCCTTCGCCGCATCCGAAACAGTGGAAAAACCGGCGCTCCGGGTCCACATTGAACGAGGGAGTCTTTTCCGTATGAAAGGGACACAGCCCCAGATAGGATTTCCCCTTTTTCTTCAAGGTGACAAACTGCGAGACGAGTTCCACGATGTCCGTGGCGTCGCGTACCTGCTGGATGGTGTCTTCGGGAATTTTCATGTCATTTCCACGATGGTCACACCCGTGTCACCCTCGTCCCAGTCGCCGGTGCGCTGGGATTTGACGAGGGGATGCCGTTTGAGGAACAGCCCGATCTCTCTCCGGAGCGCGCCCGTGCCCTTGCCGTGTATGATGCGGACCCGGGAGAGACCGGTGATCGCCGTGTCGCCCAGATACCGGTCGAGACGGAAGAGGGCCTCCTCGACGGTATGTCCGCGCAGGTCGATCTCGGACGAGGGCGCGGAGTTCACGACATAATGGGCTTCCGCGCTGGAGGATTTCCGCGCCTCCTTCGGCCGTTCGAGCAGGCTGAGTTCGGCAACAGGGACTTCCAGCCGCATGTTGTTCAGGAGGATCTGGACGCGCCCTTTCCCGTCCGGTCCGGCCGTCACTTCCGCGCGTCCCCCCGCCTCCTTCCACAGCACCCAGTCTCCCTTGTGGATTTTCCCGCGCTCATCGGGCGGACTCCGCCTGTGTCTCCCGATCCGTCTCTTCTGGACGGCCAGGATCTCCTTGCTCTTCTGAATCACCTCACGCGCCGCCTGGCTTTCCCGGATCTCCCGGATCATTTTCTCGGCCGCGGCATTGGCTTCACGCAGGATTTCCTCGGCCTCGGCCAGCATCTCCTGTTTGCGTTCCTCGGATTCGTTTTTGAGATGGTCGAGCTGTTCCTGGTAGAGCGTGATCAGTCCGGCGAGCCGGCTCTCCTTGATCTCTGTTTCGTAAAGACGCGTCCGGGTTTTCTCGAGGTCCTGCTCCAGGTCGATGACCAGTTTGTCGAGCCGCCCCCGATCATCTCCGATCCGCGTGCGCGCATCCCGGATCACGGATGGATCCAGCCCCAGCCGTTCCGCGATCTCGAAGGCATAGGAGGATCCCGGGATGCCGAGATGAAACCGGTATGTCGGCCGGAGCGTCTCCTGATCGAAGATCATGGAGCCGTTCTCCACGCCCGGCGTCTCGTGGGCGAAAATCTTGAGCGCGCCGATATGGGTCGTCGCGAGGGTCCTGGCGCCGCGCTCCGTCAGGGTGTTGAGGACGGCCATGGCCAGGGCCGCGCCTTCGTCCGGGTCGGTGGCGGATCCGATTTCATCCAGCAGGACGAGCGAGCCGTCGTCCGCCTCGTCCACGATCCGGCGCAGGTTGGCGATGTGGGATGAAAAGGTCGAGAGATCCTGCGCGATGGACTGCCTGTCGCCGATGTCCGCGAAAACCTTCGAAAACAGAGGCAGAGCCGATTCCGGCCGGGCCGGTATCAAGAGGCCGTGCTGGAACATCACGGCCATGAGACCGATTGCCTTGAGGGCGACCGTCTTGCCCCCGGCGTTCGGTCCGGTCACCACGATGGTGTTCAGGCCCGGATCCATCTTCAGGGTCAGGGGCGTGACGCGGTCCCCGGGCATCCGCGCCAGGAGGAGGGGATGGCGCACGTCGATGAGGTGCAGCGCCCCGTTTTCGGAAATCTGGACCGGATGCGCATCGATCTCCAGGGCGTGTCGGGCGCGGGCCTGGAGTCCGTCGATCATGGCGGCCGCTTCCAGATCCGCACGGAGGGCATCTAGATGTTCCCGGATCCGGTCGGTCAGCACCCGGAGTATCCGTTCCGTCTCCCGGTTTTCGGCAAGCGTGAGCCGGCGGATCATGTTGTTGATCTCCGCCACCGCGAACGGCTCGATGAACACCGTGGACCCGGAGGCGGACTGATCCAGGACGAGCCCTTTGAGCTTTCCAGACTGGTTCTGTTTCATGGGGATCACGAGCCGTCCCTCGCGCACCGTCGGCCGGTCTTCCTGGGCGTATCCTTTGGCGGCCATGTCCCCGAGTATTTCGAGCAGGCGTTTTCGCGCGTGGGCGGTCTTCGTTTCAATTTCCCGGCGGATGCGGTTCAGTTCGGGCGAGGCGGTATCGCGGATGAGCCCGGCTTCATCCACCACGCGGTCGATGTCCTTTTCCAGCGGTTCCAGGGGAATCAGATCCCGGGCGATCTTTTCAATGAGGGGATATTTGCCCGTCCGCTGCGAAAAATAATGATGTATCCGGCGGATCATGGACAGAAAGCGTCCGAGCCTGAGCGCCCGATCGGGGCGGACGGCGAAACCGGGCACTTCGCTCTGCCGGAACAGGGGATGGAAGTCCTCGAAGGCCTCGACCGGCAGGGCGTCTCCGAATTCGAGCAGGTCTTTCATCTGCGAGACGCGGCCGATCTCCGCGCAGAGCGAAACCGGATCGGTCTGGAAGGGAAGGGTAAGAATCCGGCCGCGGCCGGCCGGCGACAGGGCGAATTCGGCGATCCGGTTCAGGATCGGTTCGAATTCAAGGCTGCCGCTGTCTGTCATGGGACGGATCATCCTTTTCTGCCCGGACGGGCCGTTCGTTTTCGCGTGTTTCATCGGGGGCGTCGATCAGACGCTTCGTCCGGATGAATCCGGGCGCCTCGGTGTGCGTCTCGAGCGCATCCCGGATTTCCTCAAAGAATCCCTTCGCGCGCGGAAATATCCTCATGGAGAAATCAAACACCGCGGGCGCGACCGGCAGCATGGGTCGATAGAGCACGGATCGCTTCTTCTGACCCTCCCAGTCCTCCGAAAGGGGGACGAGGGAGATCACCAGGGCGAGGAGGCTGACGATGAGGGCGCCTTTGAAGAGGCCGAAAACGGCGCCGCCCCCGCGGTCCAGCCACACGGCCGGCGTCATTTTGATCAGCCGCGACAGTGCGCCCGAGACGATACGGGCCGCCGCGACGATGAGGATAAAGACAAGGGAAAAACCGAGAACCGTCAGCCAGATCCGGGGCAGCGGGATATGCCGGGACAGGACTTCGGTCAGGAAGCCCGCGTGCCGTGTGGCCGTCAGATAGGCGACGATCAGGCCGGCCAGGGTCAGCACTTCGATCAGTATCCCCCGGATCAGGCCTTTGAGTCCGAAAAAAAAGAGTGTCAGGAAAATGATGATATCCAGCGAATTCATGCCGTCTTCCGAAAGATACGGGAAAAAAGAAGCCCTGGCTTGTGTAACAGCGCAGGGCTCCATGCATGTCGCGCAACCGGTTTCAGCGGAGTTTCTTTTTGACTTCCCGCGCGAGTACGGCGGAGACTTCGTCCTCTCCGGGCGCCCCCCTTTTCTCGAGACTCGCATTTTTCATCGCCGCGCGGATCATCCGCAACGTTTCCAGCGCGATTTTGTCTCTCGACTTCATCGCGCCCGTATAATCCTGAAGCAGTCTGGCTTCGAGTCCCATGATCTCGTTCGAATCGGCCTTAATGATTCATCATCATCTGGAGTTTGCGCATTTTCCGCTTCGCCGCATTCAGCTTTCGTTTTTTCCTCTCGCTGGGCTTCTCAAAATGCTGATGTTTCTTGATATCGGACATCAGTCCCGCTTTCTCACACTGTTTGGTGAAACGCTTGAACGCCCGTTCGAAAGATTCTCCATCCCGGACTTTAATGGCTGGCATTATAGAGGTCTTCCCTCCTTTCCTGTCTTTTTTTTCAGGATAAATATAGAAAAAAACAGGAAATTTTACAAGTTCTTTCTTGCCGTATCCCCGAAACCGGCGAGGAATCTGGCAAGAAAACGGCCCGTCGGATCCGGATCTCCGGAGCCGGGAGGCCGGACCGCCGCGGCAAGGCGTCGGGACTCATAGCCTGCCGGCCGGGACCAGTACCGCACGATGTTCCGGCCGGGACGTTCCGTCCGCCCCCATCCCGCAGTGAAGGCGGCCGGCGGAAAGCGCTCACCGGCGACGAACCCGCCCATGGCGGGTGAGCAGACTGTGTGGAGGGCGTGGTTCGCTTCGTTCATTCTCTCCAGATTTGCGGAGGCTGAACCCCCCCTTTTATTCCGCATCGGGTCAGAACCCCGGCGCGATCAGTGCCGGATGCGCCTGCCCGCCTTTACTCTGGATGGGGCCCGCATATCCGGTGGTGTGGGGGCCGGGGGAGAGAAACCCCCGGCTACCCGATTAGCTTTCTCCTGCTTCAACGATGAACCTCGCTCTCTGGTAAAGCTCATCAAAGGTGACAATCTCCGGTTCAATTTACAACCATGAAGATGGCGGCTTGAACTTAACTGTGTGTCCATTTTTTTGTTGCAATTCCACAAAGCCTGCCGGAGGGCAGCCGGTTTTGGCCTTTTTACCTATAAGGGAATCAAAAACATCCTCGAGAAAAATCTCGATGACTATCAAATGGACACCTTCCAGTCCATGCCCTCTCATGCCAAT
>DSAP01000041.1 GCA_011046415.1 bacterium | reverse complement strand
GTGCCCGCTCGGTGGCCGCCAGCTTTCTCCGGCTGATCAGGAGGTAAAAAATCAGGATGAACTGGATTCCGACGATTCCGATAAAAAACCAGATCACCTTTTTGTGGCGGCTATAGAACGAAAGGGATCGATACAGGATCTCGCTCCCGGACGGTAATGCCCGGGCCGGGATATGGAACCTGCGCAACGCGCGGTCATCGAACCGGTATTTGCAACAGCTGTCCAGTTGAACGGGAATCTCTCCGGGATCCGTTCCGGACAGAATCCGCAGGGTCATATCCGCGGCGACTTCCCCCTGCTCCCGGCCGGAAATCAGCTTGCCTCCCACGATCCCGAGTCCGAGATAGATGTCCGAGAAACCGTATACCGGCACCGACGCATGCCGGCAGATGAGGGGCAGCACCTCTTCGTGTTCGTACCGGCGCATGCTTCGATCTCTCTGCCAGAGCTGATAGACCACGACGGCATCCCGGGGCAATCGTTCGAGGGCAAACAGCAATTCATCCAGATTCATCTCGCCCCCGTCGAGAAAGCGGACCTCGAAGCGGGTGATTTGCCGGATTGTCTCGGATTCCGATTTCCTCAGGGCCTCGCCCGTGATTGTGTTGTCGATGATCAGATAGAGCGTACGTGCATCCGGATGCAGACTCTCGATCAGCCGGACATTGTCTTCGATGTCGCTCTTTTCGATGATCCCGGTGTGGTGCGGATACTCCTGCAGCATTTCCGGTTCAAAATGGTTCAGCCCGGAAAAGACGACGGGCGTATCGGACCAGAGTCGCGTTTGAAACTCCCGGATAAAAAGAAAGGCCGGATCATCCGAGACCATAATGAGATCGAATCGCTCGCCGGCGTATTTCCGGGACAGGTAGGAATAAAACAACTCGAAATGCGCCCGGCCGTCATACCGTTTGGTATCCATGTACTCGAGCCGGATATCGGCGTCCGGCAGCCGGGCTTTCAGGTCCTCGCGGAAAACACGGACGATGTCGTCTGAAAACCGGTATCCGTGATGATACGAATTGATGATCAATATGCGCGGACTATTCCGGCTCGCAGGATGGTCCCCGGGAAAAAGGACGGAAGCGCTTCCCAAAAGCAATAACAGGAGAATGCGCTTCCGTCCTGCCCCCCGACCGAAAATCCGATACCCTGCTTGATTTAAAAACAAATAATCTATCCTTTTTATTTCCTGACTGTTCCTATGACTTCGTGAAACGCCGGTTTGGGCTGAAGATCGCGGTCAAACAACAGGGGATAATTCGTACGTCCCCGGATCGGCCAATGGTTCAGCCAGGATTGCCCGTCATGCACGCCCCAGAAGGTCACCCGGCTGATCACCTCGTTGTACTTCATGAAAAGCCGGAAGAAATCGGCGTAACGTCCCGCGAGCTCCTGATGCATCGAATCGGAAAGCGCCTCGGGATAGGGATTGTATTTGGTATCGAACTGATAATTCGCCGCGACATCCGCGATGCCGGTCCAGTCGGGATTGGGCAGGACGTTGACATCCAGTTCGGTGACCATCACCCGGACACCCAATTCGGAAAAGGCGCGAATGGCGGCTTCCGCCTCGTCGAGAGGGGGATAATCCATGCCCCAATGGCCCTGCATGCCCACCGCATCGATTCTCACTCCTTTAGACTGCAGGTCGCGGACCAGACGGACCACGCCCGCGACCTTATCCGGTTTCCACAGCGTATAATCGTTGTAATAAAGTTCGGCGCCGGGATCGGCTTCGTGCGCATATTCGAAGGCCTTCTGGATGTAATCGTCTCCGATGATCTGCCGCCACAGGCTGTTCCTCGGCGACCCGTCTTCCTCGACGGCCTCATTGACGACGTCCCATCCGTGTATCCGTCCCCGGTAGCGTCCGGTCACGGTCATGATGTGTTCGCGCATGCGTGCCAGCAGGGTTTCGCGATCCGCCAGATTCCCGGATGCATCCCTGAAAACCCAGCGGGGTGTCTGGCTGTGCCAGACCAGGGTGTGGCCGACCATGAACATATCCCGTTTCTCTCCGAACGCCACAAAGGCGTCCGCCACCTCGAAATCGTAACGTCCCGGCTCGGGATGGACGGCCTCCCATTTCAGAATATTCTCCGGGGTAATGGAATTAAAATGCATGTCGACAATCTCGACGGCCCGGGGATCTTCGCCCGCGACCTGCCCGGCATTCAGGGCGGTTCCCACCCAAAAAGCGTCTTTAAACACATCCTTCAGCCGTTCGGGCCGTTGCCCGCAGGCCGCCCCAATCCCCATCGATATCATGCAACCCGTCAAGATCATCCCTTTCATCTTTTCAGGAAGTGCTGGATTCTTCATAACAGACTCCGAATTTTGATATGTTCACTGGAAAATCGAATTATTGATTCTTTCCCCGCCTGTCTTTCAGGTCGGCCTCGATCTTTTCCATCATTTGATTGGTCAGGGGATAGAAGATCATACACAGCCCGCCGACGATTCCGAAAAAGGCCGGCATGTAACTGACGAGCATCAGAATGCCCTTCAGCGCCTCCGGTGCCTGCGGTTGATTCGGCACGAAATTGAAGCTGGCCAAAACCCAGCCGATCATCGCACCGCCGAGGGTGAGCCCCAATTTCAGCATAAACAAAGACGCAGCCATGATCAATCCGGTCGCGCGCCTTCCGAATTTCCATTCGCCGTAATCCGCCGCATCCGTGTACATGGCCCATTGAAGAACCGAGACGGTTCCGAAAAAGAAAGAGAGGATAAAATTCAAGGGATAGATGATGAGGATACTGGTCGGCGGCAAGAAGTAATAAATGGCGCTTAATATCGCGCTGATGGCGAGAAAGCCGCCGTAAACCACCCGTTTATTTATCTTCCGGGTAAAACGGCTGGTAAAAATCGCGCCGGTGATACCGGCGACGGATCCGGTTGTCAGGAACAGTGTCGTGAGCAATTCAACGGATAAGTGGGTGACATTCCCGAAGAAGTTGAAATCCTGGGCCTGGACATAATATTTGATATAATAGGTCACGGAGCCGCTGCGCAGCACGATGAAAATCAGCTGAAAGACCGTGGCCAGACCGATCATGAGCCAGGATCGATTTGTAAACAGGTCTTTCAGATCTTGCCTGAAATTGGATTTTTGTTCCTTGGGCGGATAGACTCTTTCTTTCGTCGAAAAGAAGACGATCGTGAACAGGGCGAATGCCAGCCCTCCCAGGCAGGCGACGGCCCATGGCCATCCGACCGAGTCATTCCCCTTCCCGAATAATTTGACGAGATAGAGAATCGTGCTCTGTACGGTAAACTGACCCATGAACGCCGCGACAAAACGATAGGAGGACAATTTGGTTCGTTCCACATTGCTCGATGTCATGACACCCATCAATGCGGAGTAGGGCACATTGATGGCCGTGTAAAACATCATCATCAGGGTGTAGGTCAAATAGGCGTATACCAGCTTGCCGCTGTCCCTGAATTCGGGAGTCACGAACGTAATCACGCTGACCACCGTAAACGGGAGTCCGACCCAGAGCAGATAGGGCCTGTACTTGCCCCATCGCGTGTTGGTGCGGTCCGCAATCATGCCCATGATCGGATCATTGATCGCATCCCATAACCTTGTGACCAGGAACATCACGCTCATCGCGGCGGCGGGAAGACCGAATACATCCGTATAGAAGATCGGGATAAAACTCATCACAATCTGGAAATATAAATTGGAAGCGGTATCGCCCACGCTGTAGCCAATTTTTTCCCTGATGGAAAGTTTCTGTGATCCGGCGTTCATGGGATTCTCCTGTTTGTCGTTCATATTTTTTGGACAGAACTAAGATAATCTTTTATAATCAAAAAAAAAACAAATTTCACGGCAAATTCTGCGTCTTCACATCGAACCTTCCGCCGTCATATTTGAAAACCTTCCGATCACCAGTCCGTCAGGGTCCCGTCCAGCTTCCGGTTGACGGGAAGAGAAGCCCGTATGTAGGGGAATCTGGATGCCGCTTTTTCGTCGAAATCCACGCCCAGTCCCGGACTGTCGCCGACATGCAGGTATCCCCTGTCAAACCGAAAATCCGCGGTGAAAACCTCGCGGACGATTTCCTGATGCGGCATGTATTCCTGGATCCCGAAATTATGGATCGCCGTATCCACATGCAGCGCGGCCATCATCGCGACCGGAGAGAGGTCGGTCGCGCCGTGAAATCCGGTGCGGACGTGGTAGAACGAGGCGAAGGCGGCGAGTTTCAGGGCATGGGTGATGCCGCCTCCGTGGCCGACCGGCATCCGGATGTAGTCGATCAGCTGCTCCGAGATCAGGGTCGTGTAATCATAGACCGTGTTGAACACCTCCCCCACGGCAAGGGGCGTCGTGGAATGGGCGCGGATCATCCGGAAACTCTCCTGGAGTTCCGACGGGACCGCATCCTCCACCCAGAACAGGTGATTGGGTTCGAGTTCTTTAACCAGCCGTGCCGCCTCGATGGGCGTACACCGGTGATGCGCATCATGGAGCAGATGCACCTCGTCGCCACAGGCGTCACGAAGGGTCCTGAAAAGCCGGGGGATGAAATTCAGATATTTTTCGGTGGACCACACGGTTTCTTCGGGCAGACCGCGATGGGCCGGCTCATACGGTTGACCGTCCCTGGGGACGCCGTAAGTCCGGGCGATTCCGGGAATGCCCGACTGGGCGCGTACGGCGGCAAATCCGGAGGCGATGTGCCGGTGGACTTCCTCTACGGTCTCCTCGAGGGTCTTGCCGTTCGCGTGGGAATAGACGAGAATCCTGTCGCGGCTCTTGCCCCCGATCAGATTGTAGACGGGAACGCCGAGCGCCTTGCCCTTGATGTCCCAGAGCGCCATGTCGATGGCCGAGATCGCGGCCATGGTGACGGACCCGCGCCGCCAGTAAACGCCCCGGTAAAAATACTGCCAGATATCCTCGATCCGGAAAGGATCTTTCCCGATCAGCGCCGGGATGCAGTATTCTTCCAGATACGTCGCGACGGCTTTCTCCCGGCCGTTGAGCGTCGCGTCCCCCAATCCGTGGAGGCCTTCGTCCGTCGTAATCCGGAGCGTCACGAAATTCCGGCCCGGAGAGCAGACGAACACCTTCGCTTCTTTTATTTTCATAAATGGCTATCCCGATTATCCCATGGCTTTTATTTCTCGCCTAGGGCTTTCCCTCGCCGTGAAACCGGACATCGGCGATGAGAAAATCCCTTCAAGCGAAACAATTCATCAATCCTTTTCCTGGGGTATTTTCAGCACCCGGATGAAAAAGGTGACGGAGAAAAACAGGATCACCGACCAGACGATCATCAGGGTGATCAGCGCCGAAGTCGTCATCGAACGGTCCCTCCCCTTTGTTTGGCCTTGTTCCGCCAGCTCACATGGATTACGAAGCCGATCGCCAGGAAAATCATCAGCAGAAAGATCCGGGTCGCATCGACGACGAAAACCGACGTGGGATGTCCGTCAATAAACCAGCGGCGATCCGTCACGCCGATATTGAAAACGGTCCCGATGATGCTGTCGGGTGCAAACGGCCAGCCGTTTCCGCCGAAGAGGTGTGAGGCCGCCGCGACCCAGTCCGAATCGACCGGCTTGAACACGGCGCCGATGAATACCGCGATCAGAAAAAGCGGGGTCACGTACTTGATCACGGCCTTGAAAAAACCGGGCAGACGGATATCCGCGCCCCGGGTGATCTCTTTCCATCCCCTGTCGATCCCGAACACCCAGGCGAAAGCGATGATCTCGATCAGGGCGAACACGACGAGCGAAAAGGTCCCGGCCCAGTAATCGAACTCGCCGAACGCCCCCTGGCCGTAGAGGAAAATACACGGCAAAGCCATCATCACCGCGACGACGCCCAGCAGCATCACCGCCCTGCCCCGGCTGATGCCGAAGGAATCCTGAAAAAAGGTCACCACGGGCTGTCCCATGGCCAGCGAGCTCGTGATGCCTGCGAAAAAGAGGAGGCCGAACCAGGCCACGCCGGCCAGCACGGAAAAAACCGGGCCCCAGTTCTGAAAGAGGGTCGGCATGGTGCGGAATCCCATTTCGAAACCGACGTTGGACTGCACCCAGTCCAGACCGAGATAGGCGACGGCGATAGGGATCACGAGGGACCCCCCGAGTATCACTTCCACGAATTCATTGAGCCAGCCCGCGGACGTCGCGTTCAGTGCGATATCGTCATTCTTCCTGACATAGGAGGCATAGACCAGGATCGGCCCCATTCCCACGCTCAACGTGAAGAATATCTGTCCCGCGGCGGCGAGCCACACCCGGGGATCCCCGAGGGCGTCGAGCCTCGGCTGCCAGAGAAAATTCAGACCCAGGGTTGCATCGTGGTTCGCCCCGAACTCACCCGCATTGAGCGTCAGCGCGCGGATGACGAGAAACACCGCAAACAAAAGCAGGATGGGCATGCCGATCCGGCTGGCCCGCTCGATCCCTTTCGAAAGGCCGCGGGAAAGAATCCAGAGATTGACGGCCAGGGTCACGAGGAAAAAAACAAAGGCCAGGACGGGCACATTGAGAAACGAACCCGCATCGAGATCGAGATGACGGCTGAAAATTTCGGACACCTCGGCGGCCGACTGATTCGAAAAGACCCCGCTCAGGGAATAGAACACATAGCCGAGCGTCCAGGATTCGATGTAGGTGTAATAGGCGATGATGGCCAGATTCGTGAAAATACCGAACACCCCGCAGTATTTCCAGATCGGATGTTTGCCGAGGCTCTGAATCAGTCCGGGCGCCGAGTGGTACCCGAACTGCCCGCCGTGCCGGCCGATGGCCCATTCGACCCAGAGCAGCGGAAGGCCCATGAGCACGAAGGAAACGAGATAGGGAATGATGAACGCCCCGCCTCCGTTCTGCGCGGCCTGGGCGGGGAACCGCAGGAAATTGCCCAAACCGACGGCGTTTCCGGCCATGGCGAGGACCAGGCCGACGCGCGTGGCCCATCTTTCTTTGGGTTGCGTCATTCAATCACTCCTCCGATATGTGATTGTTCAATGCGTTCAGAAGCCGGTCCGTCAAAAGATTCCTGAAACCGGGTTCAAACCGCTCCCATTCCGCGATCCGGTGCGGCGCCCCCTGAATCAGAATCAGATCGCACGGCACGCCGTTTTCTCTCAACCTCTCCTGGAATTGAACCGATTGGATGACCGGGACGCTCTGATCGGCATCGCCGTGGATCAGGATAAACGGCGGCAGCCCGGGTTGCACATGGTTGATCGGCGACGCCTCCCGCAGGCGTGCGAGGGACTCATCCGTCACAGCCCGGGGACGGTCGAAGAGTGCCTGGAGGTATATGCTCAAACCGCCCCGTTTCTCCAGGTCCTGCTCCAGATCGGTGGCCGGCGCCAGACCCGCGACGGCCTGTACCCGGGCCTCGGTTTTCGCGCGCATGCCGGCCAAAAAGGCGATCTGTCCTCCGGCGGAATACCCGATCAGGGCGATCCGTTCCGGATCACCCCGAAAACGGGGAGCATACTTCTTCACCCAGAGGACGGCGGCTTCCACATCCTCCAGGCAGGCCGGCCAGCGGAACGCGGGCGCGAGGCGGTAATTCACCGAAAACCAGGTGAAACCGGCTTCCGAAAGCGGCCCGAAGAGCAGGGAGATTTCATCCTGCTTGTCACCCCGGATCCATCCCCCGCCGTGTACGATGATGGCGACCGGGAAGGGACCTTCTCCTTCGGGGACGTACGCATCCAACAGCAGCATCTCCCCGGCCGCATGGCCGTATACGAGATCCGCATGCATGCCGGACGGCAAAATCGAATCGTCCGCAGGAACCTGCCGCGTCCCGGACAAGACGCCCAGGAAAATCAGTCCGAGGAAAAGGAGGTCTCTCATGCTTTCGCGCCTTCTTGCTTCCCGAAATCCGGATTCGGGACGGCTCCTAAGAAATCTTCCCGCACGGGATAAAAACTGTCGATCAGCCGCACTTTCCCGGTCAACAGGCGGATGGTGTGTTTCCTGCCCGGAGCCACGGCAAACAGATCGCCGGGACCCAGATGCGCATCGGGCTCGCCTTCGCACAAAAAGAGGATTTCTCCCTCGGCGACATAGGAAACCTGTTCATGGGGATGCGCATGCCAGGGATCGGGTTCTTCCCATGGACCGCCGGTGAAATCGACCACGACCGTCATCAGGTGGTCGGTATGCATGACCGTGCGGGACATCCCGTCCTTCACCCTCACGGGAGGGAAATCTTGATGCTTTTTCACGGGCATATCTCAATCCCTCGAAAAGGACAATATGTCCGAAGAGGACGCATCGAAGGTGCGTCTCCCGCGCAATGCGCAATCGAACAGACTTGTCAGGTTTTCAAAAATTAAAGCTGCACAACCATTTCCCCGCCCTCGTAGCGGACGGTCGCGTCCGGCTTTTCCGTGATTTCCACGCCGGTCCCGTGGCCGGGCCGGACGAGGACGATCTCGAAGGTCCGCCGCTGCAGCATGCCCGGAAAAGTTCCCTTCCGCTCCGAGATCGTCAGCCTTCTCTGTGCATCGTCCCAGGAAAACACGATGGTCGCGTAAATTCCTTTTTCATAGTTGTAATTGTCATTTTCGTCTTCATAGAGGACGAAGTGCCCGTCCGCGCCGGGATAGATGCGCAGCTCGATGGGATCGGCCGGTTTTTCCGTGGCGTACTGGAGAAACGGCCCCATGGGCAGGATGGATCCGGACCGGACAAACAGGGGACAGATCTCGATCGGCGCATCGGCCGTCACCGTCCGGCCGCCGGCCAGGGTATTCCCCGTCCAGAAATCGGTCCAGCCATGTCCGCCGGGCAGATACACGGGACGGACCTTCTCCGTGTTCACCTCGCCGGTCTCCCGCGCGAAGATGGACGGAGTCTTCCAGAACATCCGCATCCGGGCCGCGCCGGTCTGGCGGTTCTCGACCTCGACCACGAGGTCATACTCCCGTCCCGCCTCGAGGTCCACCTTTTCGGTGTATCGTTCCGTGCTCCGGTAGACGAAAGGAATTTCCCGGCCGTCGATCCGGATGCCGTATTCGTCGAAGCATTTGAAATGGAACTGATGCGGCCCGGTCTCCGCGGGTACGAGCCGCCCTTCCCAGCGGATGGCGTAGGTGGAATCCGTCACATAATCCGGACGGCCGGTGTACCAGAAAATGTCGATGTTCGGATCGATTTGCTCCCGGGACATTTTTTTATATTCGGCATCCTTGTAATATCCGGCGTTCAGTCCCGGTTTGCCGTCCGCCGTCCTGAAGAATTCGGGACCGACCCGAACGCTCGGCTCGGGCGGACGGTGCATCATGAATTCCGTGACAGGACACACCAGCATGGACGGACCGAACAGGTACTGGTCGTCGATGTCGTACACGGTCCGGTCTTCCGGAAAATCCATAGGGAGGCCGCGCATCATCGTGTACCCCTCGTTCGTCACCTTCCAGGCCAGGGAATAAAGATAAGGCATCAGGCGGTATCTGAGATGGTTGAACCGGATCAGCACCGGGACGAATTCCCCCATTTCCCAGATTTCCCGGGGGGTCTCGGAACCGTGCGAACGGAAGATCGGAGAAAACGCGCCGAACTGGAACATCCGGGTGTAGAGTTCCTGATAAGCCGGATCCTTCCCCCCCTCCATGAACACCCCGTCATAGGCACCGATCACGAAGGCGCCGATGTCGAACGTCCAGTAGGGTATGCCCGACATGCAGTGGTTGACACCCGCGGCGATCTGTCGCCGGTAGACGTCCCAGTTCGCGCCGATGTCGCCCGACCAGGTGGTGGCCGCGTTGCGCTGCTGGCCGGCGAATGTGGAGCGGGTGAGGATGTAAGCCCGTTGCCGCTCGGTTTCCCGGCGCAGATTCCGGTACAGGGCGTCGGTCATGGAGAGGGAAAATCCGTTCAGATAGCGCGCCCAGCTGCCGAGATGATTCCTCCCGACCTTTTTCATCTCATATTCCGTGGCCTCCTTGGTCAGGGCGTTGACCACATCCGGTTCGGTGGAGTCGATCCACCAGGCGTCGATTCCGGTGGAAAGCAGCCCGTCGCGGAGATACCGCCAGTACAGCTGATTGGCCTCCGGATGGAAGGCATCGTAATACTTGAATCCGGCCCAGCCGACGGGATCGTACAAAAATCCCCGCTCCGCCATCTCCCTGTAGATCGGCGTGTTGGGGCCCAGCGCAGGCCAGATGGAGATCATGAGACGATAATTCATGGCATGGAGTTCGGCGACCATTTCCTCAGGCCGGGGATATTTCACGGGATCGAAGAACATCCCGCTCCAGTTCTCCGGGCCGTTCCAGTAATTCCAGTCCTGGATCATGTTGTCGATGGGAATCCGGCGCCGTCTGTATTCCCTGGCCACGGACATCAATTCATCCCGGGTGGCGTAATGCTCCTTGCTCTGCCAGTACCCGTACGCCCACTTGCCGTACATCGGCGCATGGCCGGTCAGGTCGCGGTAACCCCGGATGACCGCATCCATATTTTCTCCGGCGATGAAATGATAATCGACCTGGTCGCCGACATCGGACCAGAACGAGGCGGCCTTCGGCGTGTCCCTGAATATCGTCTTGGAGGTGTTGTCCCAGAGGATGCCGTATCCCGCGGTGGAGATCAGGAACGGCGTCACCGCATCCGTGTTGGACTGGACCAGAAGGACTTCGGCGCCACGGTAATTCATGTGGCCGTCCTGATGCTGGCCCAGGCCGTAAATCCCCTCTTCCGCGGTGAGACGGAAGTTTTGGCGGACGTGGAAGGACCGGTCGCCGGTATATTCCACCGGCGTGAATTCCGGTTCACCCTTTTCCCTGAGGATGATCCGTCCGTCCGCGGACGAATACCGGATGCGGCCGTCCTTCCGGGAAACGCTGAGGGTTAATGCGGAAGAACGCAGCAGGATGTCGCCCCTCCGTTCCGTAATCCGGATGTCAATCGGAGGAAGCGAGTCCTGAATCACGACCAGGCTCTGCTTGTCGGCCGTGCCGCCCTCCGGCCACTTCACCACGCGTACGCGGTTCTCGTCATAGAACTGGACCCGCACATGCAGCCCGCGTGTCTCGAGCTGCACGCCGTTCCGAACCGGCGTGACGGCTGAAGGCCCGGATGCGCAGCGGAATGCGAGCAGC
>DSAP01000047.1 GCA_011046415.1 bacterium | reverse complement strand
GCCGTTTTCCCGGACGATCCGGCCGTACGCGCCCGGGGGATCCATGACCGCGGTCAGCATCGCGGCCGCGGCTCCGGAGTTTCGCTGTTTGTCGATGAGGGCGCGGAGGATTTCACCGCTCAGAAAAGGGGTATCGCCCGCCAGGACGAGCAGGTTTCCCCGGAAGTCTTTAAGCCCGGGCGCGGCCGTCATGAGCGCGTGGCCCGTGCCGAGCTGTTCGGTCTGTTCGGCATATTCGAAATCCGGCCCCAGTGCCTCGCGGACCCGGTCCGCGGCGTGGCCGATCACCAGGATCATGCGCGTCACACCGGCCCCGCGGCAGGCTTCGGTGACATACGAGACGATCGGTTTTCCCATGAGGCCGTGCAGCACCTTGGGCAGCCCGGATTTCATGCGCGTGCCCTTTCCGGCCGCGAGAATCACGGCAACGGTTTCCTGTGCCTGTTTTTCCAAAACGCGTCTCTCCATGGATTATCTGGAAAAGAGGAATGCCGCCAGCAATACGCCGAGAATCAGGGCGAGCAGCAGCCAGGCCACGGCGGTGGCCGCGACACGCAGCAGCGAGGGCTCGGCCATCACCCTGCGTTTGCTGATCCAGCCGCGCCAGTTGCAGCCGTGACACCGGTAAGTCCGTAAGAGCGTCATCATTTTAACCGTCTGTTCGAACCGGGACCGCGTGCGGGATTTGTAAAGCTGGCATTCCCCGCACTGCGGACATGGAAGCTGGATGGACATCGATTCATCTCCCTCGCGACCGGTCGGTTCGGCAAATCGTCCTTCCGGATCGTGTGGTCTGGAATCGAAATATCAAGCCGATTCCTTCATTTTCATCGAGTTAAATTTAATCCAGAAACCGCACAGATCAAAGTGCAAATTTATCCGGTCCGGCCTGTCTCTTCTCTTGACCTCTCAGGGCCGTTCGATCAGACTCCGGATGGCGTCCCGCGTCCTCTCCGACACCGCCTCCACGGACATTTCGCGGATCTCCCCGGCGGGGACCGGGTTTCCGAATTTGACCTTGATCCGGGTGGGCCGGATGAGCCACGATTGTTTGGCCTTGAGTTGAAAAAGACCGGAAAGTCCGACCGGCACGAGATCACATCCCGACTCCCTGACGAGGTGGAAGGGAAGTTTCTTGAACGGGCGCATCCTTCCGTCCAGGGTCCGGTGGCCTTCGGGCATAATGACGATGGATGTGCCTTCCCTGAGTTTACGCACGGCCCGGCGGATGCTGGAAATCGAGGCGTGCACGCTGCTTCGGTCTATCGGGATGTTGCCGAACCGTTTGACCGCGAAACCGTAGACCGGCCATTTGAACTGGCGGTCCGCCTCTACGCCGCGCACGAAAACGGGGATACAGGCCGCCAGGACCGGCACATCGAAAAGGCTCACATGGTTGGACATGAAGACATAGGTCCGATCCTTCCTGATTTTTTCCGTCCCTTCCGTTACGATCCGGATGAAAAGTATCCGGAACCAGACGCGGAGCATCCGTTTGAACCAGGGGTCCCAGCTCCGCGGGGGGGAAAGATAGCTCATCACGATACCGGCGATGAGAACCAGACCGATGCCGAGTATGCCCATGGTCCACATGTAGAGGGAAACGACGGCCGCGGTCACCGGAACACCTTGATGGCCCGGTGCAGGCATTCCACTTCGACCGGGGTGATGCCGGTGAGCTCCCCGTCCGGCGTGAGGACTTTGGGCGGATCGGTCTCGATGCGGATCCGTTTGGCCTGGAAGGTCTCGACCTCCGGGAGGTGGACATGCTCCCCCGTAAAGATTTTGGGGAATGCCCCGAGCAGGCGGCGGCGCGTCAGCCTGCCGAGCAGGGTCACGTCCAGCAGCCCGTCGTCGATTCTCGCAGCCGGCGCCATGAGAAAATTGGAGGTGTACCGGGTGTTGGAGATCTCCACGAAGATGTTTTCACGTTCCACCGTTTTCCCGTCCGCCTCCATTTTCAGGGCATAGGCACGCAGAAACAGGGTCTGATAAACGACGCTCCACGTGTAGGCGATGTTTCCGAAGGCCTTAAGCCGTCGCGTCGTGTCCACGACGTCGGCGACGAAACCGAGTCCCAAAATATTCAGGTAATAAAAGGACTCACCGTGAGAGGTGAACTTCCCCACATCCACGGGACGGGGCGCGTTCCTTGCGATGGTTTCGACGGCCTCATGCCAGTCCGCGGCGTTCTGATAAATATCGCGGGCGAAGGCGTTGCCCGTCCCCACCGGGAGGACGCCGAGGGGGATGCGCGTCCCTTCGTTTTTCATCAATCCGTTGACGGTCTCGAAGAGGGTGCCGTCCCCGCCGGCGGCCACGAGTCCGTCATAGGCGGAGAGATCCGCATCCCGCACGATGGCCGCGGCATGTTCCGGATAATCGGTCAGACGGAGTTCGAAGTCGACATTCCGGGAGATGAATTCCGATTCGACCTCGGGCAGGATTTTCAGGGACCGTCCATGGGCCGCCTTCGGATTGTAGATCAGGAGGATTTTCAAGGGCACTCCTTGTTTGACAGGATGAGGATGAGCGGAAGATTACGGAAAACCGTTTGTCCCGTACAATTCCTTGCTTTTCAGTGTATAAATCTTCCCTTCGTATTCACATGCCGCCGTGCCGTCTTCCAGATAGAAGAACTCCGCACCGTCGATCCTCGGAGAGGAGACGGGCCAGCCGTAGAGGTCCTGTATCTCCTCCATGGACGGCCCGGCCCGGCGATTTTTATTCCGTCCGGCGGTGCCCATCCAATGTTGTCTGTACATCGCGATATCCCGAAGCGAATTGACGATTTCCAGCCTCCTGAGTTCCGCCTCGGTGGGTTTGGGGAACAGATAGATTTGATCATCCTGAATTCGCACATGATAGCCGTCCAGCCGGAGATCCCTTGCACCGGCGGATCTGTCCGCCATCAGCTGTTGTTTGGCGGCGCGTTCTTCCCGGGCCATCCGGATGATCTCGCGCGGTGTTTTTCCATCGCATTTGGCCAGGAGATCCGTGAGCAAGGCGCTTCCGCTTTTCAACATGCCGGCTTCGAGCCCGATTTCGCCGAGCGCATCCATGAATGCGTTCCGTTCGCGGGAATCCCGGATCGCCGCGGCCGTTTTCAGCACGCTCTCGCTGAACTCCACGACCGTTGCCGCCTCGATTGGGGTATTCATGGCCTCCGGAGGCCGGTTCAAGATTCTCACGGCCGCCCAAAGAACCGCGATGAAGGCAATGAAGAACAGGATTTTCTTCATGGATGGAGTCTCCATTTCAATGAATCGGGGTCGGGAGCATGAGATCGCGTGCGGATTCGATCGCGTAGGCGTCGGTCATGCCGGAGATATGATCGATCACACACCGGTCCGGACACGTATCGTTCGTATATAGTCCCCTGCGTTTCTTGAGGGATTCTCCGAAATGGCGCAACGCCCGTTTGGAAGACGCCTGGTAGGCATCGAAATCCAGTCCGTATTTCATATACTGTTCACGTATGAAGCGAAACAGTTTCTCGACCATCTCCGAGATCACCGCGTCGCTTTCCAGAATGGCCTTGTGATGATAGATTTTATCGTAATTGAAATCCTTCAGCTGACAGAGAAGGGCAAATTTTTCGTCGGAAAAGGTGATCTTCTCCGTCCCGTCCGAGGTCCGGATGACATCGAGCACGAGGGTGTCGATGATTTCGCCGTTCGTCGTGCCCAGGCTTTTTTTCAGATTCAGCGGGATGTCTCTCAGGGTGATCAGCCCCGCGGTCACGGCATCCTCAATATCCCGGCCCAGATAGGCGATGATGTCTGATACCCGTACGACACAGCCTTCGTACGTGAGCGGCGCGCTCTGCCGGGTGCCGATGGTCCCGAGGTCCTTCTCGCGGGTTTCCGGACGAATCGTCTTCTCGAAGCGTTCTCCGCAGTGAGAGGCGATGCCGTCGCGGACGGCATAGGTGAGGTTGAGGCCTTTGCCGTCGCGGGCCAGTTTGTCCACCACGCGCAATCCGTGCACCTCATGGATGAATCCACCGCAGTCCTTCGCCAGGATGTTCAGGATCCGTTCCCCGGCGTGGCCGAAGGGCGCGTGACCCAGGTCATGGCCCAGAGCGATGGCCTGGGCCAGTTCGACGTCGAGCCCCAACCCCTTGCAGATGGAGGTGGCGATGGTCGAGACATGAAGCACGTGTTCGATGCGTGTGCAGATGTGGTCGTTCTGCGGCGAGAAGAAAACCTGCGTCTTGTGTTTGAGGCGGCGGAAGGGAGTGGAGTGGATGATGGCGGTCTGGTCTCTGAAATAGTCGCCGCGGATATCGGGTCTGCGCGGAATGACGCGGGCGTGATAGAGCGTATCAGACAAAGGATTCCGGTGCATGGTACACGTCCTGTTCAGATTGATCGTGATTCGGTCATGACAATCCGGTTATGGATCTATCCGGGTTCAGGATCCGGAATTTAATCCGTTTCGAGACAGAGCGCCCGGTTCAGTGCCATGATGGCCGTCTCGAAGCGGTCCCGATTGATGACGAACTGCATGTTGACCTGACGCATCGACTGGGAGACGCATTCCACGTTGATGCGGTTCTGGGCGAGCACGCCCGCGGCACGGGCCAGCACACCGGGTTTGGCGATGTTCGAACCGATGATGCTGATGACGGCTACCGGTTTGCTGCTGACTTCCTGGTACTTTTTTTTGAGGTCTTCCAGCAGGGACGGCGTCAATTGTTTATCCCAGATCACCAAAGAGATCGAGTTGGCGTTGGTCGTCTTGACGATGTAGCTGATTTTGTGTTTCCAGAACACCTCCATCATGTGCAGATCGAATCCCGCCTCTCCCACCATGGAGGAATCGTGGATTTCGATGATGCTGACCCTGTCCGTTCCCGCGATGATTTCGACGCGGGATTCGGGTCCCATAAAGTTCTTCGAAATCAGTGTGCCCGGGTGGTCCGGTTCGAACGTGTTCTTGATCCGGAGGTTGATGCCGTGTTGTTCAAGCGGTTTGGAGGCTTTCGGGTGAATCGCCTCCATCCCGATGTCGGCGAGCTGATCCGCGACATCGTAATTCGTATGGCCGACCGGAATCGCGTTTTCGGGTCCCACGATTTTGGGATCCGCGGAAGAGAGGTGGAATTCCTTGTGGATGACGGCCTCATCCGCCCGGACTTCCACCGCGATTTTCGAGAAGGTGACCTCGGAATATCCACGGTCGAATTCCCGCATGATACCCTCGGTCCCCTTGGTGTATCCGGTCGCGACGATGAGTTCCCTCGACAAATCCAGATCTTTAAATGCCCGGCGTATCCGTTCATCGATCGTGAGATATTCCGAATCGTGAAAACCGGACAGGTCGATCAGCCGGGCCGGGATGCCGGTGTTGTTCAGGATGTCGACCGCGTTGAATGCGGAATGGGCCTCTCCGGCGGATGCCAGGATTTCCCGGGCGGCGAGCAGGATGTCTTGTTTGTCCACATAGCCGGATCCGAGCACCTCGGCCATGCTGCGGAGCATGGCCCGGGTCTGCGCAATCCGTTCCGAGATATAAGCGTCGGCCGTCCTGACATCGAGACCTGTGGCTTCGAAAGTGTGGTTGATCCGGATCAATTTCTCTTTCAGATTCTCCAAGGCGGAGTCATAATTTTTTTGTCCCGCGAATTTGTCATAGATGCCGGGTTCGCCGGTTTTCTTGTCTTCCAAAAGCCAGTCCGTGACCCCGGCATAGGCCGATACGATCAGGATGCGGTTTGTGATCCGCTCCGGTTTGCCGTTTCGCAGGATGATGTTGTCGCGGACGTCGCCGAACCGGGACATGGAAGTGCCGCCGATTTTCTCAACAGTGCGCATAAAGACGATCTTTTCCTGTTTGTTGGAGGTGATCGGGTATCGGACGAATCCTGTCCGATTACAAATTGAAAATCAAAAATAAAAAAATATTAATAGAAATCAAATATAAAAAATGCACGTCGTTCAGATATATCCGTCCCGCTAGTCATTTTTATTTCCAAAACGGAGAACGCGCTTGCTTCAAATGAGATTATTTGTTATTTTTTCATCCATAAGATCATACCTTTCCATTCCCTGTCATTCAGGGAATGGAAGGAAATCAGTTCGGCATTCCCAAAACAATTTCAAGGAGGCAAGCCATGAAACGAGGTCAATGGGTCCGGATCGCCGCGCTGACCGGCGTACTGTTGATCGTTGGTCAGGCCGGCGCGAAAAATCTGATTCAGAACGGGGAATTCGACGACGGACTGGCAGGCTGGAACAGCGGCTGGATCAATACAGGCGCTGGCGTGGTCGTGGATTTCGTCGTGAACTCCGAATGGCTGCTCTCGGGTGAGAACTGCTGGCAGATCGATGTCCTGAACGGAGGCGGCACGGATTATTATATTCAGCGGGTTCAGAACCTGCCGCTCGAGACCGGGGTCACCTACACGCTCACCTTCATGGGCATGATGGAAGGGATAGACCTGGAGAGAGACATCACCGTGACTTTCGAGAATGGAGAGGCGGGCGGATATCACCGATATCTTTCCGAGACGATCACTTTAACCAACGATCCGACGGAATACGGGCCCTTCGAACACACGGCGGAAGTCGATGATCCCGCCGTGCAACTCAAGTTCTTCTTCGGCGGAGGAAACGATGTGACCATTTTCATCGACGCCATCGTGGTGGATGACGGAGAGGACGACGATACCGCCGTGGATTCGCGGGTCTCTTCACTTCCCGGGGCCCTGTCGCTCGAACAGAATTATCCCAATCCCTTCAATCCCGACACACGGATTCATTACACCCTCCCGTCCGATGCGCATGTCAGGCTGACGGTGTACGATACGCGCGGCAAGGCGGTCGCGAATCCGGTGGACCGGTTGCAGACCGCGGGCAGCCATATCGTCCATTTTGACGGACGGGATTTGCCGAGCGGCGCCTATATCTGCCGCCTCGAAGCCGGGAGCAAAACCCTGACGCGGAAAATGATGCTCATCAAATAGTTTGCCTGTCCATACGGGGCTGCATCAAAAAGTTCATACCGTTGCCGGATCTGTTGGTTTCCCGGAACGCCCATCCTGGAAGAACGCTTCCCGGTTCGGATTTCCGGCTCCGTTCAGGTCGAAGGCTTGCGGACTTTTTGTCGCAGCCCCGGTTTTTTTAATCCGTGAGGGAGTCCAGCCTGATCCATGGAAAAAGTATCCAAACCACCATCTCATCTCAGAGGATTCATCATGCATCGTTTTATGAATATCCTGTTCGGTTGTTTCGTGGTTGTCCTCGGATCCGCCTCCGCCGCGGTGGCGGATATCCGGCTCAACACGCTCGGATTCCTTCCGGATTACGACAAGAAAGCGACGATCGTGTCGGCGTGTTCCGACTTCGCCGTGATAGACGCGAAAAGCGGCAAAACGGTTTTCGATGGAGAAGTCACAGGGCCGTTTTACCAGAAAGATGTCGATCAGGAGGTATGGATCGCCGATTTCTCACCGGTCCGCAAAAAAGGCCGGTATTATCTGGAGGTCCCCGGCGTGGGGCGATCGGTCGAGTTCCCCGTGGGCGAAGGGGTGTATGATTTCGCCTACTACACCGCGATGCGGGCCTTTTATCTGTGGCGTTGCGGCACGGCGGTCGAGGGTGTGCATGAGGGACAGCGATTCGCACAGGCGGCCTGTCATCTCGATGACGCCTATCTGGATTTCGTCGGACCCGATTCCAGCCGGAGGGACGCGACGGGCGGCTGGCATGACGCCGGGGATTACAATAAATACGTGGTGAACGCGGGTATCACGGTGGGCAATCTGTTCCTGGCCTGGGAGGACTTTATGGACCCGATCAGCCGGAAACCGCTCGACCTGCCCGAAACGGCGCCCGGTTATCCTGATTTTCTCAAGGAGCTCAAAGGGGAGACCGACTGGCTGTTGAAGATGCAGCTGGATTCCGGCAAGGTCTCGCACAAGATATCCGCGATGGGTTTCTGCGGATTCATCATGCCGGACGAAGAACGCGACAAACGGTATTTCACGGACTGGAGCTCCACCGCGACGGCCGATTTCTGCGCCATGATGGCCATGGCCTCCCGGATTTTCAGGCCGTACGATCCTCAGTATGCCGATTCCTGTCTCAGGGCCGCCGAACTCAGCTATGCATTCCTGAAAGCGCATCCCGATAACAAACGGCCGAACCAGCGGGCGTTCCGTACGGGGGGGTATGGCTCCCCCGATCCGGACGACCGGCTCTGGGCCGCGGCGGAACTGTGGGAATCGACCGGGAATCCGGACTGTCTGGAGGATTTCGAGACCCGTGCCGCGGGATTCGAAAAGAAAATCATCAAGAACTGGGACTGGGCCGAGGTACGCAACCTCGGCATGCTCACCTATTATTTTTCCGGACGGGAGGGGAAGAATCCGGAAACCGTCGGGACCATTCGTGCGGAAATCATCGCGGTTGCCGACACCATCGTCCGGATTGCGGACGGGGATGTGTACGGACGTCCCCTGGGCGGCCGTTATTACTGGGGGTGCAACGGCGGTATCGCCCGGCAGGCCGTGATCCTTCAGGCGGCGAACCGGATCTCGCCGGATCCCGGTTACATCAACGCCGTGCTGGACGCCGCCGGTCATCTGTTCGGGAGGAATGTGTACGGGCGTTCGTTCGTCACCGGGCTGGGGCACCGGCCTCCCATGCATCCGCATGACCGGCGATCGGGCGCGGACGGCGTCGAACCGCCCTGGCCGGGTTACGTCGTCGGCGGCGGCCATTCCGCGACGGACTGGCAGGATGCCGAATCCGATTACCGGACGAATGAAATCGCCATCAACTGGCAGGCCGCCCTGGTTTATCTGCTGGCGGGATTTCTCTCCGGACAGGAAAATCAATGACGGGGATCGTATTCCGGATTTCACGGGGTGCATTTCAGGGCGCCCGTCCTTTTCTAAAAAAAGGTGACACACATCAAAAGACATAAACCGGTCGGACCGGTCGCCCGTCGTTCAGAGCGGCTTTCCAAGTAACCAGGATTCATTCTCAAACAGGAGTCGCCATGCCGACACGGATGCTTCGCTCCATCAGGCTTACGGGGATTTTGCTTCTTCTCTATCCCCCTGTTTTCGCGGAGACATACCGGAATTTCGACGCCGCGATCTATTGCCGGGTGTATGAAGTCCAGAAGATGCAGGATCCGGAATGGCTCCACGCGCGTTTCGAGGTCATGCGCCGGTGGATCAGGGTGGACAAGGTCTATCTCGAGACCCATCGGGATTGGGTGGTTGTCGACGAACAGACCCTGATCCAGGCGAAACGCTATTTTGAAGATCGGGGCATCCGCACCTCAGGCGGTATCACGATCACGGTGGACGAAAGCAACCGCTTCGAGACCTACTGCTATACGAATCCCGAACACCGGAAGAAACTGAAGGAGGTCATCGCATACACGGCCCGCCATTTCGACGAGGTCATCCTCGATGATTTCTTCTTCACGAGCTGCAAATGCGCCTCCTGCATCGAGGCCAAGGGGGACAGAAGCTGGACGGACTTCAGGCTGGAACTCCTCACCGACGCCGTGCGCGAGCTGATCCTGAAACCGGCGAAGGCGGTTAATCCGGACGTGACGATGATCATCAAATATCCCAACTGGTACGAGCACTTTCAGGGGCTCGGGTTCAACCTCGGGACCCAGCCCGGACTGTTCGACCGCATCTATACAGGAAACGAGACGCGCGACCCGGTGTTCAGCCATCAGCATCTCCAGAATTACCAGAGCTATCTGATCTTCCGCTATTTCGAGAATCTCAAGCCGGGCGGTAATGCCGGCGGCTGGGTCGACACGGGCGGATTGCGGTTTCTCGACAGGTACGCAGAACAGCTCTGGCTGACGCTCTTCGCCAAGGCGCCCGAGATCACGCTGTTCGACTTCAGGCAGATGGAGTATCCGCTCCGGCCATCCTTGCGTGCCGAATGGCAGGGCGGGAAAACCAGCTTCGATTTCGACGAGATGATCGCGCCCGTCCTGAAACCGGACGGGACCTGGCCGGAAGAGACCACGCTGGCGCTCGCCGCGGGTTACGCCCTCGGGAAAATCGATCCGGTCCTGGGATTTCTCGGCCATCCCGTGGGAATCAAGAGTTACAAGCCCTTCCATTCGACCGGCGAGGATTTCATCCACAATTATCTGGGCATGATCGGACTCCCCATGGATCTGGTCCCGGAGTTTCCCTCTTCCGAACCCTTCGTTTTCCTCGCGGAGACCGCCAAAAATGATCCCGACCTCGTTTCGAAGATCAAGAAACAACTGACCGGGGGCCGGCGCGTGATGATCACCTCCGGCCTGCTCCACGCGCTTCAGGGGAGAGGGATCGAGGACATCGTCGAGCTTGAATTCACGAACCGCAAGGCGCTGGTCCGGGAATTCATGCCGGGTTGGGGAGAGATCGTCCGGTCCGACAAAGCGATCCTGATCCCCCAGATCGGGTATCTGACGAACGACTCGTGGGAGGAGGTCTCGGCCCTCGACGGCCTGAACGGCTGGCCGGTCGTGCATTCCGCGGACTACGGGGGCGGAAAACTTTTCGTCCTCACGATTCCCGACAATTTCGCGGATTTGTACCATCTGCCGCAGGAAGTCCTGAACCGCATCCGCCAGACGATGATGCCCGACTTCTATGTCCGATTGGAAGGTCCGAGCCAAATCGCCCTGTTCGTGTACGACAACGACACGTTCATCACGGAATCCTTCCTCCCTGAAATTTCGGAGGTTGCGCTGATTTTCGATCCCCGGGTAACGGCGCTCCGTGACCTCCTTTCCGGAGAAAAGCTGGAGGGGGAAATACGCGCCGCGCCGCGGTTCAGGGGACGGCGGTTCGGCGAGGACAAACGGGTTGTCCGGATCCGGATCAAACCGCATTCGTTCCGGGTGTTCCGGGCGGAATAAGCAGCAGGCAGTCGGCAATAGGCAACAAGTAAGCAGTAAGCAGTAAGCAGGGATCAGTTGACAAGTTACACGTTATGAGTAATGAGTTGTAAGTTATAAGTTATAAGTTTGAAAGAGGATTTCTTAACTCGCAAATCTTGTAACTCTTAGACAGTCGCTCCTGTTATACGGAACCGGGCACCCCATGCCGACAGGGGACTGGCGAACGATGAAGCACTTTGCATTGATGCCATAGAATATGAAGTCCGAAGGAGGATTCATGAGGTACGTAAAAATGATCCTGTTGTTTTGTGCGTGGACGCTGCTCGCATTCCGCTGCGCATCCGGGCCTTCAGCCGTCACGCCGGTTCGGAACGGCGTGCAGCTCGAGACACGCGGGCTGCATGTGCGGGTCCAGTTCTATGACGAGAACCGCGTACGCGT
>DSAP01000169.1 GCA_011046415.1 bacterium | reverse complement strand
GGGATAGGCGGCGATCACGTTCACCCGTGCGGCCATGGCGCCGTACGCCGCCGCGAAATTCCCGGTCAGGACTTTTTTCATCACAGGCCTCCTACTTGCCCTCGGGTTCCGTGTCAATGGCGTCGAAGGGGCATTCCTCGATGCAGATGCCGCATCCCTTGCAAAAATCATAATCGATCACGGGCGGATCGGTCGGAGAGATGGCTGGCTCGGGGCAGACTTTCCAGCAAATCATGCATCTGCGGCATTTGTCGTCTATGATAACGGGACGGATGGACCGCCATGAAGCGGTTTTGTTGACTTCCATGCTGCCCTGGGATACCGGCATATCCGGAAGATCCTTGCATCCCGTAAATTGAACCGGTTTAACCTCTTTCTTCTTCCGAGCCATGAGCCCCCCTAAATTGCAAGCCCCTCATAGGCATCCCTGGCCGCTTGCGCATTTTCACCGGATTTTATGGGTATGCGTTCCCGGATGGCATCCATGATCGATTCGATGGAAACCAAGCCGGTTGCCCGGGCGACCGCTCCCAAAATCGTCGTATTCACGATCGGTGCCTCTTTTGTGCCCAGACCGTAATGGAGTGCGATGGAAGAGCAATCCGCCGTATACACATGGGGATTTCGGATCCCGTCGAATAAAAATTCATCCGGTCTGCGCCGTGTATTGATAATGATTTTCCCACCGTCTTTCAACCCTTCGGATAGCGGCACCGCGCCGATCAGTGTGGGATCGAGCACGACGAGAACATCCGGGTCATAGATATAACAATGGATGCGGATTTCCGTGTCGCTGATCCGGGTGAATGCGGTCACGGGCGCGCCGCGACGTTCGACCCCAAAAAAAGGGAAAGCCTGCACCTCTTTCCCTTCCCTGAACGCCGCAATGGCCAGGATATCCGAACCTTTTACAGCCCCCTGTCCCCCGCGACCGTGAAAACGGATTTCGACCATCGCAACCTCCGGACGGATGGATTAAAAATTCTAAATCAATAGCTTAATTAATATATCAATTGAGGCGATATGGCGCAAGGAGTTTCTTTTGTACATTTCCATCGTTCTCAACGAGATCATTATATTTTAAAATTGTAGCCATATTACTTTATTTTTCAAAGAATTATACTGTCTCCACCCTGAGCGACAGATCCACAGCCGGAGCGGAATGGGTCAGGGAGCCGACCGAGATGAAATCGACGCCGGTCCGGGCGATCCGGCGAATATTTTCGAGTGTCACATTGCCGGAGGCCTCCACTTCCACTTTTCCGCCGATCAGACGGACCGCCTCTTCCATCGTTTCGGGATCCAGGTTGTCCAGCATGATCCTCTGAATCGGGTATTTCAGGGCCTCCCGAACTTCGTCGAGTGTTCTTGTCTCGACTTCGATGGCCGGTTCGGTCTTATCTCCCGGCCGGGCGTTCAGACATTTCCCGATCGCCGGTCCAATACCGCCCGCGATGTCGATGTGATTATCCTTGATCAGGATCATATCGAAGAGGCCCTGTCTGTGATTCAGGCCTCCGCCTTTGCGGACGGCGTATTTTTCGAGCGGACGCCAAATCGGCGTGGTCTTGCGTGTGTCGAGAATTTTCACGCCCGTACCTTCGACCGCCTGCACGAATTTGGCGGTCATCGTTGCGATTCCGGAAAGCCGCTGCATGAAGTTCAACGCGGTCCGTTCCGCGGTCAGGATGGAAATCAGTTTTCCCTGAATCCCGGCGATTGTTTGACCCGTTGCGATTCTCTCTCCATCCCTGGAAGAACCCTGAACGGTGATTCGGGGATCGACCGTTTGAAAAACCGCCTGCGCAACGGGCAACCCGGCCAAAACCAGGTCCTCTTTGGCCACGATCCATGCGCGTCCCTCTTTTTGATCGGGGATGGTGAACCGGCTCGTCACGTCTCCGGCGTCTCCCAAATCCTCGCGGAGCGCCCATTCGATCAGGGAAATGATTTCCTTTGAATCGATTCCGGTCATGTGGTGTTCTGATCCGCCAGTGCGCGTGTCATTTCATCGATTTTCTGCTGGGCGATCCGTCCCAGATCACTGGTGCGTCCTTCCGAAGCCACCACGAGTTCATAGAGCTGTCTGGCCTTACCCGGTTCACGAAGCCGTTCGTAAATCCTGGCCGCCTCGAACACCGCGGTCGATGCCCATGGCAGTTTGGTGGGTTTGGATATGTATTTCACTTTCAGGAATTCATAAATGGCCTGACGGAATTGTCCCATTTCGGCATGACACTTGCCGATCCAGTACTGGATCTCGGCTTCCGTTTCCGCATCCGCCAGGTACTTGACCGAATGCAATTTCCCGATCGCGTCGGCATACTCCTTGAGCTGCATATAGAAAAGACCGATCTGGACCTGTTTCTGGAGATGGTCTTCCGCGTCCGGGAATGCCTCCAGATAGCGCCGCGTCATCCATAGGGCCGCGTCGAACATGCCGACGACCTCATAGACACGAATCAGATATCGCATGGCGAGGGGTGTGATTTCCGGATCACGTTGCGTATCCACCACGTTTCTGAACGCTTCCAACGCATTGTCGAACTGTTGGGACCGGAAATAATGGTCGCCCAGGTTCAGATAAACCCGGTCCAGAACCGGATCATCCGGATATTTAGACGGCATGGCCGTCAACACCTCGAGGGCCTTCTCCGTCCGGTTGGTGATGAGCAAAACACGGCCTGTTTCGAATTCCGCGCGGTTCGTCCAGACGCTTCTCCTGAACCGCTTTCTGACCCGGTCGAACGAATCGAGTGCCAGATCGAAATCCTTTTCACGCTGATGGGCCATGCCTTTTTCGATCTCGATTTCAGCCAGGGCGTCCTCATAGCCGGACACATTCCGGAGATTTCTTTCGATCCAGCGCCGACGGGTCTCGGCGGCTTCATATTGACCCTGCCTGAGATAAGAGATTGCAAGCAATTTCTGGAGTTCGAGCGAGAGATCGTCAGGGGGGTTCGCACCGAGGCCGCTCAAAAACGATTTCACCGCAGCGGCGTATTCGCCCTGCTGGAAGCGGAGTCTGCCGATGCGCAGATGGGTCGAATCCGCCTGGGAGCCGGATTCTTCCTCATATTCGATGGCGCGGCCCGGATAGCCTTCCCGTTCGGCGATCCGGCTCAGGAGCTGAAATACGCGGGTCCGGAGACGGGGACCGGGATTGTGATCAAAAACCCTGAAACAGGCGTCTTTCGCGTCCGCGTCGTTCCGAGAACCTTCATAGGCCTCCGCCAGTCCGAAGAGGGCTTGGGCAATCCGTGAAGTCGTCTTGGGTCTCAGGCCCAGGAGAGCGGCGGTTTGTGAAATGCTGTCTTCGCGGATCACTGTCTTCAGGATCGCGATCGCCGAAGGGTAGCGTTTTTGTTTCAGATACATCCGGCCCAGAGCCAGCCCGCTGCTGTCGCCATAAGTGCTCATCCGGTACCGGGTGTTGAGGACTTCGAGTTTGACTGTGGCCAGACTGTCGAGGCCGTTTCGTTCCTGAATGCTTGCCAGGTAATAGAGTACGGCCGGCGTATGGGTCGGATTGGTCGCCTGCCTCAGGTAACGCGAAAACACCGAATCGGCCTCGACCGGATTATCCTGACTATAGAATATCCGTCCTTTCCAGAAAGGAACCGCTTCATCGTGTGAACGCGCCAGTGTCTCAAGGGCCTTCCCGGGAAGACCGGATTCGAAGGCGGCCCTGCCGATCTCAAGGAATATCCGGTCCCGGTCTGGATGATCCGGATATTGATCCAGAATCTCAATATAGCGCGAATGACGTGCGCCCGGATCGTCATCCGTCTCGATTTCCGCGAGATCCGTTTTTGCTTTCGCATCGTAAACCGAGACGTCCGCGTTATTCGCCATCTTTTGTACATATTTCCGGAGACTGTCGGCATAGACCTTGGAAGACTCAAGGGTGTACAGGAAACGGTACGCCGTCACGATCCGATAGAGCGCGGCATCTTCTTCGACCCGGATCAGCCGGTAATGTGCGACAGCCCGGTGAAAATCACGGGCCGCCATCCAGTAATCGCCGAGCACGGTATCGAGATTCCGCTGATCCGTGATGACCGGTACGGCCGCTGTTTTGCGGGTTTGTGCATAAAGTTCGAGACGCTTTCCGGACCGTTCCGCCCAGACGCTTCCGGGATAGGTCCTGCAGATCACACGATGAATCTGTTCCGCTTCATCGAACCGCCTGCTCTTTTCCAACCCGACCGCATACAGGAAACGGGCTTCCGGAACCGCGCGACTCGCGGGATAAAGGTTCCAGACCGCCGTGAGCTGAAACAGACCTTCGGTAAGCATCCCGAGCCGATGGATCTGAATCTCGGCAATCCGGAGATGCACCCAGGGGTTGAGTTCATGTTCCGGAAAAATCTTGAGACAGGCCAGATAGGCCTGGACGGCCGATTCATGCCGTTCCGCCCCGGAATACGCACGAGACAGCAACAGATACACGTTTTGCAAAATGCCGGGAGAAGCCTCCTTCTGTTCCTCCAGCGGTTTCAGCAAAGCGACGGCTTCATGGAAACGGCCGAGTGCGATCAGGCTCCGGGCTTTTCCGAGGAACGCCTGATCCCGGACTGAATCCCGGAGTGCCAGATTGAATGCGGCATCATAAGCCGCAAATGCCTCGTGATCACGTTTTCCGTCTTCATGGATCTTACCGATACGCAAAATTGAGGAGGCCCGGAGCGATTGGGACGGGCCGGTTCTGGCTGATTCCTGAAAATGCTTGACCGCAGCGTCCGCCTTTCCCTCGGTCGCCAACTGGCGCGCCAGGGTATGGTTTGCGATCTGTCTCAGCGTGTCGTTCCGCGTACTCCGCAGGACGGACCGGAGTGCCTGTTCACTCTTTTCGTAATGACCGATCCGGCCGTGGATCCGGGCAAGCCGGATTTGTGCCTCTGGATTCTCGCGGATGGCGGACAGAGAGGCGATGGCGGATTCAAACCGATCCTGTGCGAACTGGGTGTCCGAGAGCAGGAGAAGCGCCCGGATACGGATATCCCGGCCCGCGGTTGCGTCGATCAGGGTCCGGATCGCGGATTCCGCTTCGATATAATCTTTTGTCTCAAACGCCAGCAACCCGGCCCGGTACAGACCTCTCTCGGCCCAGACGGAACGGGGATAAAAGGCATGAACCCGGCTGAAAGATGATATGGCGGAAGACGGATTGCCGGTCTGCTCGAAACACTCTCCGATTCGGTACTGGGCTTCGGGGCAATCAGCCGCGTTCGGGTGAAGGACGATCAGACCCAGGTATTCACGCCGGGCCTCTGCATAGTTGCCTTGGCGAAAATGGCTCTGCGCCAGAAGAAAGCGGCCCCGTGCCGATTCCGGACTTTCGGGGTATTTTTCGATGAATTGACTGAACTGGATCACGGCGAGATCATACAGCCCTTCCTGATAGAGCCGGGAGCCGTATGCAAAATCGGTTTTCTCCTGGGTCTGACCAAGAAGCAAACCGGATAGACACAGAATCAGTAAAAAACTTTTTTTATACTTCATAATTCCAACCCATGTTGATGATCGTTTTCAGATTCCACATAATGAGAAAACCCTATCGAGTGACAGAAGATAGGGTTTTCGAATGGCTGCCAGTAAGGAAAAACTCATTGATTCTTTTGTTTTTCGCTGTCGAGCAGTTTGCGTAATCTTTCGAGTTCTTCTTCGACTTTTCGGCGTTCCGACTGAATCCGGTTGAGTTCCTGTTCGGCGGCGTCTGTATCCTCCTGTTCCTGCATCATCTGTTCCATCAGCCGGCGCCTCTCCGCGGAACGCCTCCTGATTTCGGCCTCGTCACTGGCGTAGAGGGACTTCGGCAGGATGTTGATTTTCAGTCCGAGGACACCGCGCCAACCCGGATAATTCGGGAAATCCTCGGTCGGCGGAGGAGGCAGGTGGGTCTTTCCTCCGGTGGCATATTCGGTCAGATCGATCCCCGAGAAAAGACGGATATCGAGGCCCGCCTGAATCGTCAGCCAGCGATAGGGCTTGTAATACACGGCGGGTGTAATATAAGACACATATTCCCGGCTATAGGCGGTTTCCGGAGGCCGCGTCAGGAAGGCGCCGGCCGTCAATTCGATCGAAAAGTCAAATGCGTCGGCCGGGAAAAGCACGCCGGCCGCAAACACAATTTCGGAGCTCATCGCGTTGGGTGACGGATCGGTTTTCTCTTCCGTCAGATCCGCGCCGACATCGTTGTGATTCACATAGCCGAGATTGGCATGAGCCGACCATCCATCATCCGGGAAAGACGTGTTGCTGTAATAGGACAGCAGGGCGTTCAGCCCCAATCCCACGCGGCCCGCCGAATACGGTTCATAGATGATGTTGTGCTGGTTTGCCGTCGGGAAGCGCAGAAAAAGCTGAATCCCGTAGACATAGGGTGATCCGAGCGTCCCGTAAGAACCGAATTTTGCCGTCAGAAACAGATCGTCCGGCACATTGATGGCCTCTTTCGAATATCTGCCGCCTTTTCCCCGGTTGGTATCCTGGTACAGGATCGGCGCCACCGCGAGTTCGATATGCTCATTCACACCATAATTGAAGGCGGAGTAGAGCTGAACATTCCAGAGGGTATAGGCTTTCCGGCCTTCCCCGAAACTGGCGATCTTGCCGAAATAGCGTGTGCCGCCGGAGAACTCCAGATAGCCTTTTTCAAGCGTCCTTGCGGACTGGACGTACAGCAGCCCGATCCCGCCCAGACGCGGGACGCCCGGCAGTATCCGGGGAATGAGACACAAGAAGAGGATAATCATTGTTTTCTTCATGGGGTCACCTGCCTCCCTGCATCAGACTTCCGTGATCCATTTTTCCGCCACAAGCCGATTGGCCCGGAACAGCGATTCGAACGTGCCGGCATCCGTCCACCAGCCCTCCAGTATTTCAAAATGCATGTGACCTGCACGGATATAATGATTATTGACATCCGTGATCTCCAGTTCGCCGCGTGAGGAGGGTTTCAGGGTTTTGGCGATCTCAAAAACTTTTGAATCATACATGTAGATGCCCGTGACCACAAAGCTGGATTTGGGATTCTCGGGTTTCTCCTCGATGCCGACAATCCGGTCGCCGAGGATCTCGGCCACGCCGAACCGTCCGGGATCGGGCACCTCCTTGATCAGGATCTTGGCCCCGACCGGATTCTGCTTGAAGGCGTCGACCGCAGGCCGGATGTCGGACTCGATAATGTTGTCCCCCAGGATGACCAGGATCGGCGTATCGTCCGCGAAAAATTCGGCCAGTTTCAGGGCATCCGCGATGCCGCCCTCGCCCTCCTGATAGGTATAGTTGAGATGTTTGAGTCCGAATTCACGGCCGTTTCCCAGGAGGCGCAGGAATTCTCCCGCGTTGTTGCCTCCCGTGACGATCAGGATTTCCTCGATGCCGGCGCGCACCAGAGTCTCGATGGGATAATAGATCATCGGCTTGTTGTAGACGGGCAGCAAATGTTTGTTCGTCACCTTGGTCAGGGGCAACAGGCGGCTTCCCAGTCCGCCCGCGAGTACGACGCCTTTCATGCTTTACCTATTTCTTTCTGCGATCGCGATGAAATAATAAATCTGGGCGAAAACCGCCAGACGGGAGATAAATTCGAAAAATTTGGAGACCCAGTAAAAGGTCCTGCCCTTCACGATGATCGTATCTCCGGGTTTCAGGGCGGGTATCAGGCGGTTGTCCGCCGTGTCGAGATAGCGCTGGACGTCGATATTCCAGATCTGACTGCCCCGCCTCGGATCGCTCCGGACGATCCGGATGGTGCTGATCTTCGCATTTTCATTCGGTCCGCCGGCGTAGGACAGCAGCGAAATCAGATCCGTGTTATTGGGGACCATGTATTGCCCGGGTTTGTTGACGAATCCCCAGATATTCACGGGAATCAGCAGTTCATCTTCTCTGCCCAGATAATACTGGGACGCCCGGTTCATCGCCCCCCCCATGTCCTGCGACTGGACGGGCATCCGGACCAGCAGAATATTGGTAAAGATCAGCAAAAAGGATATTTTAAACAGTCTCATGATGACCTCAACGTATCGTGAAGGATGTCCAGGGTGTTTCCGAACCGCTGTTCGTCTGATTGCCGACCACATCAATCCGCCACAAATAGGCGGTGTTCCGTTCCAACTCCGGAATCGAAGCCGACCCATCAAAATTGTATACGGTTTCCATCGTTTCATCTCCACCGTGATTATCCACCCCGGCCATCCAGACCGGCGTCTCGGTGGCGGCCTGAATCACCTTCAGGATCACGGTAAAAGCCAGATTCGGATCTCGCCAGGAAAAAACCGGCTTCACCGTGTCGATTGTTCCTTTCGGAGCGAGAAGGTTCGCCTTTTCGAGAAGCGTATAAAAAAGCGTATCAGACGGAACGCTCTGTCTTCCCTCCTCATTCACGGCCACCGCATAATAAAAAAAACGGTGATGGAAGGACACCCCGGTATCCACAAAAGATGTGTCCGGCATATAGACTCTCGCCACGGTTTCGAAGTCTTTCAGCGGATCATCACTCCGATAGATATCGCAATATGCGATATCGTCCTCGGCGGGGCTGTGCCACTCCAGAAAAATTCCGTCCATATCCGAATCGGCGTCGATCCCTCTTTCGATCCAATCCCAATCCGATCCGTGAGGTATGAGACGGACAGCGCCGGGCTTTTCACGTGGACTCACGGAATGATCCGTGCAACGCAAGTTAGCAAAAGACACGATCAAAATCAAGGATAAACAAACGGATCGGATCATACGACCCCCCTCTTTTATAAGGTCACGGTGAGGCTGACGCGATGCAGGGCATCCAGTTCATGAGAAAGGAATGCATAGTCGGCCCACAACTTGAGGACCCGGAATCCGGCTCCAGCCGTGATGCGGCCTGAATCGCTGCCGAGACGCAGGGCGATCCGGTCCCAGCCAAACAATTCAACGCCGAACCGGGTTGCGCCTTCCCACCGGGTTTCTCCGTCCACACAGAAGGTCACCGTCAAATCATCCCGAAAGGCGTGACGGTAGGCCGTTCCCCATCGGAGGTTGAGCGGAACCGTTTCCTGTCGCCGGGTATTCCAGCTCATGCTCGTGCGTGTCACATCCTGGAGCTGGAGACCGGCGGACAGCAATCCGGCTCCGGGAAACTGGAACAGATCGTCCAGATGGATGCGTAACATGCCCCCCACATCGACGCCCAGTCCGGATGCCTGATAATCTCCGATCTGCTGGCGGATCCATTTGAAATTCAGCCCGAAAGGAATCTCGATCCGGACGTGCTGAAAGTCCCACCCCAGATCCAAGAAAAAAGCATTCTGCTTCGCGAAACTGATGAATACGGCATTTTCCGAGTCGCTCAGATATCCTTGAGGTTCTCCCGATGGTCGCAGCGTGGCATTCATCAACCGTTCATAAAAAGAATTTCCCGCGAGTTCGGGATAAACGGGAATCTGGTCCACCGCGAGGCGTATCCAGTTGACCGCGATCACGGCCTGCCCCCGCAGCGGAATCGTCAGTCCCAGTTGGTGATAGGCGGCCAGGGGATCCGCCAGGGATCCGAACTGCGGACCGTACATGCCGGTAAACTGCACCTTCCGGATCAGGGAAAGTCCGGCCGGATTCCAGTAGAAGGCGGTGCCGTCATCGGCATGGGCGGTCACCGCGCCGCCCATGCCGAGAGCCCGGGCGCCGCAGCCGATGTCCAGGAAGGCATTCGCGTATTTTCCGGCGTACAAATTTGCTCCCGCCATCCACATCACGACCGCAATGAGAACCGAATATCGGATTTTGCTCAGGAACCGACGCATCAGCGCACCTTCGCAATCTTTCCGGTGATTTCTTCCATCCGGCCATCCTGTCTGGCCCTCAGGCGGAAGAAATACACACCGTTGGCGACCTCGTCACCCCAGGCATCCGTGCCGTCCCAGACAATCTCATGATAATCCGGCGCCCCCATTCCCGCGTCCTCGAAAGCCCGTATCATGCGTCCGGAGACCGTATAAATTTTCAGCGAAGCCTGATCGGCGGCATCGGTCAGCACATAAACGAAAACCGTTTCCCGCCGGAAAGGATTCGGATGATTGCCCAGAAACTGCAGGGAGAATTTTTCCGCGACCCGGAAGACAACGGGCGTGGTGACGGTCCTGTTTCCATGGATATCCGACGCTTCGACCCGGATGCGGTGCTCCCCCGGATCCAGCTTCGCATCGAACAGGATGATGCGGGAACGAATGTTCGCGGCCGAATCGGAGGCGATCCATTGATTCGGGGGAACGGTGTGCTCGCCGAGATAGATCGAAACGGCTTCAGACCGCGGATCCACGCCCGAATCATCCGTAATATGCACCGAAAACCGGGCCTCTTTCGGAATGTAACTCATCGGGGTGAAAGGCTGGTTTTGCACCTGGATCTCGACGCGGGGTCCCGTCCGGTCTCTGGAATGCATCAATCGGAAGAGGCCGGTGAAACGGCTCCGAGACACAACCAGAGAATCCTGATCTTCATGGTCCAGGTAAAGCCATTGTCGTATCTCCGGATCCCATCGATAGGGAACACCCCCGCGGAGCGAATCCCCCGGGCTTCTTGAAAACCGGATTTGGATCGGAGATGACAGCGACGTCCCGGGGCCGGCCAGAAAATGGACCCGGTAAGCCGTTCCCTCCGCCCCGGACGGAGTTTCCATCTCGTGATCAAAGGCCGTAAACCGTTCAATTTTCAGGGCGGATTGCGAGGTTAAGGCGGCGGGAGGCACGAAACAGGTGAAACCGCCCGGAAAACCGACCCAGCCGCCGGTACCGTGCTGCGCGTCCGCATCGAAATGATCCATTTCAAGGGTCCAGTCCCGTGTTTGGTGAATCAGGTTGTTTTCACCCCTCTGGGAATCGGCCCAGACCGTGCCGGAAAAACGGAAACGTCCCGGAGAAGGACGAAAGGGAAACGAAAAATCCGACTGGCCGTGCCCGGGAATATCGAGCAGGGCCTCCGATGAGAATCCGGCCGCCTCACAGGCGAGGCGGACACGTGCATCCGTGACGCTTTCTCCCCCGAGATTCCGGACGGTGATCCTTAAAAAAGTATTTTCAGCACCGTCCAGCACCAGGTCGGATAGACTCAGATCCGGCAGGGTCGGAATGCGCAGGTTCAGCGTATCGCTCGAGAAAACAGCCTGTTCCCGGTCTTCGGCGAAAACGGCGTATCGGAAAACCGATCCGGGTTCGAATCCACTTAATCCTTTCAGGGTTTGAAAGCGAAATCCACCGTCCTTCGGCCGCATGGGCAGGCTGTCTATCACGGTGTTTTCACCGGGGGAAAAGATGAGGCACCATACCCGCTCGATTTCCCCGTAATGACGGATCACGGAAGAAATGAACAGGGTATCCCGGGCCGTCGGTTCGGGAGG
>DSAP01000033.1 GCA_011046415.1 bacterium | reverse complement strand
GAGGTTGTCATGGAACCGGCGGTTTTATCAGACCAGAATGTGTTTCCCACGGACGAGGTAATCTTTGCACAGATCGGGAAGACCCGGCCGCTGTGGACTTCTTTCTTCGAAGACATCCATGCGCGGCATCCCGAATTTTCCGAGGAATGGAGATACTACAACGACGGCAAGAGCTGGTTGATGAAGGTCACGATGAAGAAAAAACGATTTTCTGGCTCTCCGTGATCCCGGATGGCTTTCGCATCACGTTCTACTTTACCGACCGTGCGGAAGACGCCATTATGCGGAGTGATATTTCCGATACCTTGAAAACACAATTCAGGAACGGAAAGCGTTACAACAAAATCAGGGGGCTGACCATTCTGTTCGAGAACCCGCAGGATATCGAATATGCGAAGGCATTGATCGCGACCAGGCTGGCGGTGAAATAGTCCGGCCCGATCCGGCTCGATCCAAGACATATTCTGAAATAAACCGAATACTGTAGATGGGAATACAAATGACGGATACGAATTCAAAACCCGGAGAGTCCGATTTGAACTCAGGGAGAAAGTTGAATATGATCATACCGATCCTGGTGATGGGATTCCTGGCGGTGTTTCTGGTCGTCCTGGGATATCTGGGCGGTCAAGACGCGCATCGGACCGGGTTGAACGCGGCATTCCGGATGACCGTTCAGGTCTTACCGCTTCTTTTCTTCGCATTCGTCGTGGCCGGCATGGTCCAGGCGCTTCTTCCCTGGGAATTCCTGAACAGATGGGTGGGTGCCGGATCCGGACTGCGCGGCATCCTGATCGGCACGGTCGCCGGGGGACTTGCGCCCGGCGGTCCCTATGTCAGCCTGCCGATCGTGGCCGGACTCCTGAAATCCGGCGCCGGCGTCGGGACCATGGTGGCCTTTCTGACCGGATGGTCGCTGTGGGCGATCAGCCGCCTGCCCATGGAAATCGGCCTGCTCGGATGGAAGTTCACGCTGATCCGTATCGCGTCGACCTGCTTCTTCCCTCCCCTGGCCGGACTCATCGCGCATTGGATCGCAAACAAAGTCATGCCGTTCATGAGATGATCGGAAATGTCTTGACCCGGTCTGCCGGTGGCCGGTCACGGAATGAAAAAAATGGTCCCGGGGCGGATGAGGCCCCGGGACCGTCCAGATGGGGTGTAGAAGGGGGTAAACCCGTTATCCAGAATTCCTAATCGCTATTTCGTCAGCAATATTTTCCTGGATTGCGTGAATTCCGCTGTCTGCAATACCGTGACATAGACGCCCGAACTCAGACCGGCGCCGTCGAAGGTCACGGAGTGTTCTCCTGCAGGCTGTATGCCGTCGCTCAGCACCGCGATTTCCCGGCCGTTTAAGTCATAGACAATCAGGGATGCTTCCATGTTCCGGGGCAGGGAATAGGCGATCCGGGTCGACGGATTAAACGGGTTGGGATAATTCCGGAGCAGGGTAAAACGGCCTGGAGCACCCGGGATCCTTTCAGAAACATGTGTCGGAATTTCGGATGACACATCCTGCCAGGAAGTGCCCAGCCGGATTTCATCTACACTCATCCGCATCCCGACGCCCTCGCCGCCGAAATGGACAACGACGCGGTCGAATCCCTGATTCAGGGAAGACATGTTGCCCCGCGCATCGGCGAGCAGGGTGTCGGGTTCTTCTCCTGCCGGATCCTGATTGACCCACATGAAGGCGCGCGATGGCAGGGTGTCGCCCGACATGATGACCCGGACGACGAGCCAGACCGTGCCGTCATGACACGAATAATCCGTCAGCCCTTCCTCGTTGTACAGGCCGAGCGAGTAGAACTCGTTTCCCCATTCGTGGCCGAACAGCTGCTTTTCCGCCGTGCTGTCGTAAAGCCCGATCCCGGCCCAGCCGTTATCCGTGAACTCATCCAGATGGATCAAGAAGCTGAGCCAGTAATCCGTGCCGGCCTCGTTCGGCCAGCGTTCGGACAGGGAGCGGCCGTAACGCTGCCAGCCCCAGGCTGCCGGATTCGCACCCGAGACCTGACGGCCTGTGTGGGGCGGCGGATCCACGAGATCCGTGTAGACGACGCCCGAATCCGAAACGGCCATCACGCCTTCATTTCCGTCAAACAACTCCCACGGACCGGCCCATCCGTCGACCGCCTCTCCCAGTCCCGCGTCCATCGAAGCGCCTTCCGGGTAATCGAATGACTCTGTCGCCAGATACTGGGACAGGCCCTGTGAAGTGATCAGCATCAAAATGACCAGGCCGGTGAATACATTCTTATAACGCATGGTTCCTCTCCTTCCTCTCATTGCAGCAATCCCTGAAACGATTGGGGGCACAGATCGAATGCACCTCCTTTCCTGATTCCCGAACAGGTGTTGTATGCATTCCTAATTTACGCATCATTCATCCGTAAAATCATTTCAAAATCGGGTAATTATGATTCATCGCCGTCATGGTCACGAGAAAGAATCGGCGCTCCGGGAATCGAGCGGAAATCCGAAAATGGAATCCGTCCTTTTTCGGCTTGCTATTCAAAGAATCCGTGAGTATATTTTTTCCATCCATCTATCCCCCAAAAATCACAGGAGGCGTCATGAGAAGGAGTGTCATCATCGGTCTGTTGTTGCTGGTCATGGTGCAGGGTGCATTCGCGGGCGGCATTCTCACCAACACCAATCAAAGCGTCCAATTCACCCGCATGCTGGCGAGGAATGCCTCGACGGACATCGACGCCGTGTATTTCAATCCGGCGGGCATCACGCAACTGGCGGACGGTTTCCATTTCGCCCTTCACAACCAGACGATCTCCCAGGGACGGATCGTCACCAGCACCTTCTCTTATCTGAACCGGGAAAAATATGAGGGTGACACCTTCGTCCCCGTGTTTCCCAATCTGTATGCCGTGTACAAGAAAGAAAAAATGGCGTTCGCCCTCGGATTCGGTCCGATCGCCGGCGGCGGCAGCGCGGAATTCAAGAACGGTTTGCCGGATCTGGAGATGCCCCTGTCCCTGATTCCGCTCTCGATCCGGGCCGCGGGCATCCCGACCAGCGCCTACAGTGTGGATCTCGCCTTCGAGGGGGTTTCCATCATCTACGGCATTCAGTTCAGCACCGCTTACGCACTGAGCGAGAAGGTTTCGGTCAGCGTCGGCGCCCGGTATAATATCGCGAGCAACACCTATGAAGGCTCCCTGAAAAATGTGATGGTCAATCCGAACGCCCCGGCGCTCGGTCTGGGCGGTACCCTGATCCCTGCGACCAATTTCTTCACCGCGATCGGAGATCCCGTAACGGCCATGGGTCTCTCGGATCAGGAGGTCGACGCCAAACAGAGCGGGAACGGCATCACCCCGATCATCGGCCTGAACATCAAACCGAGCCGCTGCCTGAATATCGGTCTGAAATATGAGATGGCCACCAAGATGGAAATCGAGAACGAGACCCAGAAAGACCTGATCGCCATGCCCCAGTTTGAGGACGGCCGGAAGATGCGCAAGGACCTTCCCGCCATCCTCGCGGCGGGGGTTTCCTATCGCGTGAGCGATCCCCTGCTGATCTCGGTGGGAGGCAACCTCTACTTCGACAAGGATGCGAACTGGGAAGGCCGTGAAAAGCTCGTGGATTCGAATCTCTGGGAAATGCAGATCGGCGCGCAGTATGCCGTCAGCGAGAATATCAAGGTCAGCGCCGGTTTCCAGCATACGGCGAACGGGGTATCGGATATGTATCAGACCGGCCTGGATTATTTCGTCGGCGCCAATGCGATCGGCGCAGGCGCCCGGATCGGCCTGGGCGGGGCGCTCGCCCTCGAACTGGGTGGATTGTATACCATGTATCAGCCCCACGAGGTCGATCGCGTCTATCCCGGGGTGCCCGACCCCAACTATCAGGTTACTTTCGACAAAACGGCCTGGCTGCTGTCTGTGGGTCTGGAGTACGCGATCCGGAAATAGTGTAAAAACCTGTGTTTCCGGGGCGGGAGGCATTCGGAGTTCCCCGGTACGGGCAGATGGGAAGTCCGCATTCTTCCCACGGAAAAGGAAAAACCGTGCGTTTTATGAACGCACGGTTTTTTTTATGGCCGGATTCGCAGGTTCGGCGGCGTTCAGGGCATATGCGAAATGTGCGGGTTCTTTTTCCGCCGTGAAAGGGATTTACGGATATTTTCCATTCATCCTCTCCTGTTCAACGCTGCGTGACGCCGCGCCGGTCGTCCGTCCTGAACGGGGAGGCGGGGAGGCCCGCGCCGTTGATCAGGTTGCAGACGGGATTGTCGGCCCATCCGTACCGCACCGCGACCGGATCTTCGATTTCCGGTGACGCGACCACGACCGTCCCTCCCTCGATCCAGGCGTCGGCCCAGACGAAACGATAATCCGGGCCCGAGACGGCGAATCCCCTGAGTTCACCTCCGCCGGCTGCCGAGAGTCCGCCGTCCGCATGGTCGAAATAGAGGCGGATCCGGCCTTCCTCTTTTTCCATCCGCCTGAAGATCGGGCCGGAGAAGGGGATGTCCTCCCCGTACACATTGTGCCGGGCGATGCGCGCCAGCCGTTTCCCGACATCCTGCTTGTTCCGCGGATGGATATCGTCGGCCTCCCCGATGTCGATGATACAGGCCATACCCGTGTTGGGAAGGAGGGACTGCGTCAAAAGCTGGGCCTCCCGCAGTTCGGCCCAGTCACTCTCTCCGGGCAGATCCCGGATTTCCATATAATTGGCCAGCTGGACGAAATAGAAGGGGAAATCCCCCTGTTTCCAGCCGTTGCGCCAGTCCGTGATCATGAGCGGGAAGAGGGTCCGGTACTGATAGGCCTGGCCGGCATTCGATTCACCCTGGTACCAGATCGCCCCGCGGATGGGAAAGGAGAGAAGCGGATGGATCATGCCGTTGTAGAGGGCCGCCGGGCTGTTCTGGTCCGCGCGGACCGGCACCTCTTTTGCGGGAACGCCCGGTTTGTAGACCCATTCGCCCGCAAGGGGAAGCGAGTCTCCGGCGGCGGTTTTCAGGACCATCGATCCGGTGCGTCCCCAGAACCCCCCTCCGCCGATCCAGTCCATCACGCGCACCGTCAATTGCAGCGGGGACTCCCCGGTCAACACGGAGGGAACGGTGTAATTCCTCGGCGCATCATAAACCGCGGTGCTTCCGATCAGCACGCCGTTGACGTAGGTGGAGTCCAGGTCGTCGATCGGTCCCAGATGGAGTGCGAGGTCCTGTCCTTTCCACGATTCCGGGAGTTCGACGGTTTTCCGGAACCAGACCACGCCGTCGTACGGGCCGATCGGACCGGATTCCCACAGTCCCGGCACGGTGATCGGCTGCCAGTCCGATTCATCGAGGCCGGGCCGCATCCATCGGCTGCGGCCCCGGTCCAGTCCGTCGACATGGGCGGTCCACTCCGCGAGGGTCAGGGGCCGTCGTTCATCCTGCGGCTTATTCAGGGATTCTTCCAATTTGAGTATCGTGGGTTGGAAATCCGGATGGAGCTTGAGTGCGCCGGTACTGGTCCAGGCCTCGGCGGGCGTGCCGCCCCAGGAGGTATTGATCAGGCCGATCGGAATCTCATGGTGGAGGACAATATCCCGGCCGAAGAAATATCCCACCGCCGAGAAATCGGCGACGGTTTGGGGCGAGCAGATCTGCCAGCCCGTCGTCGGGACGTCGGCGAGCGGGATCTCACTCGGGGTCTGCTCGACGGTGAAAAGACGGATGCGCTGAAAGCCGGCCCCGGCGATTTCGGCTTCCGCATCGTTCACGCGGCCGACCGGCCATTCCATGTTCGACTGGCCCGAACACACCCACACGTCGCCGATCAATACATCGTTCAGGATCGTCGTCGTTTCTCCCGAAACAGATATTGTGACCGGACCGCCCGGCGGACGGGGTTTCAGGACGGCTTTCCACGTCCCGTCCTCTTGTACCCGGGACTGCACCTTTTCATCCCCGGCCACGATCACCACTTTGCCTCCCGGGTCGGCCGTGCCCCACACGGGGATGGGCTTTCCGTGCTGCAGCACCATATTGTCCGAAAACAGGGAATTCAGTACGACATTCCGGGCGGACGGGATGTCCGCATACGGATCGGGAACATAGCGTGCGCAGGAAGCCATGGCGAGGCATCCGAGCAGGACGACGATCTGTCTTTTCATGACAGTCTCCTTATTGTAGTCCAAACCATTTCGTATGGGCGTCACATTTTCGTGGAAAATGATTCTCGAATCAAGATACATAAACGGCATGAATTATCCAAAAAAAAAGCGTCCAAAACGGACGCTTTTTTTGAAGATATTCTGATTTTAGATTGACCCGATGCCTTCTGGTGCGCCTATTCGGAGCGGAAATACAGCCCTCAATATTCGGCGAGGAGTTGATCGAAAAATTTGACCAGATTGCCCTGATCCGGGCCCGAATTGAATTCGATCGCCGTGCGCGGATGCTGATTCAGGAGACCGGTCAGCATATACGGAATGTCGAAACCCCAGAGCAGTTCCTTGCGGATGGGTTCGATGGTTTCCTGGATGCATTTCAGGAGCGGACGCAATTTGTACCTGGGATTATGGAGGAACCCGAGAAGCAGTTCCATCTGGCAATTTCCGGCGCCGCGGCCGAGGCCGGCCATGCTGGCGTCCAGGATGTTGGCGCCGTGCACGATGGCCTCGATCGTGTTGGAGAAGGCAAGCTGCTGATTGTTGTGTGCGTGCATACCGACTGTCTTGCCTGTGGGCTGCGCATATTTCATGTATTTCCGCATGAGATAATGCACCTGCTCGCTGTATAACGATCCAAAACTGTCCACCAGATAGATGTAATCCGCCGAAGACCGGGCGATCAATTCCAGCGCGCTGTCGAGTTCATGCTCGGGTACGGTTGAGACCGACATGAGGTTGATCGAGGTCTCGTATCCCTTGTCGTGGGCGTCTTCCACGATGTCCAGTGCGCCGGGGATCTGATGGATGTAGGTGGCTACCCGGATCAGATCGAGAACACTCTGGTTCTTGGGAAGGATATCATTGCGGTAATCCGTCCGTTCCGTGTCGGCCATGGCCGAGAGTTTCAGGCCCGTCTTGTTTTTGCCGGCGATGCGGCGGATGTCGTCTTCCGTCGAAAATTTCCAGGTTCCGAATGCGTCTTTCGAGAAAATTTTCCTGTCGGCCTTGTAACCGACTTCCATGTAGTCGATACCGGACTCGACACAGGCGCTGTACACGGTTTTGACGAGATCGTCCGTAAAACGGTGTTCGTTCATGAGACCGCCGTCCCGGATGGTGCAGTCCAGCACCTTGATCTCAGAGCGGTACGAGACCCATCGGCCCGAGGCGCTCAGATGCGAGTTCCCGGATTTCAATTCGCTCACAGGTTTTCCTTTCCCGAGGGTTGTGTTTTGATAATTCCCTCGCCCTATTTTCTTTCTGTCATCAGACAAAGCCGGATTATTCATGTCATTGCCCTGAATCGGGCAGGTAAAATAAGAAAAGTCGCGATAAACTTCAAGTCAAATCGTGAGAGGCTGAATTTTTATTGCCGGAGTATTATCGGAATCCGGAATTCAATGCCATTCATACGTCGATCACCCGTTTCAATATAGGATGCCGCCCAGCGTCTTGTAACGGGTCAGGATATCGCAGGCTGCCTCAGAAAGGATCGGTCCTTCGACCCGGCAGCCGCGGCCGAGCAGTTCACCGCGCCAGTCGTCCGGCAGGGGGCCTTCGTCGAAACCGGTGAGAGAGATGACATCATCACGCCCCGCGCCGAAGCGCAGCAGGCGGATGCCGGACCAGAGCAGCGCGCCGAAACACATGGCGCACGGCTGCGCGGAGGAGGCCAGGGTGTATTCCCGTGCCGGATCGAGATCGAGCCGGTACCGTCCGGCCGCCGACTGCGCCAGCATCAGGGCGACGATTTCGGCGTGTGCGAGTGAGCAATTCTCCGGGATGACGCGGTTGACACCGACGGAAATCAACCGGCCTTCCGCATCGAACACCGCCGCGCCGAACGGGCCGCCTGTCTGATGCGTCACGTTCAGCTCGGAAAGGCGGATCGCCAGGCGGACCTGATCTCCCGCCGACCGGCGGATTTGATTTTCCTTCAGGAACAGAGAAGTCCATTCCGGAAGCGTGATGGATGTCGCCTCCATGGGATCGCCCCTTTTTGATCCTGCCGCACACAGCGGGAGGAGAAAAAAGCCTCCCGGGTGGAGCATCCGGGAGGCGGGTTTTCAAAGCGGTTCCATAATCAATCGAGCGTTTCGAGGACGGTCTTGATCCGCGTGAACGCCCAGTCGATCTCTTTCTTCGAGATCACGAGCGGCGGCGCGAAACGAATCACATGATCGTGGGTTTCCTTGCAGAGCAGGCCTTCTTTCTGGAGCGCCTCGCAGAACCGGCGCGCCCCGCCGGCTTCCTGTTTCAGCTCCACGCCGATGAGCAGCCCTCTGCCCCGGACTTCCCGAACGTGCTTGCTGTGAATCGTGCGCAGGCGATCCATGAAATAATTTCCCAGTTCCGCCGCTTTTACGACCAGATTCTCCCGGACGAGTACGGCGAGCGCCTCGCGTGCGACCGCACAGGCGAGGGGATTGCCCGCGAACGTGGAACCGTGCTCCCCAGGCGTGAACAGGCCGAGCACCTCTTTTTTCGAGACGACCGCGGAGACGGGGTAGAATCCGCCTGACAGGGCCTTGCCGAGGATGAACAGGTCGGGCTGTACGTCTTCATGCCGGCAGGCGAAAATTTTTCCCGTGCGTCCCAGCCCCGTCTGGATTTCATCGAGGGCCAGAAGGATGTTTTTCTTCCGGCAGATTTCCGCCACCTGCTTCAGGTATCCATCCGGCGGGATGAGGACGCCGCCCTCGGCCTGGATGGGCTCGAGGAGAACGGCGGCCGTGTTTTTGTTGACGGCTTTCTCGATCGCCTTCGCATCGCCGAAGGGTACCATCGGAAATCCGGGTGTGAAAGGACCGAAGAACTCCTTATACAGCGTTTCGGTCGAGAATCCCACGATGGTGGTGGTGCGTCCGTGGAAATTGCCCGCGCAGGTGATGATTTCCGCTTTATCCCGCGGGACCCCTTTCACCTTGTACGCCCATTTCCGGATGACCTTGATGGCCGTTTCCACGGCCTCGGCCCCGCTGTTCATGGGCAGCATCATCTCCATTCCCGTCAGTTCGCAGACCTGTTTGCAGAACAGGCCGAGCTGGTCGTTCCGGAACGCGCGGGAGGTGATCGTCAGTTTTCTGGCCTGGCGGGTCAGGGCCTTGACGATCCGGGGGTGACAATGTCCCTGGTTCACCGACGAATAGGCGGACAGGAAGTCCAGGTATTTGTTCCCCTCGAGGTCATGAACCCAGATGCCTTTCCCTTTCTTGAGCACCACATCGAGGGGATGATAATTGTGGGCGCCGTACTGATCCTCGGTCTGAATGAGTTCTTTCGATGTCATGTTCTGCTCCTGTATGCTGATAAGATCCAAAAATTTATCTTGAACCGGTATAAAAACGGATGACCCGGATGATGGCCCTCGTGCAGACGGGATCGAAACCCGTCTGACTCCTCGAAAACATGCGGCAGTCGATCGACGGCCGGTATAGTCCTTCCGAGGCGTAACCGCTTCCCTCGAACGCGCCGACCCGGCCCCAGTAGGGCCGGGTCCGGTTAAATTCATGGATCCATCGTTGATGCGCCAGGCCCAGGCTGTCGCGCCGGGATCCGGCGGGAATTTCCAGCCGTTGCCTCTGGTAGGCGGCGTTCGCGCTGTCGAATACCGATTTGTCCCACGGGGTGGGAATGGGGGTGTCCGGATCCACGAGCGATTTCCATTTCAGGGCGTCCGGATCGAGGAGCGCCGTGATGTTCGGTTCCCACGGTTCCACATCCCTGGGATAGAATTCCGCGTATGCCACATCCGAGGTGTAATATTCATCCCCCAGTCCCGCAAACAAATGGCCGAATTCGTGTACGAAGATATAGTCGCTCCAGAGATTATCCGGGATGCAGGTGGCGTACAGGTTGAAAATTCCGCCGCCGCCGTATTTTTCCGAATTCACCAGGATGTACAGGAAGTCGTACGGCGCGCGCGAGGCGAGTTTCCGGATCGTTTTGTTGTCATAGGAGAGGATATAGCGGTCGCTCCCGAAACTGTTGAATGAGCTGGACAGGATGTTGTCCCTGTAGACGCCTTTGGCCGGGTCGTCGATGCCGGAGTCGGCCGAGGGCGCTTCGATGACGCGGACGTTGAAATCGGTTTTGTGCTCCCGGAAAGGAGACGTGTCGAAGAGGATCCGCGTCATCCGCTTCGCGTCGCCGATGAATTTTTTTATCTCATGCCCCGTGTATCCGTCCGGCAGAATCAGGAGGTCGACTTTTTTGTCCGACGGGCCGTGATGCATGAGTGTCCTGACCGTGACATCCCTGAAAAAATCCGTCCGGATGATTTCCGGTGCGGACGGGTCGAGGTCCAGGGACCACACTTCCTGAAACCGGTTGTTCCGGTCGCGCGCGTGGATCGTGATCCGGACCTCCCGTTTCGGCATCGGAAAACGGAGGGATTCGCTGAAGGAGCGGCTTCGGGTGCGGGCTTCCTCGGTGGTCCGCCATTCCCCGAAGATGGAGCAGAATCCCCGGGAATAGAGGAGGGTGCGGGTCGGGTGGTCCTGGACCGTAAAGAGATATGCGCCCAGATCGAGCGTGTCGATCAGGTGGGTCCGGCTGCCGGCCCAGTAGGGTTCCAGATAGGCTTCGTCGAAAGCATAGATGTCCTGAAGCGCCGTTCCGGTATGATCATAATCGATGCGCAGGGTCTGGTCGATAAAATAGTCTTCAAATTGCCAGGCCGGTTCTGCGGGAAGCCGTCCCCATCCGGCGAGGAGAATCAATACAATGATTTTCTTCATGGATTCACCTTGTCGCGTTGAAATCAAAATCTAATAAAAAAAAATTGAAAAACAAGAAAATAATCAATATTAATTCATTTTGTAGAATAAATTAACTTGCGATATTCCATAAATTGCAGTATTCAGGGTTTAATTTATCGCGTCGCGGTTTGAATATAGCGGTGAAACGGAATAAAGTCAAGAAATTGTTCGGGAATCCGGTTCGGAGGGAGGACGGTCCCGCGGATGTCCGGGATAGGAACCGGACGTTCGAAATTATTGTTTGTAGGTCCGATATGCCCCGCATCCTTTCCGCGGGGTTATCGGACGTTCTTTTAAAAATTCTTGGAGAGATGCCCGGTTCTTGTTGATTCTGGATGGATGTCCTTGAGTTACCGGATTATTATGGAGAGCAGAGAAAGACTGCTCTATCGGGACAGATTCAAGGAACTGGATGGATTCGTTTACTACAAACCATCCAAATCCTTGAGAATCCTGTTTCGCAAGACCACTTTAAGGCCAATTATTCCAAAGAAAAAAACACCCCAACTCTCTCTGGGGTTGACACCGTGAAAAAAATGGGGGGATACCCTGTTTC
>DSAP01000065.1 GCA_011046415.1 bacterium | reverse complement strand
CGGATGTCCGGGATAGGAACCGGACGTTCGAAATTATTGTTTGTAGGTCCGATATGCCCCGCATCCTTTCCGCGGGGTTATCGGACGTTCTTTTAAAAATTCTTGGAGAGATGCCCGGTTCTGGTTGATTCTGGATGGATGTCCGAAAGGTCCGCAAGAAACGCGGACCATTTCGGACCTTGAGAATCCTGTTTCGCAAGACCACTTTAAGGCCAATTATTCCAAAGAAAAAAACACCCCAACTCTCTCTGGGGTTGACACCGTGAAAAAAATGGGGGGATACCCTGTTTCTGTTTCTTCTTGATTCTTTTGTCAGAATTGATTAAAATCAAAAAAACCAATGATCCCGGATTCACCCGTGAAGGCCTTCGTGGTGATTTACCCGGGTTTTTGTAATCGGATAGGAGGCCCTATCAACGATCACCATGGAAAGATCTGGAATCAGTTCAGACTCTCGCGGAGGGAGTTTCTGCGCCGATTCGGCATCGCCTCGGGTGCGATCACCTTCAGTCCGTTTTTCCTGGACCGCTTTTCCCGGGCCTGCGCCCAGGGACCCGACGTGAAAGTTTTTCTCGTGAAAAACGGCGATCACATGCAGAATACGGCGAAGATCTGGCAACTCGCAGGGGGCACATCCCGGTATATCGCTTCGGATGACGTCGTGATCATCAAATGCAACGGCCAATGGCCGGACCGCGGATACACACACACAGGTTGTGTCAAGGGCGTGATCGACAAGATTCTCGAAATCCCGGGTTTCTCGGGGGAGATTCACATCTGCGACAACGTCCAGACCTACGGCAGCGCCGGCGAGTTCGGGTTCGACGCCACCCCGGGAAAACGCACGGACAACTGGCCCGATCACAACTGGAATTCCCTGGCCGCCGCGTACCAGGCGGCGGGCAAACCCGTGGCTACGAAACGCTGGTATAACGAACCTTCCACCGGTGGAGGAATCTCCGGCCCCGCGGAGGGTGAAGGATGGGTGAGGGAATTCTTTTCCCATCACGACATCCCCGCCTTCCTGTCCTATCCCATCTATGATTCGCCGATCACGGGCGACTACCGGATCGACCCGAAGCACGGGGCCTGGTCCAAATCGTCCGGACAGTATCTGACCGATCGAAAGGTGGTCGTCCTTTTCCTGCCCACGCTGAATTATCACAGCGGATATGCCGGAATCACCGGTGCCGTGAAGTGTTTCTTCGGTTCGACCGAGATCCATGGCGGCATTGGCGGAAAACTCGGGGAGTATTACCAGATTCACAGTGCGACTTATCAACATGCCGGAAACTCGGAGAATACCAATGCCTACCGCGCCGGCGAACTGACCGCGCGTTACATGCACAATCAGTACGCGCCCTCGCTGTTCATCACCTGCGCCATGTACAGCGGCCACGACGGAAGATGGTCTTCGGCCGTGGAGACCAAGACCGTGCTGGCCTGCACGAATCCCGCCAGCCTGGATTATATCGCATGCAAGCAGGTCATATCCCCCCTCCGGGGCGACAGCGTGCTGGATCCGGATATCGACCAGCCGGTCCGCAGGCAGCTTCTGGGATGCGCGGACGGAGGCGTCGGCACGATCGATCCCGCCCGGATCGAACTGGTTCAGTACGATTTCGACAACCCCTCCGCGACCCGGATCGACATCGACAACGCCATCCTTGACCTGAAATCGGGGGGCGCCACCACCGAAACGGATGTCAAGAACCTGATCCGCGAATACATGGAAACCCCGTGAGGCTGGGAAACCCGATGAAAAAACTCCTTTTCGTTATCGTCCTCTCTTTTCCCGGTTTGGTTTTTTCGTATTCTTCGGACGGCAGGATTGTCGTCACCCGAAGTTTCGATGAAACGGTGCGCCTCCCGGGCGATCCGGTCCGGCTGACCGTGGAAGTGGCCAACTCGACCCCGGATAATCTGAGAGGATTCTATTTCTCAGAATCCGTACCCGAGGGACTCCGGATCGAAGTGGAGTCCGTACGAATCGGAGAAACGGACATCACGGATTATCTGACCGAGACGGACGTACCGGGGACCGTGCATGCGGACCTTTCCACGTTTCGCTGTATTCTGGAAACCCCCGCGTCATTCTCCGAAAACAACCCGATCCAGCCCGGCCAGACGCTCCGGATTGTGTTCGCGATCACCGGCGATGATCCCGGCGAATACGAATTGTCCGAGTATTCCTGGGCCTGCATGCTGGAGGATGCGGACGAGGAGGCCTTCGGATACGGGGAATCCTCCGATGCGCAGACGTTGATTTTTACCTCCCTGGCGTTCACGGGCCGTATTTTTCTCCAGGGTCCCTATTCCGCCGGGATGGGGGAGATGACGACGCACCTGAACGGGGGAGGCCATCTTCCCCTGACTTCACCCTATGCCGACGGCAGGACGGTCTCTTCCGTTCCGGCCGGTGTGACGGACTGGGTGTTCGTCCAGTTTCGCGGCACTCCGGAGGGTGCGGCCGCGGCCTCCCGGAGCGCTTTCCTGCACCGGGACGGCCGCATCGTAGCGGATGACGGTACAACCCATTCCATCGTGCTCGCCGCGCCGGAGGGAGATTATTATGTGGTGGTCCAACACCGCAATCATCTGGCGGTGATGAGCGCCTCTCCGGTGGATTTTTCAGGCGGGAACGGTTCTGTCGATTTCACCGCAGCGCCGGAGGCCTATTACGGATCCGGAGGTTTCACGGTCCTCGGGACGGGTGTGTACGGGCTCCGGGGCGGGGACATCAACCAGGACGGCGTGGTCTCGTCCGCCGATTACAACCTGTGGATTGATTCCGCCCGGCTGGGAGAATCCGGATACCGGGTCACGGACATCAACACGGACGGTCAGGTCACCACGAGCGATTATTCGGTCTGGTACAACTACGCGCGGGTCGGCGCCGAGTCGACTGTTCCTTGAAAAATCCAATGGAGCAAAGTTTGAGCATGAAAAAGATTTTGGTTTTTTCGATGATCATCCTCTTGCGAACAGGCGCATCGTTGGCGAACGAAGCAGAATTCAGGCTGGTTGAGTCACGCAACGACATGAGCCTGGGAGGGGAGTTTCACCTGGATCTGCAAATCCGTATTGTCGGCGGCACTTCACCCCGGACACTCAATTCCTTAACGGCGGATATTGATTATACCTCGACACTGACTCAATGGCAGAGCGATCCTTCCGTGGACTGGGGGCCGGATTGTTTGAAAGGATATACAACGGATGCATCACGACTGAGCGGTTATTATCGCGTTTTGATCACCGGCGGCAATGTGGGGTCGGGAAAAGGGACGGGCTGGAATGTGACGACCGAATGGCAGAATGTGGTGACGCTCAGGTGGATCATCAATACCGCAACACTCGTCCATATCCGCATCAGCGATGCGACAGACGCAGCCTCATACTTTGAAAATCCGGGAAACGATCCCGAAGGTCCGGTGATCGACTGGTCCGTCTCCAACCAGGATCCCGGCGATGTGTCGCTGCCGGTGGAAATCACGGGAATCAGCGCCTCGGCGAGTTCGCGCGAGGGCGTCGTCCTCTCCTGGTCAACCGGGAGCGAGGTGAACTGCGCCGGTTTCCATGTGTGGCGGGGTGAATCCCGGAACGGCGGGTACGAAAAGATCACGACGGCCCTGATCGAGGGGCAGGGGAATTCCTCGTCCGCCCGACACTACACCTATGCCGACCGGAATGTGGAAACCGATGTGCTGTACTGGTACCGGATCGAAGAAATCGGAACGGACGGGAGCAGCCGGTTCTTCGGTCCCATCAGCGCCATGGGCATATCGCCGATCCCGACGGAATTCAGCCTTTCACAGAATTATCCCAATCCCTTCAATCCGAAGACGCATTTCGAATATCAGATCCCCCAGGCGTCGCGTGTCGCCATCCACGTGTATGACCTGCTGGGCAAGGATGTGGCGCTTCTGGTCGACGCCCAGCAGGAGCCCGGCTGTTACACCGTCCGTTGGGACGGGACGGACGGCCGGGGCGGAGCGGTTCCGAGCGGGATCTATCTCCTCCGGTTTCAGGCCGGTACGTTCCATGCGGTCCGGAAAATGACCATCATGCGATGAGTCCGCACCGGTTGGTGATCGGTTATGTATCACAATTGGTTGTGAGGATAGAAGCAGTCGGGCGTGAAAGGCCCGTCTGTTTATTTTACCGTTCCTCCCTGATCGGGATTTCATGTTTGCAGGTCCGATATGCCCCGCATCCTTTCCGCGGGGTTATCGGACGTTCTTTTGAAATCCTTGGAGAGATGCCCGGTTCTGGTTAATTCTGGATGGATGTCCGAAAGGTCCGCAAGACACGCGGACCATTTCGGACCTACGGTGTTTTGAGAATGGATGGCCGGGATGGAGTCCCCGGCCGATCCTGACTTCGGAAATCCGGAGAGAATGTCCCGGAATGTCGGAATCGGATGAATTTTCTTGACATTCGCGGACATTTTTTTTACTTTAGTCCGCTCTTTGATCCAGAATCCGGGGCGTAGCGCAGCCCGGTTAGCGCGCTTGACTGGGGGTCAAGAGGTCCGGAGTTCAAATCTCCGCGCCCCGACGAACGCAGATATGAATCGGATCGAACAGAAAACAGGGTGTTGATGAGAGTCGGAGTCGTCATCCCTTCCTATAACGTAGGCGAAAGGCTCCGAAACGTTCTTTCAAAAACTCTGGGTCACGTGCCGAAAGACCGTATATTCGTGGTCGACGACGGGTCGACGGACCATACCGCCGAAGTCGTCCGGCAGGCGGGAGTGAACAGACTTTCTCATTCCCATAACCGGGGAAAAGGGGCGGCGCTCCGGACCGGGTTCCGGGAGGCGCTCGACTCCAACCTCGATGCGGTCTTTGTCATCGACGGCGACGGACAGCACGATCCGGACCGGATTCCCGCCTTTCTTCGGGTGATGCGTGAAACCGGATGCGATGCGGTTTTCGGAGTCCGCCAGTTTTGCCTCGGAAAGATGCCGGCCGACCGGATCGTCTCGAATACCCTGAGTTCTCTCATCGCTTCGGCCGTCGTCAGGCTGAAACTGCGGGACAGTCAGTGCGGTTACCGTCTTTTTCGCGCGGATGTATTGCGCCGGATGGAGATCGCCTCGGACAAATTTGAAGTCGAGACCGAGATGCTGATCAAGACGGTTCAGATGGGCTGCCGGATTCAGACCTGTCCTGTCCCGACGGTTTATTTCGGGCGCGGGAGCCACATCCACCGGCTGACCGATACATTCCGGTTCTGCAGGCTGATCCTGCGATCGCTGTGAGATTCATCCAGAACGGATAAGACACAGGATATGATACGACAAATTTTCTGGCTCGCGGTGATCACGCTGATTCCGCTTCTCGAACTCAGGGCATCCATCCCGTTCGGCCTGTTCCGGATGGGGGAGACCGTTCCCTGGCCTGTGGTCGTTTCGGTTTGTGTCGTCGCGAATATCCTGCTGGGATGGCTGATTTTCCTGGTCCTCGGACCGGTTTTTCAGCTCTTCCGGAGATGGTACTGGTTCGACCGGAATGTCTGGCCGTTCCTCGAGAGGACGCGGCACAGGATCCAGCCCTATGTGGAAAAATACGGGGAACTCGGCGTGGCCGTTTTTATCGGCATCCCCCTGCCGGGTTCCGGGGTGTATACCGGCGCCCTGGGCGCCTATCTGCTCGGCGTTGACCGCCGGAAGTTTATCGTCGCCACTGTGATCGGCGTATTCATCGCGGCCGTCGCGGTGACCGCCCTCAGTCTTTTGATCTTGCACGGCGTCGTGGGGGAGAACAGCTGGGCGGCCAGGCTGTTCCTCAAGAAAGGAATCTAACGATCGGGGCGTAGCGCAGCCCGGTTAGCGCGCATCGTTCGGGACGATGAGGCCGAGAGTTCAAATCTCTCCGCCCCGACAACACAGGGAGCCCGGATTTTACATCCGGGCTCCTTTTCTATTCAACGGATCAGCCGCCATGAAAATACCAGGCCTTGTAAAAAAAAATAAATGGCTGTTCATCGCGGCCAAATTTCTGCTGGCCTGCTCCGTGATGATTCTCGTCGTCCGTGCGGTTGAATTCGAACGTATCGCCGAGACACTTCAGAATCCACAATATCCGCATCGCATCTGGCTCGCGTGGTTTTTACTGATACCCAACCTGATGATACAGTGGTATCGTTGGCATTTCCTTCTGCGACAGATCCGGCCCGGATTGCCGGTCATGGAGTCCGTGCAATCCTTCTTCGGGGGGCAGGTGGTCGGATTTATCACCCCCGGGCGCATCGGCGAAATCGGCCGCACCCTTTTTCTCGAGAAAACCGACCGGATACAGAGCATCGGGATGGTTTTTATCGATAAGTTCTATGCATTCGCCGTGATCGTCATCGCGGGAATCTGGGGATTTGTCGTCATCCTGGGCGGGATGTTCGACTACCATGTGTTCGTCCTGATTCCCATGCTGGTCATCGCCCTGTCCGTCTCCCTGCTGCTGTTGATTCTTTCGCTCAGGCCGGAAATCATCCGGGGTTTCTTGTATCACCTGTCCGTCATCCTGCCTGTCCGTGACAGGATGAAGGAAGTAATCCATTGCATGGACCGGATGGAACGCGGACAGGCGCACCGATTCTTCTGGATGACCGTTCTGTTTTATATCAGTTTTATCGTGCAATTCTGCCTGCTCGCAAATGCATTCGAGGAAATTGCCCTCTGGAAATCCATTTCGGCGACCTCCGCGACCATGTTCGCCAAAACCCTGCTCCCGGTTTCCGTGGGAGATTTGGGCATTCGGGAGGGCGCGTCGGTGTTTTTTTTCATGAAAATGGGCGTCGGAAAAGTCGCCGCATTCAACGGTTCATTTCTCCTCTTTATCATCAATATTCTTTTCCCGACGCTGATCGGGATATGCTTCCTGCCCAAGATGAGCTTGCGTTCCAAGGCAGACTGATTCCATTTCTGGATCCCATCGATCATATTGGTATAATATTTGCTTTTTGGCAGGCGCAAAGCGATTCGGAAACGTTGTAACAGGAAACGGGAAAAAAATTGAACTTTTTATAAAGGATAGCATCATGGAAAATTCAGACCGGACTCAAAAAATGAAGACAATTCAGAAAACCAAGGCACGTAAACCCAAAAAAATCAAGAAATATAAAATCAATATGAAGTGGTTCGGAGTCGCGACAGGAATCCTGATACTGATCCTGATCGCGACGGCGGCCTATCTGTTCCATCTTGAGACCATCGCGCGCATGGAGAAAGTGGACCGCGAACTGGTCGGACTTCGGTCAGCCATGAATACGGACAGTGTCCGTCAGCACAAATTGCAGAAAATCATGGAGATCGCCCGGAGAAAGAATCCGCGGTTGAATTCCATGGAAGCCTATGACATCGCCAGTGAAATTTATGAGATGGATATCCGGTACAGCAACCTGGATATCGATCTGATTTGTGCCTTGATCACCCATGAATCGGCCAACACGTGGCGGCCGGACATCGTCTCGCCCGCCGGCGCCATGGGGTTGATGCAAATCATGCCTGTCACGGGGATGTTCCTCGCCGAGTATGAAAAAATCGCCTGGATGACACCCGCGGAGGTGCTTTTCAATCCTGTTTACAATATCCGCATGGGTTGCCGCCTGCTTTCCGTATTGATCGATCAGTACGGACTCGACGGGGCGCTCGCCGCCTACAACGCGGGTGAGCGGCATGCATCCCGCTGGCTGGCCAACAACAAGGATGATTCCTATCTCTGGGCGGAGACCCGTTCGTATATTCCGGCGATTCTGGCGCTCTATGACAAATATATGAGCCAAAGTCTCTGATCCGTTTCCCTTAAAATCAGAAAGAAACAGATGAAGCGAATACCGACTGTGATCGCGGTGAACATGCTTTCCGTGTGTGCCTTGTTTACCGCCGCCGAACTCGCCGTTCGTTTCACCCAAAAAGAAATACAGCCCCTCGGCACGGATCGGTCGCTGGTGTCCGATTCGCTTTTCCATGAAAGTCCGGGATTACGAGAATGTGATCCGGCATTACCTCGCAAAACGGCCGGATCTGAATATTTCACGCGTGACGGTTTGCTGGTGCCTGAATGACCTGTATCAGGAGATCACGGATATCGAGACGCCGGGCGTGAAGTGGCGGTCTTCATTCTCGGATGTGCTTCTACGGCTCCGGTCCAAAAGTCATCTCTTCTTGTTCCTCAAGAAAACGGTATGGGACAGGCCGCAGAGCTATTACCGGTTCGATTCCGGGTTTTATGAGAACGATCATCCCTGGCTCATCGATGCGGCGGACCGGCTCGATGTCATCCAACGGTTCTGCGAGGAACAGCAGGTCCGGTTCGACATGATCCTTTTACCCTATGCCTTTCAGCTCCGTCCGCCCGGGGATGTCCGGCCGCAGCAGGCGATTGGGAAGCTGCTCAGAGACCGCGGGATCCCTTATTACGATCTCCTCGATGACCTGGCCCCCTCGGATGCAAGCACGTCTCTTTTCCTTTACGGCGACGGAATCCATTTTTCGAAAAAGGGTCATGCCCGGACTGCGGAACGGCTCATCCGAAGGGAAGGTATCCCGCCGGCCCCAAAAGAAAACCCCTCCGGAGAGGGGTTTCCCGTCGGAACATCCGGAAGGGTCAGATCCCGCCGATCGTCATTTCCCTGACCTTGATCGTGGGACCTGAAATCGACCGCTTGAATTCCAGATCATTGCCGATCGAATCGATTTCTTTCAAAATCGTGCCCAAATTACCTGAGATGGTGATTTCCGCGACCGGATACACCGGTTCTCCGTTCTCGATCCATAGCCCGAACGCACCGCGGGAAATGTCCCCGGTCGTGGGCACAAGGCCGAAGCCGATGGTTCCGGTGAGGAGCAACCCTTTGTCCACCGAGCGGATGATCTCTTCGGGTGACTGGTTTCCGGCCTGCAGATAGAAATTCTGCGCTCCGGAGGCGTTACCTGTCGATTTCATGCCGAGTTTCCGGGCGGCGTACGTGTCCAGCAGATAATTGCGGAGGACGCCGTTCTCGATCACTGCGGTCCTGCGCGCATGCACGCCTTCGCTGTCGAAGGGACGTGTGCCCGCCGCACCGGGGATGAGGCCGTCATCCACGACCATCACAGCCGAATTTCCCACCGTCTCGCCCAGTTTATTCGCCAGAAAGGATTGCTTCAGATAGATATTTCGTCCGCTGACGCAGGTGTTGAGGAAACCGAGCAGCGATGCGGTCATGCGGGGTTCCATGACGACGGGCACATTCTGCGTTTCGATTTTTCTCGCGCCGATGAGCCGGGTCACCCGGTTTACGGCTTTTCGTCCGATCGCCTCGGGCGCCATCAGGTCACCCAGCCTGCGGGCGGAATCATACCACCCCTCGTCGAAGAGGTTGTCTCCCTCTCCGGACTGAAGATAAACACCGCAGTAACAGCTCGTGCGGAGAAAGGCGCCCGAGAAACCGTTCGAATTGACCAGATAACTCGTGCCGGAATAGGTGCCGTAAGATGCGCCGAAGGATTTGCCCACCCGTTTATCCGCCAGGCAGACGGCCTCGGTTTCACGGGCGGCGGCGATTTTCCGGTCCGCGGGAATTTCGAGGATTTCCGGATCGAAGATGTCCAGGGCATCCGCATCGACAACCACATCATCCCTGTCCGGCAGGCCCGCGAACTCATCCGGATTGGAGAGTGCGGCCCGCGAGACGGCATTCTCGACGAGACGGTGAAGCGTGTCCCCGGAGAAGTCTGACGAAGAGGCCGTCGCTACCCGGTCTTCTTTGATCACTTTCAACGATAAGCTTTTCAAACCGGCATCCGTCAGTTTCTCGATGTTTCCTTCCCGCACGTCCACCGAGAATTCGCGTCCCTCTCCGATCGAAACCTGAACCTGATCCGCACCTTTTTTGCGTCCATACGCGACCAGGTTTTCCGCCAGTATCAATAATTCCGGATCGATTTTGCTCATGCCCGGCCTCCTACCGTCATATTCTGGATTCGCAGTGTGGGGGTTCCCGCGGTCACCGGCACGGACTGGCCTTCCTTGCCGCAGGTGCCCAGGAAGAATCCCGTGTCATTTCCGATCATGTCCACCTCGTTCAGGATCTGGACGTTGGTGCCGATCAGGGTGGCATTCTTCACGGGTCGCGTGAGTTTTCCGTCCTCGATGAGGTATCCCATGTTGACCGAGAAGGTAAATTTGCCGGAATCCTGGACCTGACCGCCCTGATAGGTCACGGCATAGAATCCCTTCTTCACGGAGCGGATGATTTCCTCGGGATCCGACTCGCCACGCGCCAGCACGGTGTTGCACATGCGCGGAATGGGATAATGCATGTAAGACTCACGGCGTCCGTGTCCGTCGGGTTCGACGCCCATGATTCCGGCCGAGAGCCGGTCCTGAAGATAACCCGCCAGTCTGCCGTTTTCGATGAGCAGTTTATTCTTGGTGACCGTGCCCTCGTCGTCGATGGCGAGCGTCCCGCGGTAATGGGGGATGGTCGGGTCGTCATAGATGGTGACGATCGGATTGGCCACGGCCTGACCCAGTTTGTCCCACATGATGGAGGTCTTCTTCCGGTTGCCGTCGGCCTCGAGGGGATGTCCGACCGCCTCGTGAATCATCACTCCGGACTGATCCCGGTTCAGAACGACCGGCTGTTCGCCGGCCGGAGGGTCGATGGCCGAGAGGAGTATCACGGCCTCTTCCGCGGCTTTACTTCCGATGGTTTCAGGCGTCAATTCCGATTCGAAAAAGCGTTGCCCCACGCGTCCGCCGCCCGAATAGAATCCGGTGTTGCGGTTTCCGTTTTCTTCCGCGGTGGCACGGCAGATCAGACGGACCTGGGGACGCACATCGGAAATGACGAGTCCTTCGCTGTTGGCGACCGTGATGTACTGGATTTCATCCGCCAGGGTGGACTGGACCTTGTGAATCCGCGGATCGGCTTTTTCCGCGCCCGCATAGGCCCGTTTGACCAGATCCACTTTGGATGAAAGCGATGCGCCGTGGAGCGGCGCATGCAGATCGTAAAGCCCGTGCGCGAATTGCTTCACATTGAGATCCGCGACACGGATCTTGCCTTTCCCGTCCGCGATGGCCGCGGCGGACAGGGCTGTCTCCTGCATCTTTTCGAAGGAGAGGTCGTTGGTGTAGCCGTATCCGGTCTGGTCGCCTTTGAGCACACGGATGCCCACACCCAGGCTGATCTGCTCGGAGGAATCCTTGATGATGCCTTCTTCCATCTGGACCGAGTTTGCGATCCGGTATTCGAAGAAGAGTTCGGAAAAATGGCCGCCTTTCGACAGGGCGATTCCGAGGATTTTTTTCATGTCGGCGTGGGAGACGCCGAATTTCTCCTCGAAAAGTGACAGCGAAGCCGGCGGCACCTGGCCCGCCATGAGCAGGTCATGCCAGAGCATGCCGGTCGCCGCGACCATCACGCCCGCTCCGCCGGTTTTGAGAAAACTTCTGCGGTTCAATGGAGACACGAGACCTCCTTTTATT
>DSAP01000044.1 GCA_011046415.1 bacterium | reverse complement strand
GCCCCGGAACCGGCGTTGAGTGCGGGGCGTTTGTATGTTAAAATCCTGGCCGAGGGTACCTTGTTTCGAGGCAGTCATCGTCCATCGTTCCGTCCAGTTCATTTTTTCCGAAGGAAAACTTCATGCACGATATCCTGCGGCTCATGTGGCATACCGGTTCGATCGCGAAAATCGTCCTGGCCGTGCTTTTCCTCCTCTCCATCCTTTCCTGGGCGATTATTTTTCAGAAGACCGCCGCCCTTGCACGCCTGAAACGTCAGTCTGCTCGGTTTCTGGATCTGTATAAAAGCCGGGCGAACTGGAACGAACTGATCCGGACGAACCGGGAATATCCCCATTCCCCCCACGCGCAGATCTTCCTCAAAGGGCTTCAGGAAGCGTCCTACTGGAGGAAGGACGAACACGCCGCGGCCGATCCGGCCGTACGGCGGGCGTCCCTCGTCCAGGTGATGGAATCGGCCGCGGCCGGGGAGATGGACAGGCTCGACCGGTTTCTCTCCCTGCTCGCGACGACCGTGAGCGTCAGCCCCTTTCTGGGCCTTTTCGGCACGGTCTGGGGCGTCATGGGCGCCTTCCTGCGCATCGGAGTCAAGGGATCCGCGGATATCGGCACCGTCGGTCCGGGCATCGCCGAGGCGCTGATCACGACGGTGGTCGGCCTCTTCGTCGCCATCCCGGCTCTCGGGGCCTACAACCTGTTTGCGGCGCGGCTCAGGAAACTCGAAGGGGAGCTCGATCTGTTCCTCTCGGATCTCGTGCGCCTGATCGAGCGGGGATGGTCTTCATGAGGAAGAAGACCCGTCAGATCCTGTCCGACATCAACGTCACCAACCTCGTGGATGTGACGCTGGTTTTACTGATCATCTTCATGATCACGGCGCCCCTGCTTCAGCGGGGAATCGAGGTGCAACTGCCCAGGGCCCAGGCCGAGAATATCAGCAAACAGGACGCCCTGATCGTGACACTCACGAAAGACGGCGGGTTTTTCCTGAACGACGACGCCGTGGCGGACGCCGATTTCGACCGCACCCTGGTCCGCCTTTTCGAAACGGCGGGGAAGCCCCCGGTCCTCCTGCGTGCCGACACGGAGATTCCCTACGGCCGCGTCGTCACCTGCATGGAGCGGATGAAGAGGGCCGGCATCGTCAACCTGGGGCTGGTGGTGGAGTCCGGTGAAGCGCGATGAGGAGGTGGATTCTTCTGTCGGCGCTGCTCCACGTTGCGGCGGCCGTACTCGGTTTCCGGCAGATGCCCGGGACGCGTCTGGTGCACCGGACCGTGTACCAGGTCGAACTGGTGACCCTGCCCGCGAGGGCGGAGGCCGCGCCCGAGACCCCGAAAACGGCCGCGGAGATTCCCGAAACGGAGAAACCGAAACCGATTTCCCTGAAGCCGCCGCAGAAAACGGTAACACGGCCTGTAAAAACGGCACCCGCCCTTCCGAAGGCGGAGCCCGATACGCTGGGCCGGTCCGAAGGAGAACCCCGCATCCGGGTCGTGGGAGAGCCGTTTCCCTATTTCTATTATCTGGAGGCGCTCCGGCGGCGGATCCAGGAAAACTGGCATCCGCCGATCGTCCGCACGGAGACCGGAAAGACGAGCGCCGTGGTCCGTTTCACCGTCCGGAGGGACGGGCGGATCGAGAACATCACACTCGAAAAGGCCGCCGGTTTATTCCTTTTCGACCAGTCGGCGCAGCGCGCCGTATTCAATGCGGGGCGGCTGCCGCCGCTTCCCTCCGAATTCGGGGGGGATCATCTGAACATTCATGTCGAATTCGAGGCGCTGTGAAGATCCTTTGTCGGATAGGTTTCATGGGGATGATGATCGGGACCGCGTCGCTTCCCGGTCAGCAGGATGTCTATATGCGCATCCGCTCGGAGGGATTCAGGCCGATCCTGATCGAACTGAAATCCTTCACGGAGGATCCCGCGACCGGACAGGCCGGACTGATCCGGGAGACCGTGGCCGCGGATCTGGAAAATTCCGGATTCTTCTATGTGTGGGAACCCGGAACGGCCGGACCCGCGGCCGCCGTGTATGTCGAGGCGGGATTCACCGTCCGGGGAACGCAAATGTCCCTTTCGGCGTCTCTCAGGGAGACCGCGACGCGGCAGACGGTCTTCGAGAAACGGTACGAGGGCGAGACCGGGGGCGAGCGGCTGCTCGCCCACCGGCTGGCGGACGACATCGTCCTCCACCTGGTCGGCGATTACGGCGTGGCCACGACCCGGATCGCCTTCACCTCGCGGAGGAACGTTTCTTCCGAGATCCGGGTGATGGATTACGACGGCAAGGACATCCGCGCCGTGACGGCGAACGGCTCCCTGAATCTGTCCCCGGCCTGGTCTCCGGACGGGAGACGGCTACTCTTTACCACCTATGTCCACGAGAATCCCGACCTGGCGCTCGTGGAACTGGAGAGCGGGGACATGCGGATCCTGAACAGGCGCAAGGGGCTGCACAGCGCGCCGGCCTGGTCTCCGGACGGCCGCCGCATCGCGTTCGCCATGACCGAGGCGGGTAATACGGATCTTTACCTCTGCGATCCGGACGGGAGACTGATCCGGAGGCTGACGTCCGGTCCCGCAATCGACAGCTCCCCGTCCTGGTCCCCGGACGGACGGGAGATCGCGTTCACCTCGGACCGGAGCGGATCTCCCCAGGTCTACCTGATGAGTGCGGACGGCGGGAATGTCAGGCGGTTGACCTATACCGGATCGTACAACGATTCGCCGAGCTGGTCTCCGCGCGGAGACCTGATCGCCTATGTTTCGCGCGAGACGGGCGGGTTTCAGATTTACACGATCGACCCGGCAGGCGAGAATGTCCGCCGGATCACGGACGGCCGGGGCTATCACGAAGATCCTTCTTGGTCGCCCGGCGGTTTTCATCTGGTCTATGCCTCGAACCGGGACGGGAGGTGGGATATCTACATGAGTGCATGGGACGGATCGCGCACCCGCAGGCTGACCTTTTCGGGCGGCAACGTGTGCCCTTCCTGGTCTCCGTCTATTAACCGATAGGATGGTCCAAAACAAGGGGGTTTGTCATGCGCATGTTAAGAGGGTTGGTGATCGTTCTGATTGCCTCGGTTTTCTGGGGATGCGGGCGTCGAACCGCCCGGATCGACGAGACGTTGATGGAGCAACCGGCCGTTTCTCCGGAACCGGCGAGGGAGCGCCCCGTAGAACCGGCCCCCGTGAAACCGCCGGCCGACCGGCCCGTCCGGGAACTGGTCTTCGAAAACGTCCATTTCGGCTTCGACCGCCACGACCTGACCGACACGGCCCGGGAAATTCTCACCCGGCACGCCCGGACTTTGAGAGAGAATCCGCAGGTCCGGATCCGGGTCGAAGGCCATTGCGACGAACGGGGCACCATCGAATACAATCTGGCGCTCGGGGAGCGGCGCGCCAATTCGGTCAGGATGTATCTGATCAACCTGGGCGTCGACGCCTCCCGGATCACGACGATCAGTTATGGAAAGGAACGGCCGCTCGATACGCGACACAACGAAGAGGCCTGGGCCAGGAACCGGCGCGCCGGTTTTGTGATTGTCAAATAGGGGGACCCGTGAGACTTGCGGTACATGGCCTGGCGTGGCTGATTCTGCTGTCTGCAGGCGGCTGCGCCACGCGGAAAGAGATCGTTAAATTTCAGCAGGATATCGCGCTGATCGAGGACCAACTGACCGGTTTGCAGAGCCGGAACGACCGGCTGGGGAGGGAACTCGAGGAGATCCGGAAAGAACTCGCCGCCTCGCGGGAAGAACAGAGGCGGACGCGGGCCGACATCCTCTCCGAAATTTCCGTGTTCAAGGAACAGGCCTATTTCCTCAGGAGCCAGATCGACGACACCGGGAGCCGCATGTCCCGCCTGCTTCAGAATATGGAAGGACGTCATGTTCCGGTCGTGCCCGAGGATTCGGCGCGCAGGCCGGCCGCCGCCGATGACATCACTCCGAAAGCCCTCTACGACGCCGCCTATCTGGATCTGGTGAGGAAGAATTACGACCTCGCCCTGGAAGGATTCCGGGAATATCTCAGGCGGTATCCGGTGAGCGAATACGCGGACAATGCCCAGTACTGGATCGGTGAAATCTTTTATGCCCGCCGGGATTATACCAGGGCACTCGAGGAGTTCTCCAAAGTGCCTGCACACTATCCCGAAGGCCGCAAAGTCCCTTCCGCACTCCTCAAGGCCGGATACAGCCTCTCGGAGTTGAATCGCCATTCCGAGGCCGTCTCGGTTTTCCGGGAAATCATCCGGCGGTTTCCCCAGAGCGAGGAGGCCGGGCTCGCGCGTGCGCGTTTATAGTGTGACGCCATAGGTTGCGGCATCGTCATGCCTGAAAACCCGGCTGAGAACGTCTTGCGGTTTTCCGAAGCGTCAGGAGAAATCCCGTTCCCGTCACCCGGAGAAAGCGGTAAAACACGGCACGGTATGGCATTTCGTCCGGATAATTCGTATATTGCCTAAAAAAATGGGGCGATTATGAAAATATCCATCACAAAACAGGAATACCGGCGGCTCCTCGATGTCCTGATGATCGCGGACTGGGTCATGGATTCGTACCACGTCGAACCACCCGAGGAAACCCGTTCCTATCGGGAACTGGCACAGAAAATCTATGCGCTGGCCGGTGAAAACGGGTGTGGGAATCTGATCGAATACGATACGGCGCTCGACGAATTTTTTCCGACCGATGAATACGATCTTGAAGGCGAGTGGCGTGTTCTGATGGATGCGTTTGAAGAACAGAATTTCTGGGATGAGTTGACCGACCGGCTGGCGCTTCGAGACGTGGTTCTCGAGGTCGGGTATGATCATTTCAGGAAGATGGATTCAGTGGATCGTCTCATGAAGCTCGAACAGGCCTCGGAAAAGTATGCCCGTGAATTCGAAGAAAACGGGATCGAGAATATCCGGATCGCGGGTCTCGAATGGGGACAGGTAAAGAAGAAGGAATGATCCCTTTCCTTTACCACGGAACCGCGCGTTCACGGGGCGGGAACGGATTATTTCTCACCGGCAGGAGGTCATCGAATCATGAAGACACAACGGAAACTCAAACGAGGTATCGGGATTCTTTTTTTGTGCGGTCTGGCGTTCACCGCGGTCCTTTGCCGGAAATCCGAACAGCCGCCGCCGACGTCCTATCAGAACAGCCGGTATTATACGCCGGTCCCTGTCGATCCCTCCCGTCTTGTCCAAGCCGAATATCCCAGAAACCTGATTCTACTGATCGGAGACGGCATGGGTGTTTCCCATATCACCGCCGCGCTGACCGCGAACAAAGGCCGTCTCAATCTGGAGCATCTCCGGCATGTCGGCTTGACCCGGACCCAGTCTCTCAATCGCTACGTGACCGACTCAGGTTCCGCCGCGACCGCGATCGCCTCCGGCGTGAAGACCTTCGACCGGGCTGTGGGCGTCGGCCCGGATTCACAGGCCGTAATGACTATCCTCCAGATGGCCCATGCCCGGGGTCTGGCGACCGGGCTGGTGGCGACCTCCACTATCACCCATGCGACCCCGGCTGCGTTTATCGCGCATCAAATCTCCCGTGACGATCAGGAGGCGATCGCCGCGGATTTCCTCGACACGCGCATCGATGTCTTCATCGGAGGCGGGAGGAAATATTTTACTGAACGCGGAGACGGACGGAATCTGGTCCGTGAGCTGGAAGAACGGGGCTACACCGTGCTCGAGTCGCTGGATGCCGCGGACTCCGTGCTCTCCGGCCCGCTCGCGGTCTTCACGTCCGAAGACGGCAATCCGCGGGTCCCGGAACGCGGCGACCTGCTTCCACGGGCCACCGCGACCGCCCTCCGCCTCCTCTCCTGCAATCCGAACGGCTTTTTCCTCATGGTGGAGGGGTCATATATCGACGGGGGCGGACATGACAACGACACGGGCCGGATCGTCGACGAAATGCTCGATTTCGACCGCGCCGTCGGCGAGGCGCTCGCATTCGCGGAGAAAGACGGAAACACCCTGATCGTGGCGGCATCGGATCACGAAACCGGGGGCATGGCCCTCGCGGACGGATCGTTCGCGGAAGGCCGGGTGGAGGCGGCGTACACATCCGGGAATCATACCGGCGTGATGGTGCCGCTCTTCGCGGCGGGCCCGAAAGCCGCGCTTTTTATCGGGATCTACGAAAACACCGGGATTTTCGACCGCATGACAGAGGCGCTGGGTTTTTAACCTGGATTGTCCATGAATGGCGGGAGGGAAGGTTCCAGCATCTTTTAGAATAACGTGTTGTGTCGGGATGGTCAGACGCAATAGGCGAGCGGCGAGTGGTCGTCACATTCCCGAAATTAAGTTCGGAAGGATGAAATTGAAGCAATTTTATGAACCGATCAGGCTGGAGATCAGGATGACTGTGTCCGCCGTATATTCCGAAAGGAGTTGAACAACCATGGATTGGCCCGCCTTTTTGGATTCGGACTGGTTCCGGTGGGTCGTGCTTCCCCTCCTTATTTTTCTGGCCCGGGTTTGCGATGTGACGCTCGGCACAATCCGGCTGATGTTCGTCGGCCGGGGTCACAAGCTCGGTGCGTCGCTCCTGGGTTTTTTCGAGGTGTTCATCTGGCTCCTCGCGATCCGGCAGGTGCTTCAGAATCTGTCCAACGTGCTCTGCTATGTCGGCTATGCGGGCGGATTCGCCTTCGGCAATTACATCGGCATCCGGCTCGACGAGAAACTCGCATTCGGCAAACTCATCGTCCGGATCATCTCTAAGATGGACGCATCCTGCTTGGTCGCCTCGCTGCGCCGGAAGGGATTCGGGGTGACGAACATCCCGGCCGAAGGGGGCAAGGGGCCCGTGAATGTGATCTACACCGTGATCGACCGGAGCGACCTGATGCGGGTGTCGGCGACGATCCGGAAATTCAATCCGCGCGCCTTTTATACGATCGAAGACATCCGGCAGGTTCAGGAGGGGATTTTCCCCGGCCGGCGCGGCGGAATCTGGCGGTTGTTCAAGAGTCCCGGAAAAATATACCGGTATTTCCGGATTCAGCGGCGTTCGATCCTGCAGCGACAGGGCAAGTGAACGGGAATTCCGGGAACGGAAGCGCATGCGGCGATCCTGAAAATACCGGGAAGGAGAAACCCAGGCGAGAGGCGAGGGCTCGCCGCATTTCACAAAATTGAGGCCGAAAGGATGAGATCACACAAGACGATGAACAGGTCAGGTCCGGGAAAACGGGTGTACGGGAATGCCCGAACGGATCCGGGGTTTGGATCATCCATAAGGTGTCATGCGGGTGCGCCACAGATTGCCGGAAGATCGATCCGGAAACTCTTCACGGCCCTCGGGGCGTTGGTTCTTCTCGCGGCAGGGTGTACGCCTTTCGGCGCGAACCGGTTGGCGCTGTTCAATGGCCGGGATTTTTCGGGATGGACGTACGTTCTTTCGGATACAACGGTCTCTTTCCGGGATGTGTGGTCCGTCCGGGACGGCGTGATCCATTGCACGGGCGTGCCCGACGGATACCTGCGCACCGAGGCGTCCTTCGCGGATTACCGGCTGCATCTCGAATGGCGCTGGGAGGGCGAGCCCACCAATAGCGGCGTGTTGCTGCACTGCCAGGATCCCGACCGGATCTGGCCGAACGCCGTCGAATGCCAGCTTCAGGCGGGGAATGCCGGAGATTTCGTCCTCATCGGCCCGTCCCGGATGACCGTGGGAGATTCCATCCATGCGATCGCCCGCGGCTGGCGGGTCATCCCGAAGCGCCATGCTTCGAGCGAGAATCCGGCCGGAGAATGGAACACGATGGAAATCACGGTCGCGGGCGACCGGATCGTCTGCGAGGTGAACGGAATTTTGCAGAATGAGGCGAACGTCGTGTCCCTTGTTTCCGGTCCGATCGCCCTGCAGAGCGAGGGGTCGCCCATCCGGTTTCGCAATATCTGGATCGAGTCTCTCGAAGAATCCAGGGAGTGAGCGTATGGACTGTTTTGAAGCCCTGTTGGGCAGGCGGAGCATCCGGAAATACGAGAAACGGGATGTTCCCGAAGAGGTGATTCAGGATATCTTGAAGGCCGCCATGGCCGCACCTTCGGCGGGCAATCAGCAGCCCTGGCATTTCGTGGTGATCCGGGACCGTGGTCTGCTCGACGCCATCCCGGAGGTCCATCCCCATGCCGTCATGGTCAGGGAGGCGCCTGCGGCGATCGCGGTGTGTGCGGATCTGAATCTCGAGAAGCATGCGGGCTACTGGGTGCAGGATCTGAGTGCGGCCACGCAGAATCTGCTGGTCGCCGCGCATGCCAAGGGGCTGGGCGCGGTGTGGCTGGGGGTATATCCCAGGCAGCCCCGGGAGCAAGCGCTCGGCAGGCTGCTCCGTCTCCCCGAAACGGTGCGGACACTCTCCTTGGTCGTGCTGGGGCATCCCGCGGAGCACAAGAGGCCGGCGGACCGGTACGATTCCGGACGGGTGCATTGGGACGGGTGGTGAGGGGAATGAATGTCAGAAAACCGTGGGCAGTCCTAGGCAGGCTATGGACAGATGGTATTTCATTCGAGGAAAAGACAGACAAAATTTCATCCGCGCTCTACGAGCAGTTTGCAGAAACAGGCCATTTCGAAGCCGTCATCAGGAAAAATCTGGAGGTATTGGGATATGGGATATCAAGCAGGCTGCCAACCAGATCGGCCTTACAATGAGTTGCCCCTGCTTCCGCCCAAAATGGATGTGGAGACGAACCGCATCCTCAAACGAGCCATAGCAGCAAACAGAGCCCTTGCAGAACTCAAGGGATTGGGAAAGACGATTCCAAACCAAACGATCCTGATCAATTCTCTGATTTTGCAGGAGGCCAAAGCGAGTTCGGAAATCGAGAATGTCATCACCACGAATGATGCCTTGTTCAAAGCCTTTACAGCAAAGACCGGTCAAATCGATCCGGCAACAAAGGAGGTGCTCCGTTATCGTGAGGCACTCTGGCAGGGATTCGGCACCCTCAGAAAGATGAACATACTGAATACAAATCTGTTTGTCTCGATTGTTCAAACCATTAAGAAGAATGAAGCTGGAATACGGAAAACACCCGGTACGGTGATCTCGAACAGCAGTACAGGTGAGGTCATTTACACGCCTCCTGACGGAGAGAAGATCATCCGGGATAAATTGAAGAATCTGGAAGATTATATCCATGACGAAGATAAGATTGACCCTCTGATCAGAATGGCTGTCATACACTATCAATTTGAGGCCATTCACCCTTTTTCTGATGGCAATGGGCGAACCGGAAGAATCATCAATATTTTGTATCTGGTTCTTTGTGGTTTGCTTGAACTCCCCGTCCTTTATCTCAGCAAAGCAATTATTCAAGATAAACAGGAGTATTATACTCTACTTCGACAGGTTACAGAAAAAGGGAAATGGGAGCCTTGGATTCTGTTCATGCTGGAGGCGATTAGGCATAGCGCTGAATTCTCCAGGAATCAGGTTGTCTCTATTCTTCATCTGATGCAGGAAACGGTGGAAAAGGCGAAAAGGGAGCTGCCTCCCAGAGTTTTTTCCAAGGAGTTGATCGAACTGCTCTTTCATCAGCCGTATTGTAAGATTGGATTCTTAGTGGATTCTGGGATTGCATCCAGGAATATTGCCAGCAATTATCTCAGAGAACTGGAAAGGATCGGCATCCTGAAAAAAGAGTCTGTAGGAAAAGAAACCTTGTACCTTAACTGGAAACTCTTTGACATATTGTCCGGAAGGGAATCATTCATGCAATGAATCACGTGCACGGAATTTTTCCGAAATCAGTGCACGTTTTTACGACATGCACGGATTCAGTGCACGTTCTTACGTAGGGCGGTCTCTTATCAGAATCCATGTCGATGTGATCGATACATAGGCAAGATACATCGTCTTTGCGTTTCTACGGACACTTCTCACATGATTGAAATGAAGATCGCTGTTCCACGATAATCGGAAATAACATGACAGCCCAAAAACAAAAATTCTACGCGGTGGTGAAGGGGAAACGGCCCGGTTTGTACACGGAGTGGTTCGGGCCGGAAGGGGCGGAGGCGCAGATCCGGGGGGTTGCGGGCGCCCGGTACAAGGGGTTCGGGACGCGCGAAGAGGCGCTCGGCTGGCTCGCGACACACGGGATGTCCGTCGATCCGGGAAGACGGTGTCGAAGCGTCCGGCCGGAGGGTCCCCGGGAGGACGTCCTGCCCGACCGGTCGCCTCCCGGAAAGATCATCGTGTATACCGACGGCAGCAGCACGGGCAATCCGGGACCGGGGGGATGGGGGGTCGTCCGGCTGACCCCGGACGGGCGCGAGGAGTTTTCAGGCGGATACCGGCTTACGACCAACAACCGCATGGAGCTGGCGGCCTGCATCGAGGGGCTGAAAGACCTGCCGCCCGCCCGGCCGGTCACCCTGTTCAGCGATTCCCAGTATGTGGTAAACGGAATCAATCTCGGGTGGGCGGAAAACTGGCGCGCGCGCGGCTGGATGCGCAATCGGTCCGATAAGGCGGAAAATGCGGATTTATGGGGAAGACTCCTCGACCTCCTCCATACCCTGAACGTGGAGTTCGTCTGGGTGCGCGGCCATGCCGGCAACCCCGGCAACGCGCGATGCGACACTCTGGCGACCGGTGCGGCCTCGAAACCCAACCTGCCCGAGGACACAGGCTATCTTCGCGCGAAGCAGGGCGGACAGGAGGAACTCCTGTGAGACGCCCCCTCCATATTTCCGTCCGGAAACCGGTCTGATATGACAGAGAAAAGCCGGACACGGATCAAGAAGGAGATGACGGCGCTGCAGGGGCTGGGGGAGAAGCTCTCCCGGTTGTCCGACGCGCAGCTCGTCCATCCCGCGATTCCCGAAGCGCTCCGGCGGGCGGTACTGGATTTCAAATCGATGCACGGCCGGGAGACCCGGCGCCGGCAGTTCCAATTCATCGGCCGTCTGATGCGGGATCTCGATCCCGGACCCCTCCAGGCCCTGATCCGGGACATCGAGGGAGGGCGGCGCGACGGGGTGGTCCGCTTCCAGGAAGCCGAATCCTGGCGGGACCGGCTGATCGGGGGCGATGATGTTCTCCTCGACCGACTCCTCGGCCGGTTTCCGGATTTGGAGACCGTCTCCCTGGATCACCTGATCCGGATCGCCCGGAAAAATCCCCTCTCCGACACCGGCAAACGGGCCTCTCGCGAACTCTTCCGCGTTTTGCATGATCTGCTCGTCCGGGAAGGTCGGGCTGAACCGGAAGAAAGGAACGAGGCATGAAATGAAAAGGATATCACCCCTGTTCGTCCTGTTGGCGGCCGGATTTATTTCCGACGGATTGCGATGCTCCCATCCCCACGTCGCGCCGCCCCGGCCGCGTGCGTACGCCGCCAGACGGCCGATCCGGGTCTATCACGGCAAGGCCTCTTATTACGGCGGTGATTTTCACGGGAGGAAGACGGCCAGCGGCGAGGTCTTCGATCAGCACGGCCTCACCGCGGCGCACAAGACCTGGCCCTTCGGAACGGTTTGCCGGGTAATCCACCGCCGGAACGGCAAGGCGGTGATCGTCCGGATCAACGACCGCGGTCCCTTCATTCAGGGCCGGATCCT
>DSAP01000055.1 GCA_011046415.1 bacterium | reverse complement strand
TCAAAGAAGAAATCGCTCAGGTCGAGGGGGTATTGATATCCGAGATCCTTGTGGAGAAACAGGCCGTAATGGCCGAAATGCTGCGGAATGGTGAAAAAACGGGACCCCATGGCGCCGGTATGATAGAGCGCCCGGTTGACATGGAAGAGACACAGGGGATCCTGCACCGTACGGGCGTCGATCCGGCTGACGACCTTTTTCCATGCCCCCTGATGCGCCGCGTGCCGGATCGTGAGCATCTTCCTCTCTTCACGAATCCGGAGACCGGCCGCCGCGACAAGGAAGACGGACAAAAGGACCGAGACGCCCTGAATCAGATCGGTCCGGCCGTGAATCGTCTTCTCCCTGTCCTGTTTCCGAAGGAGAAAGAAGCCGGCCGCGAGAATCAGGATCGAACCCGCGAGCACGGCGCCCGGCGCGTATATCTTCCCCGCATGAAGGAAAAGCGCATGGTGAAAATAGGCCTCCCGGACCGGGACGAGATAGAGGCCGGCCGCGGCGAGCCCGGGCAGGACAAATCCGGCGGACACGAATCCGAGAGGAAGCAGGATGCGCATGCGGACTGATCCGGCGGGATTCAGGAGTTCATAGAGGACGCACAGGGCGACCCAGAGGAGCATGGCACCTGGAGAAAGGAGATAGATCGGGACGAGAAGCGCGAGTGCGGATACGAAACGCGTCCCGGGTTTCCGGGACAGCGCGTCGCGGTAGAGGATGAATCCCTCCAGCGCGAGGATGAGCGACAGGGTGCGTACGACAGGAAAATCATACCGGGCCTGCAGTGACACGAGAAGAAGGGCGGGCAGGATCGGGGCGAACCACCGGCGGCCCGGGCGGAACAGCACATAAAGGAGGAAGGCGGTCAAGAGCGCCAGACCGGCGAGTATCGCCGCCCCCAGCCATTCGATCCGGTACAGGTCTGTGAGATAGGCCGCCACGTAATCGAGAAACCCTCCGGGTATCCGGAGTCGCTCCCTGAGAAAATAACCGTCTGAGAAGAAAACGGGTTTCTGGGAGAAACGGATCAGTTCCGGGCGGACAAACAGCCGGTAACCGGCCAGTATTCCGGCCGACAGGACGCCGGCCGGGATGATGGCCCATGCAAACCGTTTTCCCGAGGAATCCGGCGCGTCCTGAAGCGGCTTGTTCTCTTTCCCGGGCCTGCGGCCGTGTTTCTTCATCTGATTATCCGGTCATGAACGGATCGTTGAAAAGACTTGTATTTTGAAATCAATTTATTATTATAGGAGAAAATCCCATGAATGTCAAGGAAAATCCGGACAACCAAGAGGACACGATTGTATGAATCAAAAGACCAGACGCCTCCTGATCACGGGCGCCGGCGGTTTTGTCGGCGGCCATGTCGCCGTCCTGGCCCGCAGCGAATGGCGGGTTTTCGGGAGTTGGCTGCACCGCCCTTTCGATATCCCCGGTGTGGAGAAAATCCGTCTGGATCTGACCGATCACCGGGATCTCCGGGACAGGATCCGGGAAATCAGTCCGGAGAGCATCATCCATTGCGCAGCCATGAGCAACATCGATACGGCACAATCGGATCGGATAACCGCCCGGCGGATCAATACGGAGGCCACGAGAGTGATCGCCGGAGAATCCGCAAGGATCGGTGCCCGGTTGATCTTCACCTCCACGGACATGGTGTTCGACGGCCGGCGGGGCGATTATTCTGAGAGCGATCCGGTCGCGCCGTTGAATCTGTACGGGGAATCGAAAGCGGCGGCGGAAGAAGCGGTGCGTGAATCCGTGTCCGATCACGTCGTGGCCCGGCTCGCCCTCGTGTATGGCCGTCCCGTTACGGGGGGAAACTCGTTCTCGGAATTCATCCGGAAACGCATCGCCCGGGATCAGGAAATCCCCCTCTTCACCGATCAATTCAGGACGCCCATCTGGGTCGGTGCACTGGCCCGGCTGCTCCTCGAACTCGCGTCTCACCCGTTCGTCGGGACGCTCCATCTCGGCGGACCGGAACGGATCGACCGCTACGCGTTCGCGCTCAAACTGGCCGTATGCCACGGCCTGCCGACCGGAAATTTCCGGCCCATTTCCATGTTCGACGCGCAGCCGGAGGCGCGCCGTCCGCAGGATGTGTCACTCGACAGCCGGAAAGCCGCGGGATTGCTGCGAACCCCGGTTCCGGGCATCTCCGAAGGGGTCCGGCTGGCCTGATTCTTTTTTTTGAAAACAGTTTGCCTGAGGCGTCGAATTGTATTAAATTGTACGGCTATGAAAAGACAGGAACCCCCGATCAAAGAGGAACACTTCCTCGAAAAGGAATGGCTGGGATCGGACACGCTGAAGATCCGCCTTCAGGACGGGATCGACCCGAACCAGGTCATTCCCCAGCTTCTGGTCTGCTTTGAGAAATATTTCAAGGAAGACATCGTCCGTTTTCTCTTGGACATGGAAAACGTCTCCTTCCCGAACGGGAGCTTCATCGCCATGCTCATCGGGATGACCACCGAGGCGAGACGGCGCGGGGGGGATTTTAAACTCTTCAATGTCTCGGAAACGGCGCGCAACCATTTCTCCACCTTCACGCCGCTGACCTACCTGTCGATCGGGCAGGAAGAAGATTTCCTCGACAACGCGGCGTTTGACGCCTACTCTCAATCCTTCATCGACGAACTGGGATTCGAGACGGGCAAACCGGTCTCGATCCAGGTGGCGGCGCGTGTCGATTCCCTGCAGACGATCACGGATCTGGTAACCCGGCTCGCCCAGAAGGTGAAAATGGATCCGACCGAGGTGAGCAAGCTGAAAATCGCGGTCTACGAGGCGTGCATGAACGTGATCGAACATGGATACCATTTCCATCCCGGCGAGGAGATGGGAATCGAAATCCTCCATGAAACGGATATTTTCAAGGTCACCATCATCGATCACGCAGAACCATTTGACTTTTTCGGAATAAAATCTTATAATGTATCGGAATCTTTCGAGAACAAACAACGCGGCGGATACGGGACCTACATCATCCGGCACAGCGTGGATAATGTGACCTACGAGCCGGACCCCAAAACGGGAAACCGGTTGATATTGGTCAAGAAGATCATACCGGTCGTATCCGAAGATTTGAGGCTTGGAAAAAGAACGACCCAATCCATAAAAAGCGGAAAGGTTCCCGGACTGAAGAAATAAATTTATTTCGGGCGATTAGCTCAGTTGGTTAGAGCGCTGGTCTCACATACCAGAGGTCACAGGTTCGAATCCCGTATCGCCCACACATACCGGGGAGCATGATTTCATGCTCCCCTTTTTTTATTATCACGGGTGTTGTCCGGATGGCATATGACTTTTTTTGACAGGTGACGGCAGGTAAACTGGCATCATTAATCTATGTTTTTTGCAACTGTGAACGATCAGTCAGATTGATGTTGACTGTCAAAAACCTGTAATTTTAGCACGGAGAAAATGCATGTGGTAGCGACCAGCGCAATGCAGATATGGATCGCTGTGTTATAGCTTCCTGTCGCGTCTGCCAGATATCCGCCAAGCCCCGGCCCGCTGACTCCGGCGATACCGTAGGCCATGAAACAAATCGGATACAGACGGGGAAAGGATGCCGTTCCGAAGTGCCGGGAAATGGTGGAAGCGTAGATCACGAAGTTTGCCCCGAAGCAAAACCCGATCAGGCTTACATTTAACATGAGGATCGAATCGGATGGAGAGAGCAGCAATATGGCCGAGGTTGCGGCAAAGCTACCGAGCGACATTGGAATGCATTTGTAATTCCAATGATCGAACAGTTTTCCCCAAATGATTCTACCCGCCCCGTTTCCCACGGCGAATATGGATACAGAAAGTGCCGCCTGCTGCTCAATCAACCCTGCCTTGAGGATGATGGGAGTCAGGTTTCCGATTATCAGCAAACCGCCAAAGGTTCCGGCAAACATCCCGATGAAACTTATATAAAACGGCCAGGTGAACACGACCGATCTGTCATGGGTCGTAAAGGAGCCGCCATCTGCCAAAGGCGGTTCACTCAACAGCGAGGCGGCCAGGAAAAGAATGACGCCTGAGCAGATGCCGGACCATCGGAAGAACGTCAACACATCGGTGCCGTTCAATAGAAAGTAATTTGCTATGGAGGAGAGCAAGACAGCCCCTGCGCCAAATCCTGCAACTGCAACGCCGGTGACCAGACCTTTTTTACCGGGAAACCATTTCATCCCCACGGAAAGCGGACATATATAGCCAAAGCCGAGTCCGCAACCCGTGATAATTCCGACACCCAGGAGTAGTAACGCAAATGAACCTTTTGATATAGAAGCCAGCAGGTAGCCGGTCATAAACATCCCGGCTGCAATACCTGCGGTAAAACACGGTCCTTTCTTCATCATTACCTGTCCGGCTACTATCATCGCAACCGTGAACGTCAAAATCGTTAATCCAAAAATAAATCCGCACTGCCCAGTGCTGAGTCCGTAGTCTTTCAGCAAATAAGGAACAAACGTACTCCATGCATAGATTCCTCCCAATACGGTCTGAATGAGACATCCGGCCGCTAGAACTATCCATCTTTTAGTCATGGTCGGATTCTCCCTCCTGCGGCTTTTAACAACCGATTATTAATGGCATTTCCAAGGTTCCGGGCAGGAGTATATTCTGCCACGATTAGCCGTAGATTCAGCGAATCCAGTCGACGGAGAGCGGCAAAGAGGTTGGCCGCCGCTTCTTTCGTGTCTCCGGATTGGCTGAGGATTTCGACTGCACCCTCAAACGGTTTCACAGAGGGTAGAAATAACAGCACCCCGATGTCTGATTGCGTCTCAAAACAGGCCGGTATCTCCTCAAACACCAAAAGATCTGTAGCGGGTGCATAATGATTCGGCATCATACCGGGACTTTCTGTGGCACAGGATTTTCTTAAAGCTGTTGAGCGTGTTTCCACCTTGCCGATCAGCCGCTCAAGCTCTTCTATCGGAATACCTCCAGGCCGCAAAACAACGGGAGTCGATCCGGAAAATGAAATAACAGTGGACTCAACTCCGACTCGGCAGGCTCCACCGTCAATGATCACACCGCATCGATCTCCCAGCTGCTCTCGCACGTGACGTGCAGTCGTCGGGCTCGTGCAGGTAAATCGATTTGCACTGGGAGCAACCACCGGTGTACTGGTGCGCCGTATCAAATCACGAGCAATCGGGTGTGCGGGCATCCGAACCGCTACCGTCTCGTGTCCCGCCGTTACAATGTCAGGAACCTCTTTGCGCTTAGGAAGGACCAGTGAGAGCGGCCCCGGCCAAAAGGCATCCATTAACCGGAACGCTTCATCTGGAACATGAGACACCAACGGATTCAGTTGCTCTACATCGGCAATATGGGCGATCAGCGGATTATTCTGCGGACGCCCCTTGCAAGAACCCCCACATCTTCAATCAGCGTTCCGTCCCGATCCAGGAAAACCGCCGGACGCGATTCTGAAAAACAATATGACCGGTTTTCGTATTGCATCCTATTGGCCGCCCTCGATCAAACGAATAAGATCTGCTACCTGCCGATGAGCCTCAATGGGATGGCGAAGATTTTTTTCCGGATGTATAATATAAACGTTACACCGCCCATCTCGCGTTACATCAATAAACCCGGCTTCTAATAAATCCGTAACGATTCTATGTACTGCCCGCTCGGTAATTCCGACCGCATCGGCAATATCTCGCAACCGGAACTCAGAATTCTTCGCGATACACAAGAGTACATGTGCATGGTTGGTTAAAAAGGTCCAATGCGAAACGCTTTGTGTTAATTTGTCCATATAGTTCTCCTGTTTGCTGCTTAATATAGACATATTTTCTTCATGATACAAGTATCATGTATTAAATAACATGAAATAGATATCATGTGATGGTTTTGAGTTTCCGGCAATCAATCAGCGGCATATGCTACAGCATCCAGAGGAAAGGCTGAGTAAGAACTCAAAGCTGGCAACCCGAATATATATCACTTCCCGAAATCTGCGAGAGCCTTTCGGTTTGTGAAATCGGGTGGTTTGATCCGACCATTCGATGTCTCAGCACAGCTCTAAATACCGTCATTGGGTTGAATGCTTGTTCTGAAAGGATATCTGAAGCCGGACTCGTGTTGGACACTGTTTGAAGAAAACAGATAATACCGGCCCAAACAGAGAATGAAGGTGAGGAGAATGGAGAGAATCTGGCGGCCGGAGAGAGGTTCCAGAAAAATGTGAAAAAAACCGAGATCCTTTGAATACAAGGGGATAAGAAAACACATCTAACCAGAGAATCGCTCTGGAGAGACGGGTTTCCATCAAAAAAATAGTGGAGACGGCGGGAATCGAACCCGCGTCCGAAAACAGGATCCTGAAGCCCCGCTACGTGCGTAGTCTGTCTTTCAGTTTCAGCCGCGCTGCCCGGCAGACAGGGATGACGCGGACCTATCCCGATTCTGTCTCGTCCTCAACCCTCGGGAGGGGTATTGGACCAGCCCGCCTGAAGTCGACGCACCGTCAGATTCCCGGCAGGCGCGGAATCTGGGGCACGGGCTGCTCTTAGGCAGCCAGGGCGTAGTTATATTCGCCACTTATTCGTTTTCCCGGAGGATTCACCAGGATCCGAGTACCTGGGCACGCGTTCCTCAGCGTCTCTGATTCCGTCGAAACCAGATCGTCCCCATTTCAAAGAACCAACCATTGAACGATTTCAATTTAATATAAGTTTCAGAAAAAAACAAGGCGGACGATCCCTGGGGCGCAAAATCCGTCATTCCGGAAAACCTTTCAACCCGTTGAACCATCTGGCCAGGACGAAAAGATAATCCGAAAGCCGGTTGAGGAAAATGAGGACGGATTGCAAATCCGGATGCGGGGATCGGGATTCGTCCGCTTCGGCGAGACGGACCACGGTCCGCTCGGCGCGCCGGCAGACCGTACGCGCCACATGCATCCATGCACAGGAAGGATCGCCGCCAGGCAGGATGAATCCGGAAAGCGGAGGCAGCTCATCCTTCATCCCGCCGATCCGGGTTTCCAGGAAACGGACATCCTCCGCGGTGACCGGACGCAGCACGCCGGACACGGGCGAATCCGGCGCCGTCGCCAGGATCGACCCCGCACGCAAGAGGACGGACTGGACGGCCCGGAGTTCCCGCCGGAGCGGTTCCTGATCCAGCGGGAGCGATGCGACGACCACACCGATCCAGGCATTCAGCTCATCCACCGTGCCGCACGCCTCCACCCGGACGTGGCCTTTCGAGACATCTCGAAGACCGGGCAAATCAGTCCGGCCTGGTTCTCCCGTTTTTCGGGTGACATCGGTCATGACATCCCACCGGTTTTGGACAGAGAGAATGGGACGGGAAGCACAGAATCCGGGGGATCCGTTCCGTCTGGACTCCCGCCGGAATGCCGGAAAGGATTCGCGGGTTCAGGAATGGGGCCGCTGACTGCAATCCGGGATTCCCGCCGTGGCTGAAATGTATAAAATCCAAAATTAAAAGCAAAAGGATTCTGCAGCCGGTAAGACAATAACGTCAGAGTGTCTTTCATTTTCCCGATAATTTTTCTTATATTCTTGCAATCCTGTGACAATCAATCAATGGAGTTCTCATGGCTTCACCCTTCGAAAAACGCCGCGCCGCCCTCGAAAAGGAGTATCATGCGTTGATCACCCGGAAGAACGTGCGGAACGAACCCGGCAACGGGATATTCCACCGCTACCGGCATCCGGTCGTGACCCGCGAACACACGCCCCTTTTCTGGCGCTATGACTATAACCCGGCGACCAATCCCCGTTTCATGGAACGGATCGGCGTGAACGCGACATTCAACGCGGGCGCGATGGAATTCGACGGCAAAATCATCCTCATGCTGCGTGTCGAAGGGGCGGACCGCAAGTCTTTTTTCGCCGTGGCCGAGAGTCCGAACGGGGTGGACAATTTCAGGTTCTGGGACAAACCGGTCGTCATGCCGGAAACCGATGATCCGGATGTCAATGTCTACGACATCCGCCTGACCCGCCATGAGGACGGATGGATATACGGGGTATTCTGTACGGAACGAAAGGATCCGAATGCCGAAAAAGGGGATTTGTCTTCGGCCGTGGCCCAGGCCGGTATCGCGCGCACAAGAGATCTTGTCCACTGGGAACGGCTGGATGATCTGAAGACGCCTTCTCCCCAGCAGCGCAACGCCGTGCTGCACCCCGAATTCGTGGACGGAAAGTACTTGTTCTACACGCGGCCCCAGGACGGTTTCATCGACGCGGGATCCGGAGGCGGCATCGGCTGGGGCCTGGCGGACGACATCGCCCATGCGGTCATTCAGGAGGAACGCATCGTGGACGACCGGGCCTATCACACCATCAAGGAGCAGAAAAACGGACTCGGTCCCGCCCCTGTGAAAACAGATGCCGGCTGGCTTCAGCTCGCCCACGGCGTCCGGAGCTGCGCCGCGGGTCTCCGGTACACGCTTTATCTCTTCATGACGGATCTGGAAAAACCGTGGGTGCAGATCCGCAGACCGGGCGGGGCGTTCATGGTCCCCGAAGGCGATGAACGGGTGGGCGATGTCTCGAACGTGCTCTTCTCCAACGGCTGGGTGGCGCGTGAGAACGGGGAAGTATTCATCTATTACGCCTCATCCGACACCCGCATGCATGTGGCGACTTCGACAATCGATCAGCTCGTGGATTATGTGACACATACCCCTCCGGATCCCCTGCGTTCGGCGGCCTGCGTCGCCCGGCGGATCGGACTGATCGAAAAGAACCTCGAACTCTCATCCTGAGTCGTGCGGCGGGATTTCAACCGGTGACGGATGCTTCCCGCCACGATCCCAGAACTTTCATGTAATTGGCCCGTTCGAATGCGGCGGGATCGGCCACATGGGTATGGCTCATGCTGCCCTGCATCTGTTCGACGGATTCGTAATCGTGTTTCTCCATCCAGGCGGTCATGTGGTCCAGCACCGTTTTGAAATGGCCGGGACCGTTCTTCAAAACCGCCGAAGTCATCATCGCCACCCGCGCGCCGACCATCATCGCCTTGATCGCGTCTTCCGCCGAATGAACGCCGCCCGTGATCGCGATATCGGCCTCTAAATGGGGAAAAAGGATCGCGGCCCAGCGCAGACGCAGCCGGAGTTCTTCGGGTGAACTCAGCGTCAGATCGGGCAGGACCTCGAGATTCTCGAGGTCCAGGTCGGGCTGATAAAATCGGTTGAAGATCACGACGCCCTTGGCACCGGCTTGATCGATACGCCTGATGATATTCGCGGTCGCGCTGAAAAAGGGGCTTAATTTCACCGCAACGGGAATCGTGACGCGCGCCGCCACATCCTTGACGAGCTGGACGGTCAGTTGTTCGACCTGATTGCCCAGGGACGCCGGATCGGTGGCCAGGAAATAGATGTTCAGTTCGATCCCGTCCGCCCCAGCGGATTCCATCTGCCTGGCGATCTCGATCCAGCCGCCGGCCGAGACGCCGTTCAGGCTGGCGAAAACCGGCACATCGACCGCCTGTTTGACCTTTCGGATGTGTTCCAGATAGGCTTCGCGCGACAGCTTGAAATGATCGATGTCCGGGAAATAGGTGGGGGATTCCGCATAGCTTTCCGTCCCGGCGTTCAGGTTGCGGTCGAGCCCCCGGCTTTCGATCTCCAATTGTTCCTCGAAAAGCGAATGGAGAACCACGGCGGAAGCGCCCGCATCGACCATCTCCCGGATTCGATCGAGATTTTCGCACAACGGGGATGACGAAATTGCCAGAGGCGTCCGCAGCCCGAACCCCATATAATGTGTCGTCAGATTCATCTCTTACCCTCCTGCTGTCATCATCGGTGTGAAAGCGGATTCCATATCCGGTGAACTCAGTCCGGAATTGGACGGATTTACGGTTTTCTTCAAACGATAAGCATATTTTAAAGTTAATACTTTCTAAAATAAGAAGTGTTCCTGAAAATCCGGACAGGAAAGAAACGTCTCATCCCCTATTTCTCCGGTCCATATTACAACTTGTAACTCTCATTCGTACCTTCCCCGTCAAACCAAATAATTAATTTGTATCAATGCAAAAGATTTACTACTATTGGTATTATCCATCTTATCCGGTTTCACGAAAGACGGAAATCGAAGATGAAACACAAAGAGAAATCCCTCACCACCCCCCTCTTCCTCATCTTCCTGACGCTCGCACTATGCATCGCCGCCGCCGGTTTTCTGTATTACAGGCAATATGAAAAAAAATACCGCACCGGCGTCGAAGAACAGCTCGCGGCGATCGCGGATCTCAAGTCCGTACAGATCGCATCCTGGTATCCGGACGAGATGAGAGACGCCTCCCTGCTCGCCGACAATTTTATACTCAAAGGGATGACATCGCGATGGATGGACGGCCGGAATCCGTCGGACAGGGCGACGCTGCTCTCCTATTTTTCCGCCCTGATGAAAGAACACGATTACGCGGGGATCCTGCTGGTCTCCGATCAGGGCCGGGTGCTCCTTTCGACCGGCACGACCGAACGGGTCGGTCCGTTTCTTGTTCCTTTCGTCAAACAGGCGACCGAAACCCGGACCGTGGTCTCGACGGGCCTGTACCCTTGTCCGGTCCATGAACAGATCCACATCGACTTCGTCTCCCCGGTTGCTCACGACAAGAAGACCGCCCTCATATTCCGGATGAACGCGGAGGATTTCCTCTTCCCCCTGCTTCAGTTCTGGCCCACGCCGAGCCGCACGGCGGAGACCCTGCTCGTCCGACGGGAAGGCGGAGAGGTCGTCTACCTTCACGAACTCCGGCACCGGCAAGACGCCGCGTTCACCCTGCGCTTCCCATTGGAGAAAACGGATCTTCCCGCCGCCATGGCCGTCCGGGGAGTGGAAGGCACCGCAGAAGGGAACGATTATCGCGGAGTCCGGGTCATCGCGAACATCCGGGCCGTCCCGGGAACCCCATGGTTCCTGATCGCGAAGATGGACGAATCGGAAATCGCCGCGGCTCTGGGCACGGAGATGGGGGAAATCATCGTCCTCGTCTGCATCCTGATTCTGGCCGCGGGGCTGGGCGCCGGCCTGGTCTGGCGGCATCAGCGCGCCCGGTTTTACCGGGAGAAATTCGATTCCTCGCAAAGGCTTCTCGCCCTTTCCGCACGCCAGGAGGCCATCCTCGCCGCGGTGCCCGATATCATCATGGAGGTGGACAACCAAAGAGTATATACCTGGGCCAACCGGTCCGGACTGGACTTCTTCGGGGAAGATGTGATCGGGAGGGAGGCCGCGGATTTCTTCGAGGGCGAACAGGACACGTATCGCGTCGTCAAGCCGCTGTTCAACGGGATCGAAGACGTAATCTATGTCGAAAGCTGGCAGCGGCGCCGGGACGGCCAAAAGCGGCTGCTCGCGTGGTGGTGCCGGACCCTGAAGGACGGAAACGGGAATATCATGGGCGCGCTCTCCACCGCGCGCGACATCACGGAAAGGAAACGAACCGAGGAACACATCCGCAGGATGAACCGGATACTGAAGATCCTGAGCAACATCAATCAGGCCATCGTGCGCATCCGCGACCTGCGGAAGCTGTTCGATGAAACCTGCCGCATCATCGTCGAAGACGGCGGCCTGACAATGGCCTGGATCGGCCTG
>DSAP01000027.1 GCA_011046415.1 bacterium | reverse complement strand
TTTTTCGACACCTTCGCGAAAGGACGCTACCGGCTCGGCATCGGCGGGGTGACGGAGATCACGCATCAAACGGGGACGCTGGACTGGTATCTTTTCTATGGGCCGGCCGGGGAGATAATCCACGAAGCCTATTTCGACGTGATCGGCAAACCCAAATACGTGCCGCTCTGGGCCTGCGGCCCGATCTTCTGGCGGGATCAGAACGACGGAGGCAGCCGGGAGATTCTGGAGGACATCGAGAAGTTCACGAAACTCCGGATTCCCCTCACCGCCTGCTGGGTCGACCGTCCCTACAGCCGGGGCGCCCATGCCTGGTCCCGGATGGATTTCGACGAGAATTTCGAGCGCCCCGAAGACTGGATCCGGCGGATCAATGAAGAGTACGGCCTGGAATTCATGACCTGGGTGGCGCCCGCGACCTTTCAGGACCGGGATTTTCCCGGCCTTCTGCCGGGTCATTTCGGCTATATGGACCTGACCCATCCGGAGGCGCTTGCGGAATTCGAAAGGCGGCTGAACGTCCATCAGTATCCGGCCGGGGTCCGGGGACACAAGATGGATCGCGCAGACGAGCATTTTCCCCTGACGGCCCGGTGGCATGAACCGGTCACCGAATCCGAATCCCGCAACCGGTATGTCTACCTCTTTTCCAAGACGATTCACGGGTTTCTTTCCCGGGCCCACGGCAAGAACCAGTTCAATTTCGCCCGTGCCGCCTATCACCGCTGCCAGCCGTATTTGAGCGCCGTGTGGGGGGGCGACAGCCGGTCGAACTGGCAGGGAATGGCGGGCAGCCAGGCCAATGCCGTGCGATGCGGATTCATGGGGTTTCCCGTCTGGGGCCAGGATACGGGCGGTTATCTGGGGCCGGGACGGATCGATGAGACGCTGTATATCCGCTGGCTTCAATGGGGCGCATGGAACGGGATGTTCGAAATCAAGATCGACGGCGCGGGCGGCAGCGGCAAGGATCGTCCGCCCTGGAAATATTCGCGGAGGCTGCAGGACGTGTTCCGCCGTGTCTGCGAGACCCGGATGTGGCTTTTGCCCTACATCTATTCCTGCGCCAATACCTCCGACCGGAACGGCGTTTTGATGAAACCGCTCGCCTACCTGTATCCGGAGGATCCCCACACCCACACGATCTGGGATCAGTTCGTCTTCGGCGGGGCATTCCTCGTCTCGCCGATGTTCACACCGGGGTTTTCACGGACACTGTACCTTCCCGCGGGCCGATGGGTGGATTTCGACGATCCGGCCCGGGAATATCGCGGTCCGGCCACGCTGGAGCACGAGGTTCCCCTCGAAAAAATCCCCGTATTCGTCCGGGAAAATTCCATCTATGTCACCGGAGACATCCATCGGGGCAATTCCCGGGTCTGGCTGAAGGAATCGCCCGGCGGGGAGGAGATCACCCTCCTTGCGTTCCCGGGAGAACCGGGAGATTCCACGCGATTCGATTATGTCGATGACCTGGACGGCGACCGTGTGAAGACTATGCGCCTGATCCGCCGGCCCGACCGGATCGTTTTCCGCTCCGGGGCCCTGACCCGGGCATCCATCGTCGAATTGAGAATGGATGAACATCCCGCCGGTGTCCTGCTCAATGGAAAATCCGTAAAATTCGATCCGGACCGGAAAAGGAAGAGGATTTCGGTGCGGGTCGGGAAGGATGTGCCGATCCATCTGGAAGTGATTTGTCCCATACCCAAACAAGGATCAGGATCATGAAAGCGACGTTTCTTTTTGTGCTGACGTTATACGCCGGATGGATGATCCCCGCCGTCCGGGCACAGGATAGTGTCGCGGCGAAGCTGACCCCCTCCGCCATCGAGGGCCGCATCCGGGAGATCCGGATGGGTGAAATCGTCGTCCGGACCCGTCCGGGCGCCGAAGTCGAGGTCCGCCAGACCCGCCATGAATTCCTCTTCGGGACGGCCGTTCCCAACCCGCTCGCGGAGAACGATGCGGATGCGATGTCTCCTGAAGACCGGAAGCAGTTTATCGAGATTCTTTCGGAGAATTTCAATTACGCCGTGCATGAGAACGCCCTGAAATGGTATGACTGCGAGAAGGAGCCCGGCGTCGTGGATTACACCACGGCGGACCGGCTCTGGGAAATCTGCCATGAACTGGATATTCCCATGCGGGGCCATTGCATTTTCTGGGAAAAAGAGGAATTCCTGATGCCCTGGCTCAAAGAGTTGAACAACGACGACCTGCGCGCGGCGGTGGCCCGCCGGGGCATCGGCGTCACGGGACATTTCAGGGGGCGCATCCATGAATTCGACCTCAACAATGAAATGATTCATGGCGATTTCTTCCGCCGCCGGCTCGGCTGGGGCGTCATCAACGAGATGGCCTGGCTGGCCCGGGCGGGGAATCCGGACGCCGTCTTGTACGTCAACGATTACGGGATTCTGGTGGACGGCGGGGTCAATGCGAGCGCGTTCATCTCCCAGATCGGGACCCTGCTGGCGAACGGCGTCCCCATCGGCGGAATCGGTTGCCAGGGCCACCTGGCCTCCAGATACAGGAGTCCCATGTCCCCGGAACTGGTTCAAAGAATGCTGGACAGGCTGGCCCGGTTCGATCTGCCGATCAAAATCACCGAATGTCTTTTCGATGCGGACACCGAGGAGAATCGCGCCCGGGAGCTTCGAAATATTTTTCCGGTCTATTTCGCGCATCCCGGGGTCGAAGCCATCGTGATGTGGGGTTTCTGGGAGGGCACGGCCTGGCAGCCGCAAACCGCGCTGTGGAGAAAAGACTGGACGCCGACTCCCCAGGGGCTGGCGTACCGCGACCTGGTTTTCGGCGAATGGTGGACCGAGACATCCGGCAAGGCGGACCGCGACGGGATGTTCCGGACGGCCGCGTTTTACGGCGATTATCGGATCACCGTGAACGGTGAGACCCAAAATGTCACACTGTCGAAAAAGGACAGGTCGGCGCGGGTGATCGTTCAATAGGTTTGTTGTTTCAGGAATTTTCAGGCTTATCAACACAGACGATGCGGACGGTGTAGACGTCATGGATGAATGCGGCATTCTCCATCAGGTCAAGAATGTCCTTTTTTTTATGAATGAGTCAGGAAATTGCCGCGCCGCGCAACGTGGCTCACCGTAAAAACAGAACATTGATTTTTTTGGGCAAATTTTCTTTTACAAAATACTTCTTGACTTATATCCGCATAATCTTATTTTTGATTGTTGCATCCCGGCGTACGAAAAACAGCCGTAACACATTTTACAAAGTGGTAGCGTCCCGTTTGACGAGAAGAAGCGATGTCGAGAATCCTCATCCATCAACACCACAACAATCCGTCCCCATGTTTAAAAAGGTTTGAATGGTGAGCGTCCAGACGATGAGGATGGCCTAAGAGATAGAATAGGAGCCGGCGCCATAACTCGCCGTATCCGGAAGAGAAATGTCGTACGGCATGCACATTGTCGGAGATCTTCCCGGCCGCAAGAAAGATCCCGATTAAAAAAATCGCCTGGATGACAGGGTTATTGATGATACGGCCCTGATGCGAGAAAGAGGATATGATTCATGCAATCTAAGAAAAAACGTATTCTGCTGATCGAAGATTCCAGATCGACCCGGATGACCTACAAACGGATTTTTGAAGACGCCGGATTCGAGGTGCTCGAGGCCGAAACCGGAGGAGAAGGCTGGGACCTGACTCTCGGGCGACATCCCGACCTCGTGGTTCTCGATCTGATCCTCCCGGACATGCACGGGCTGGAGGTCCTGAAGAACATCCGCAGCCATGTCAAGACGCGCACCATCCCCGTTCTCGTCCTCACCACGATCCAGGAGGCCGAGGAGGTCCAGCGCACGTTGAGTTTCGGGGCGAGCCGCTACGTGCACAAGGGCGGTATCACGCCCGAACAGATCATCGAAATCGCGCAGGATTTGCTGATCCTCAAGCAGGAGAGTTGACGCATTGCGTCCGCAATGATTTTTCACATACGGACACTCCATTGCGATGGATATGCGAACGGCTCCGGACATCCGGAAATGGGCGCCGGGCCGCCCCGGTTCCATCCCCGAAAAAAAGAAAGAGAGAATTCCGATCACAGAGTTGACTCACGACGACCGCGTCTGCGGCGTCCTGCAAGTGCTTGAACGCTCCGGCGGATTTTTGCGCGATCCCGCCTATTCCTTCCAGCCCGGGCGCGGCGACGTGTTCGTTCCTCCCCCCGTGATCCGCGAAACCGGACTGGTTGAGGGCGCGATGGTTTGCGGAACGGCGGTACAAACCGACCGGGGCAATCAACTGAGCACGGTTGAGTCCGTCTGCGGGCTGCCCCCGGATCAGTTCCGGTCCCGTTCCCGGTTCGATAAACTCATCGTCGTCAATCCGGACGAACGGATCCGGCTGGGAGGCGGCGGCAATCCGACCATGCGAATCGTCGATCTCATCGCCCCGATCGGAAAAGGCACCCGCGGCCTGATCGTGGCGGCGCCCAAAACCGGCAAGACCCGGATCCTGGAGGAAATGGCCGCCGCGATCCGTCATTTCGAACCCGAAGCGCGGATCATCGTGCTGTTGATCGATGAACGCCCCGAAGAAGTCACCCATTTTCGCCGCAGAGTGGATGCCGAAGTGCTCGCAAGCTCCAGCGATCAGGCGGTCCACCTGCATGTCAACCTGGCCGAACTGACGCTCGCGCATGTCCGTACGGAACTCGAATGCGGGCGGGATGTGGTCGTGCTAGTCGACAGCCTCACCCGAATGTCCCGCGCGTTCAATCAACACAGTCCGGGCGCGGGCCGGACGCTTTCCGGCGGACTGGACGCGCGGGCGCTCGAAATTCCAAGACGGTTTTTCGGCCTGGCACGCAACGTCGAAAACGGCGGATCCGTCACGGTAATCGCCACGGTTTTGATCGATACGGGGTCCCGTATGGACGATTATATTTTCGAGGAGTTCAAGGGAACCGGCAACAGCGAGATCGTACTGGATCGTTCCCTGGCCGATGCCCGGGTCTTCCCCGCGATCAATCTGAAGGCCAGCGGCACGCGCAGGGAGGAGCTGCTCCTGTCCGACGATGAAATGCGCTGGTCCGCACTCCTGCGCCGCGGCTTGGCAAAGGCGGATCCCGTCGAGGCCATGCGCGGATTGGTCCGTCTCGTCGAAACGTCCGCGGACAATCAGGATCTCATCCGGAAAACGGCGCCCGGCGCATGAGCCGTCCGGATTCATGTTTTTCTCGCGCTGTCTGATCTTCCCCGAGTCCTTTTTCAAATGATGTGGCATAGTCTTTGTTAAGTTACCAGACGATGACTGCGATCTCGTTTTATTAAAAGGAGTTCGATGGGGATGAACGGTACTCTAATCAAACAACTCCGACAGGATTTGGGGCTGACACAGGAAGAATTTGCACATCGTCTGGGAGTGACCCTGTGTACGGTCAATCGGTGGGAAAACAACCGGAGCCTGCCCAGCCGGCTGGCCAGACAGCAATTAGAGAAAATGGCTCCGGGTGCGGCCTCTCACGAGGCGTGATGTGAAAATCGCCGAATGACCTCCTGTTTTCTGTGGAAAAGGGATGTTCCGTTTCTTCCGGAGAGTTTCATTTGGAAATGATCATGCGGGAGATCCATTCATTTTGTAAGTGGCGAAGGGGAAGTCGCGAAGCACGTGAACCGGGAAATAATAATTTGATTCCTTGCCGCACGCAGCGTATATTTCAGGCGGCCAAGGGATAAAGACAGTCCATCGAATAAAAAAAGAATATCAAAGAATGTACAGGAAGGACGGCATGGATTTTCACGACAGCGGGGATCCGATCGACATTCTCCTTGTGGAAGACAATCCGGGCGATGTCCGGCTGACGCAGGAGGCCTTCAAGGCGGGAAAAATCCGGAACAATCTGTATGTCGTCCGGGATGGCGTGGAAGCGCTTGATTTCCTGTACCGGAAAGCACCCTATGAAACGGCGCCTGTTCCGGATCTGATCCTGCTTGACTTGAATTTGCCGAAGCTGGACGGGCGAGAGATTCTGGAAAAAATCAAATCACATGATCCCATCCGACGGATTCCGGTCGTCGTTTTGACCACGTCCAAGGCGGATGAGGATGTGATTCGATCGTACAACCTCCATGCGAATTGTTTTATCACCAAACCGATCGATCTGGATGAATTTTTTCGTGTGATCCGCGCGATCGAGAATTTCTGGCTGACGGTCGTCAAACTGCCCAATCAGTCATAAGGCGCCCGGCCCTCTTTTTACGCCCGGCCCGGGAGACTGAATATGGAAAACGAGACAATCAATGTTCTGTTGATCGAAGACAATGAGGCAGATGTCCGTCTGATCAAGACGTTGCTCTCCGAGACGATGCGGTCCGGAACCTCCGCGGCGGTTTCGCTCACGACGGCCGGCCGACTCGCCGAGGGATTGGCCCGGGCGGGTGAGAGACCTTTCGACGTGATCCTTTTGGATCTTTCTCTTCCCGACAGCCAGGGACTGGAGACCTTCCGCCGGACCCATGAACGGGAATCGAAGGTGCCCCTGATCGTCCTGAGCGGCCTGGATGACGAGTCGCTCGCGCTTCAGGCCGTCCGCGAGGGCGCCCAGGATTATCTGTCCAAGGGGGAGGTTACCGGCTATCTGTTGATCCGCGCCATTCGGTATGCGATCGAACGCAAACGGACGGAAGAGACGCTCAAGGCCACGAACAGAAAGCTCAGGGAACTGGATCGGTTAAAAAGTGAATTTCTCTCGACGGTCAGCCATGAGCTGCGGACCCCCATCGCGATCATGCACGAGGGGGTTTCGCTCGTTCTGGACGGCGTCGCCGGGCAGGTCACAGACATGCAACGCGAGCTGCTCGCCGACACGCTCGAGAATGTCGACAGGCTGACACGCCTCGTAACGGATCTGCTCGACATCTCCAAGATCGAGGCGGGAAAGCTCAGACTCCGGCGATCACGGGTCGACATCAATGAAATTTTGAAAAAAATATACACACATTACCTGCCCCAGGCGAAACAGAAAGGGATACGGCTCGAATGTGAGATTCCCGAAGGGCCCGTATTCTTATTCGCCGATGCGGACAAATTGATGCAGATTTTTAATAATCTGGTGAGTAACGCCATCCGTTTTACGGAAACGACAGGGACGATCACGATCGGCGCAACCGACCGGGAAGCGGATGTCCTCTGCCGCGTATCCGACACAGGGATCGGTATTTCCAGAGAGAACCAGCGGAAACTGTTCCACAAATTCGAACAATTCGGGCGGGTCGACGGACCCGGATACAAAGGCACGGGACTGGGCCTCGCCATCGCGAAGGGACTGGTCGAGAAACATGACGGACGGATATGGGTCGAGTCCGCATTGAAGGAAGGCACGACGTTCTGGTTCACGCTGAAGAAAATCCCCTTCCCCACGATCCTGATCGTGGACGACGATGAACCCGTGACCGAGGTGATCCGGGAATTTCTTCAGGAAGACGGTTATGAGTTTGTCGTCAGCCGGGACGGCTGCGAAGCCGTCGAACGGATTCGTGCAGAAAGGCCGTCCCTCGTCATTCTCGACATGCGGCTGCCGGGCATGAGCGGATACGAGGTGATCGGGCGGCTCAAACACGATACGCGCACCCAGAATATCCCGATTATCATCATCAGTGCTTTCTCGGTCGATGAAGAGAAATTGGGTGAGGTGGACGCCCACTCCGCCATCCCGGTAGTCCACAAGCCCTTCGACCGGGCGGCGCTCCGGAACATCGTGAGGGAAATGATGGTCGCTTAACCGCTGACACGGCCGTCGGGTCACTATGCCGCGTTGCGGCAGCCGGGAAGGCGTAACACGTCGTTTCCCGGGCATTGATACAATGACGAAAGAGGGTAATGAGATGGTTCCATCCGTCAAGGAGACACAAAAAATCGTCACGATTCTGATCGTGGAAGACAGCCCGACCCAGGCGGCGAAACTGAAAATGATTCTCGAGAAGGAGAATTATTCGGTTCTCATCGCCCGAAACGGGGAAGAGGCGCTCGATGTGCTCGAGAAGACGATCCCGACGATCGTCATCAGTGACATCGTCATGCCGGGAATCGACGGATATATGCTGTGCAGGCACATCAAGACCAACCGGGCCAGCCGTCATATTCCCGTCATCCTGCTCACCCAATTGTCCGACCCCAAGGATATCATCCACGGGCTGGAGTGCGGTGCCGATCACTTCCTCACAAAACCCTACAGCGAGGAAGAGCTCCTTTCCCATATCCAATACATCTTCATCAACCGCGAGCTGCGAAAGAATCCGGTCGCGGATCTCGGGATTGAAATATTCTTCGCCGGACAAAAGCATTTTCTGACGTCCGACCGGATACAGATCCTCGATCTTTTGTTTTCGACGTATGAGGCCGTCCTCCAGAAGAATCTGGCGCTTGAACAGAAAAACGAGGCGCTTCAGAAATCGCTCGAAACCATCAAGACCCTGAGCGGACTGATTCCCATCTGCTCGCATTGCAAGAAGATCCGGAAGGATGACGGATACTGGCAGCGTCTCGAGGAATATATCCATGAAAACTCCGACGCCGAGTTCACGCATGGTCTTTGCCCGGATTGCGAGGTCAATATTTACTCCACCTATTTGACGGGCGAGTAAATCGAGACCATTTCATAATGCAAGGATCCCGATCTGTCTAAAGGCGGAAGGTTTTATGACTCAAAAAAACAAAATTCTTGTGGTGGAAGATGAACTCGGATTCGCAAAAATGATCAAACTGCGGCTGGATTCAGTCGGCTACGATGTCACGATTGCAGGCGACGCCTATACGGGGACCCAGGAAATCATCAAGCATGATTACGCGCTGATCATCCTGGATCTCATGATGCCCGCAGGCGGTGGTTTCTCACTGCTTGAGCGGATCCGGAAAATTCCCGCCAAGGCCTCCATTCCCGTTATCGTCCTCACGGGAAAGACAATCGACGACGAAATCAGGAGTCAGGCCGAAGTCCTGGAAGTGGCCGCCATCTATACCAAACCCTACGAGAGCTCGGAATTTGTGGAACAAATCAAATCCATCGTCCCGCCGGAAACGAGGGATTGATATAACGGGGAATTGGGAATGGAACAGGACGGAAGACGTATTCTGATTATCGAAGACAATGTCGCCTTTTGTAAAATGCTGAAGATACGGCTGGATTCCCGGGGATACCGGACGCAGGCCGCCACCAACGGTCTGGAAGGACTGGCCGCCGTCCGGCAGTTCAATCCCGAACTTGTGGTGACGGACATCCTGCTGCCCGGACTCGACGGGCACAAATTATGCAGGATGATCAAATTCGACAGGAACTTCAAACACATTCCGGTCATCGTGCTGACTTCCCGCGACCTGGATGCGGACGAAGAACAGGCCAAACGGTGCGGGGCGGATGCGTTTATCATCAAGACGACGCGGGCCGAAATCGTGATCGATGTAATCGAGAAGCTGCTCGCGAAAACAAAGTAAGTGAAACCGATGCATAAAACACTGAACATACTCCTGATTGAAGACAATCCCGGGGATGTGAAAATCATCCGAGAAATGCTTGCGGATGCACAGGCATCCAGCCCCGCGGGCATACACTACACATTGAGCACGGAAGCCTATCTGAGAAAAGGGCTCGAACGGGGCGAAAAAGAATCCTTCGACGTCCTGCTGCTCGACCTGACCCTTCCGGACAGTACCGGACTCGACACCTTTCGGCGGGTCCATGACAAATCTCCCGCCATGCCCATCATCGTCCTGAGCGGTCTGGATGATGAAGAGGTCGCGATTCAGGCCGTGGGAGAGGGCGCGCAGGACTATCTGGTCAAGGGACAAGTCGACGGCAACCTGATTTCCCGGGCCATGCACTATGCCGTTGAACGCAAACGGATCGAGGAAGAGAAGACCCGGATCCAGGAACAGCTTCTTCAATCCCAGAAAATGGAAGCGATCGGGACCCTTGCAGGCGGGGTGGCCCATGATTTCAACAATCTCATGACCGCGATCCAGGGATTCACGGATGTGATCATGCTCAAAACGGACGAATCCAATCCCATCATGAGGGCGCTCAATCAAATCCGCAGTGCGGCGACCAACGCGGCCGATCTGACCCGGCAGATGCTCCTGTTCAGCCGAAAGCATCCCACCCGGATCGCGATTCTCGATTTCAACAAGGTGATCGATGATCTTCTGACCATGCTGCACCGCGTGATCGGTGACGACATCGAGATTCGTACGGGTCTGGAAGAAAACCTCTGGAAGGTACGCGCCGACCGCGCCTCGATGGAACAACTCATCATGAATCTGACACTCAATGCGCGCGACGCCATGCCCCGGGGGGGAAAGATCCTGATCACGACCGAAAATGTCATTCTCGACGAGGCGTATTGCAAGCTGAACCCCGAATGCAAATCCGGGGAACATGTCCGTGTTTCCGTGGCCGACGGGGGAGTCGGGATTCCGAAGGATATCATCGATCATATCTTCGAACCGTTTTTCAGCACGAAAGGGCCGGGCAAGGGGACGGGTCTCGGCCTTTCGGTCTGTTACGGAATCGTCAAGCAGCATGAGGGGTGCATCCTGGTCCAGAGCAAAGTCGGAAAAGGAAGCACATTTGTTGTCCATATTCCCGCCCAATTTGAAGAGGCGGCGATTGCATCGCCCGAAGCAATCAATCTGGAAGGGTTGCAGGGATATGGACGCCGGATCCTGTTCGTCGAAGATGCCGAAGGCGTGCGCGAATTCGCGAGTCTGGCGCTCGAAGAAAACGGATACCGGGTTCTCACGGCGCCGACAGCCACGGAAGCCATCGATATTTACGACCGGGAGGGAGGGCGATTTGACCTGGTCGTCACGGATGTGGTCTTGCCGGACCGGAGCGGACTCGACCTGATCACACGGCTGCTTTCTCAGAATGAAAAACAGAAAATTCTGATCAGCAGCGGATATACCGATCAGAAATCTCAATGGCCGGTCATCCGGGATAAGGGTTATCACTTTTTGCAAAAACCCTATGCTTATACCGACCTGCTCAAGGCGGTGAAAGAAGCACTCGAGACACAACAGAAAACATCGTAGAACATGGGAGTCAGACCATGAAAGCACATCGGTTAAGAGGGATGATACGTCATGCACTGAATATTTGGGGAATCTGGGTCGTATTGTTCGCCCTGATTCTGGGCGTTGCCGGCATTCTCCACCCCGGGATCGGAAACAATGCGGCGCTGATTTTTTTGGGAATCGCCGCCATCCTGCTTCTCCTCTTGGGGATATTCACACAGCAGATTCGGCCCGCAAAAGCCCTCATCGATGCCGCCCGTAACCTGAGCCAGAAAGACATCGTCGACCTGAAGGCCGGCGTGGCGGACCTGTCCCAGGGGAATCTCTCCACGCGACTCGCCGTCCAGACCGAACCGCTCCGGGTATCCGCACAGGAAGAATGGGGGGATCTGGTCCACGGCATGAACCGCATGATCGAACAGCTTCAGGAGACGGCCGAGGAGTTCAACAACCTCACGGAGACACCCTGTCTCAGACTCTGTTATGTCGGGGCGGATTCTTTCCTCGAGGGGCAGAAGTGCGGGGATGTGTTGGGAGAGGCCGTCGGCGGCAGGGGACAGATCGCAATTTCCTCCGGATCCTTTCAGCATTCCGGACTCGAGTTGAGGAGAAAAGGGTTTGAAAGCGTCCTCCGGCAAAAATATCCGGATATGGAGAT
>DSAP01000188.1 GCA_011046415.1 bacterium | reverse complement strand
TGCCTCCTTTCTTGTGTGTGCTACACTTTAAAGGAGGCTATTTTTTATGACTTTTTCAAGCATTTTCTACCGATTAGATCACTATTTTATATAACCTTACAATGTCACAATAATATGATTTTTGGGGGATACCCTGAAACACCGTCCGTTCAAATCAATCCTTGAATTCCACCCCGCCGATCCGTATATTTTTGTCGGGATTGAACAGAGGAGCGACACATGGATTTCACACACAGGCGGCCCGGGTTTCTCCGGCATCGCATCCAACATGCCGGACGCACGGCGGAATATCTTGTTTATTCGGGGCTTCTGATTCTTTGTACCGCCCTGCTCTCCCCCCAGGCTGCGGACGCCGCGGCCACCGGGAAAATCACGGGAACGGTTTCGGATTCCGGTACGGGAAAAGGGCTGTCCTTTGTCAACGTCGTCGTCAGGGGCACGATCTTCGGAACGGCCTCCGATGCCGACGGCCGATTCGAACTGGGGAACCTCCCGCCGGGACGATATGAATTGTTGTTCACCATGATCGGGTACGAACGCACGGTCCGGAAGGATGTCCCGGTCCGTGCAGGAGAAACGACCCGGCTCCGTGTCGAACTCGCCGAAACGGCCGTCCGGGTTCAGGAATTGGTCGTGACGGCGAGCAAGCGGGCACAGCGCATCAATGAAAGCCCGTCGAGCATCGCGGTCGCCACCTCGGGCGAACTGGAACGGCAGAACCAGATCTATCTGGAACAACTCCTGGAACAGGTGCCCGGCGTGAATTTCATGGGCAGCCAGGTCAACATTCGGGGGTCCTCGGGTTTCAGCTACGGCGTGGGAAGCCGCGTCCTGTTCCTCGTGGACGGGGTGCCGGTGTTGTCCGGCGATTCGGGCGAGATCAAATGGGATCTGATTCCGGCAGATCAGATCGATCGCATCGAGATCGTCAAAAGCGCCGGTTCCGCCCTGTACGGATCTTCCGCACTCGGAGGCGTCATCAATGTCATCACCAGGGAACCCTCCCTCCGATCCGAAAGCAACGTCCGTCTTTCTTCGGGCGTATACGACGACCCGCCGTGGCCGGAATGGAAATGGACGGACCGGCTTTTATATTTCACGGATTTCGACGTGAGTCATTCCCGGCGTATCGGAAAGGCGAGGACCCATTTCTCCGTCGGACGCCACCAGTCCACCGGATACCGTCAAAACGGGGAATATCTCAAATACAATGCCGCGGGAAAAATCTTCTTCAATCTGACGTCCCAGTCCAATCTCACACTCCAGGGCCACTGGGAAGACAGCGACAGCGAGATCGGACTCATGTGGCGGAACCGGCATCAGGCGCTGGAAGTCACCCCGGCCGCGGTGGGCGACAGGGCGAAATCCAATCGGGTCATGGTTCAGGGCATCCATCAGTGGGCGGTCCGCAGGAATCTCGGCCTGAAGAACCGGTTTTCCTGGTTCCGCAACCATTTCAACAACCTGCTTCACGACAACCGCGACTGGTCTACATCGCAGCGGTTCGGTTTCGAATCGCAGACGAACTGGATCCCGTCCCGTTCCCATTCGATGACATTCGGGATGGAACACACGCTGGATCATGTCACGGCCGATCCGCTCGGCAATCATGACATTTTCACCGCCTCCGGCTATGTCCAGGACGAAATCCGCATGATCCCGACGATCATACTCACGCTCGGCGCACGCTATGACCACACCATCACGGATTCCGATCTGCGGGATCAGCGGATCAGCCCGAAACTGGGATGCGTCTGGCATGTGACGGAGAAAACCGCCATCCGTCTGGCGTCCGGACGGGGATTCCGCGCCCCGAGCATGTACGAACGTTTCCCGAATCTTTCGGCCGCGGGAATCAAGATCATCCCCAACCTCGCGCTCAAACCCGAGTCCGCCTGGTCGCACGAAATCGGGATCGCCTCGCCGCTCTGTCCGTTCATCCTGCTGGATGCGGCGGTCTTTATGAATGACTACTGGAATCTGATCGAACCCGTCCCGGACGCCACCAACACGGTCCAGTTTACCAACCTCACCCGTGCGCGCATCCGCGGGCTGGAAACCACCCTGCGGTTTTCTTTGTTCGGGCGTTTCCTGACGGGACAACTGGGATACACCTGGCTCGATCCTCAGGATCTCGAAACCGGGGAGATCCTCGCCTACCGGTCCAGACACATGGTCAGGGCCTCGCTGACTGGACAGTATCGGAATATTGAGGCGGGCCTGGATTATGTATTCAATGACAGGCTCGACGCCGTGAAAGTCTATCCCAACGATCCGCGCGTCGCACAGAAGACCCTGAACGCCCGTGCTTCCGTGGATTTCGGCTGGGGATCGCTCTCACTCAACGCCGGCAACATCCTGAACCACATGCACACCCAGGTCGAACGAACCATCATGCCGATCCGGAATTATGTGGCGACGATCAGGGTGAAGCGGTAAACCGAGGCGGTTATATCCGGAAGGGGTTCACCCTGCCGGACGGCGGTTTCACATGGAAGGACTCTTCCGGAATCCCCTGTTCCGCTCGTTGCCCGGGGAAAGCGGAATCCGGAAGGCGATGTTCATCCGATTTCAGAACCGCACATTAAAATCGGGACCACGTCCGGTCGAATCCTCCATCACCTCATATGCTTCGAGTGACAGCGCGCCGATCTGTGCCGAATATAAAATATCGGCCAGGGACAATGTCTGCTGTCCCTCTTTGAAGAAGATCACGCCGGTGGCCGCGAATTTCCCGGGAAAGGCCTGGACGAGATAATCCGTCCTTTCGGTTCCCCTGACGATGCGGTCGCCGAATGCCAGATCGAGCAGGCTGGGGAGCACGGTCGGCATGAGTGAGAACCGGGTCGTCGCGATGACCCGCGCCTCCATGATGTCCGCGGGCCACATGCCGTTGAAGGTGATGGATCCGGCGATTTTCGTGTCGGTCACCTTGTGCGCCTTCGACCGGTTGACCCGGATGTCGACATTTCGGATGACGGATGTGTCGGAGGGAATTTCGATCTCCCCCGGGGCCAGCGAATCCGTCCCGGCAAAATGAACGCCGCAGATACTCAGCACATCCCAGCCTGTCTGCTCGGCGCGCCACGCCACGCCGATCAGTTTGTAGACTCCGAGGCGGAGAGAAAACATATAGTCATGCGTCGACGCATCGCCTGGAATCCGTTCACCTATCGTGAGCTCTTCGAAGGCCGGCGGGAAGGTGGTCGCCGCGATGAGCCGGACTTCCTCCGCGGGCGCGGGCCACTCGCCCGCAAACGAGACGATTCCGCTGATCCCGCTCAGGACGGGTCCGATCTGAATCGTGAAGTCGGGGCCTTCGGCAGTCTGGTTTTCAGGTACCTCCCAGATGTCGACGACGAGCCCCCCGACATTCAGGGAATAGTACAAATCGCCGATGGACAGGTTTCCGTTCGCCTTCAGAAAAAGGACGCCGACGGCGCGGTATGTCCCGGCCGGAGCGGCGATCCGGTAATCCGTCCGGTCTGTGTCCCGAGGAATCGGCGCACTCAGATTCAAATCCAAAAGAGAAATGGACTGGGTCAGCGGATCCCTGGTCAGTGCGATGACGATGGCGGAAGAAAAAGAGTCGGGCCACGCGCCCACGAAATCGATCGTCCCGGCGATCCGGGAATGTGTGTTCCGCCGGGCCCGGGACCGGTCGACGGAAAGGTTCACATCCCGGACTTTCTCCGTCCGGGAACCGATGACCACCCGTCCGGGAACGAGGGAATCCGTGCCGGTGAAGTACACACCGCAGACGCTGGATAAATCCCAGACCGAATCCTTTTCGCGCCAGGCCACGCCGATGAAGGGGTAGGTGCCGGGATCCAGATAATAGGTATAGGCATGTGTGGAAACGTCCGCTGGAATCACCTCTCCGATATCGACTTCGCTGATATCGGAAGGGGGAAACTTCCTCGCCGATACGATGCGGACTTCCGCGGGAGGAGCGGGCCAGTCTCCCGTGAAGGTGATCACCCCTTCGATGGCACTCCGTACGGGTTCGAGCCCGGGATCGACATGACAGGTCAATCCGGCCAGGACGACCGGGATCAGTAAAGCGCGCAGAGAGACCGGACTCGTTTTCATGATTATGCCGCCTTCCCGTTTCAAGGGTGCCGTTTTTCTGTACTGGGTGCCCCGGGACGGCTTCCGGCTTCCGGGAAAACAGGGAGGGACGGAACCGGACTACCATTTACAAACCCGACTGCATCGACCGTCTAATAATAAGAACGATCCATCAAAACCTCAAGCGGAATTTTAAAAACAAACGGATTGAGAATGGGTTGTGAATTTTCTATATTCTACCGGACATCTTCCAATTCGGGAGAATCCATTGAAAAAAACTGAAACCGGTCCGTGAAAATGACACATCGCATATGCCGGCCGACATGGCCCTATGCCAAGATGGCCGTTCGACGGGCCTGCCGTCGCGGAGCCCGCTTTTTATTGTACCGCATCGCTTTTCTCGTACTGGCCATCCTGACCTCCGCCGCCGCGGAATCCTTTGAGATCAGGGGCAGGGTCGTGGACGCGGAGACAAATGCCCCGGTTCCCGTGGTCAATGTGTTTCTCGCCAACACCACGCTGGGCGCGGCCACCGACGAACAGGGATTTTTCACGATCCGCCGTATCCCGCTGGGCTCATACGATCTCTTCATCAACCATATCGGGTATGCCCTGCGTGTCGTCCGTATCGATCTCTTCGGAAAACAGAGGCAGCCCCTCGACATCCGCCTGGATCCCGCGGTGCTTCAGGGTGAACGCATCGAAGTTACCGTGCGCGACCGGATACATTGGCGGCGCAGCCTGGAAACCTTCGAGCGGGAATTCATCGGCACTTCCCGGAACGCAAAATCCTGCCGCCTGATCAATCCGCAGTCACTCGAATTCTCTGAAGACCGGGACGGGACGCTGCGCGCCTCGTCGGACAGTGTCCTGATCGTCCTGAATGAATCCCTGGGCTACCGGATCGAGATCATTCTGAAATCCTTCTCTTATCAGGAAAAGGACATGAATTACCTCATCTATCCCCGGTTCGAGGAACTGGATCACGCGGATCCGGCCGTACGGACGCGCTGGATCCGCAACCGGAATGAAACATGGGAAGGATCCCTCCGCCACTTTCTATCTGTCCTGGCGCGGGATCAATTCAGGAGCGGGTTGTTCGAAGTCTACTACGGTTATCTGCATCCGGAGACCGGACAGATCCGATCGTACGGCATTCCGGTCAAATCCAAAAGACCTTCCTTTGTCCAGGATGAACCGATCCCCGAGCTGAAACGGATCCGGTTTGACGCGTTTCTCGTCGTACTATACAAGGATTACACCAAAATGCACGGATCGGTCCCTCACGGAGACCTGGGCCGGTTTCCGACTTCTTATCTGGAAATGAAGGTGCCGACCGCCACGATCAACATCCACGGCAATGTTCAGCCGTACAACGCCTTCAAGGTATACGGCGCGTGGGCGGCCCACCGCATCGCGGATCTACTGCCGTTGGATTATGACCCCGGACAAGATTGATTTACACTGGTTTGCCGCATGCGCCCCGGGATTCGAACCCTTCCTGGCCGGCGAACTGCGTGCCCGGGTACCGGACCCGGATACGGTCCGGCCGCTCCCTGGCGGTGTCGAATTCGACGGCGGGATGGAAGCCGGATTCCGCGCAAACCTCGAGATCCGCAGCGGGAACCGCATCCTGCTCCGGATCGGACGGTTCTATGCGACCGGTTTTCCGGAACTCTTGCGCAAGGCGGAACGGCTGAACTGGGAGGCTTTCCTGACACCCGACCGCCCGGTCGATTTCCGCGTGACCTGCAGGAAATCCAGGCTCTACCATTCCGGAGCCGTCGCGGAAAGGATGCTTCGGGCCGTTTCGCAACGGGTCGGCTTCACGCCGCGTCTCATTCCTTTCGACGAGGATGCGGACGACCCGTCTCAGCTCATCGTCATCCGCCTCTTCCGTGACCAATGCCTGATCAGCCTCGACGCGTCGGGTGCGGGACTGCACCGCCGGGGCTATCGCCTGGAGACGGGGAAAGCCCCGCTGCGGGAGGACCTCGCGGCCGCCGTGCTTCTTGCTTCCGGCTGGGACCGGCGCAGCGCCCTCATCGATCCGTTCTGCGGATCCGGAACGATCGCCATCGAGGCCGCGCTCATGGCGGCGGGCATACCGCCCGGGAGGAAACGGAAGTTCGCCTTCATGCGCTGGCCGGATTATGAACCGAACCGTTTCGAGCCGATCCGGGAGGAAATCGTGGAACCGGAAACGGATGATATGCAAATCATCGCGGCCGACCGGGACGCCGGCGCGATCCGGATCGCCCGGGAGAATGCGGCACGCGCCGGCGTGGCGGACCGGATTCATTTTGTCCGTCAATCGATCTCGGACCTGATTTCGCCGGAATGCCGGGGATGGATCGTCACCAATCCGCCTTACGGGAGGCGTGTCCGGTCGCACCGGGATCTGCGGGACCTCTATGCCCGGACGGGCCGGATCCTTCATGAGCGTTTTTCAGGATGGCAGGTCACGCTGCTGACCGCCGACCGCGGCCTGCTCCGCCAGACGGGCATTCGTTTCGATGCATCGCTGTTCTTCGATCACGGGGGGGTGAAGGTCACCGCGGCGCGGGGCAAAATTCCGTGATCGGCGGGGAATGCGGAAAGCAAACGGACAGGAAGGACTCAGAGATACGCGCTCCTCTGAATGAACACGCGGCAGAGCGACCGATACGTCTCACAGGTCCCGAAAAGTTTTTCCGGGGCGACCCGTTTTTCGGGCCGGTACAGGAGCAGTGCTTCTCCATCCCCCTCCACCGCCATGCGCTCCGCGGCCTTGAAGGCGGTGCGGACCTCGGGATTAAACAGCCTCCTGATCCGGTCTTCCTCCCCGCCGCGGAGCAGCCATTTTTTCGAAAAATCCGGATCATCCGGGAAATCGATGTCCTGATACCCGAACACCTGGCCGATTTTGTGAAACACCGTCTCGGGACGCAGGCTGAAAGCGGGCAGCCCGAGTCGCGCGCTTTCAAAGAGAAAGACCGTCTGTGTGTGCGTCTGTTGGCTCTTGCCCCCGCCCGTGGTGTAATGATAGTCGAGAATGGACGTCCTGACGTCCTCCTCATCCTTGTGCATCAGGGACCGGACGCGTCTCTGTCTGCCGATCGAAAAAAGGGAAAACCGTTTCGTCGCCGGAATGGAATCCGGTTCCGCCCGCGGCAGAAAGGAAAACCCCCGCCTCATCGCCATCTCTTTGAGCGCCTCACGGCGTCTTCGCTCATGCCGCACGGTCAGAAAAATCACAAGAAAAATCCCGAATGTGATAACCGAAATCAGGATCATCAAAGGCATCTTGACTTCCGGATTCATTTTCGCTCCGATTGATCTGTTACGGGTTTTGGGCGGTCAACGTCGGCAAAGGTCCGGCAGGGGCCGGTATGATCGGCCACCCGATTCAATGGAAGAACGCGAGGATCAGGGCAGCCGATACGAGGTCAGCCGCGCATCGATCGACCCGACCAGGATCTTGCTTTTCATCAGCACGGGCATCCGGCGCGTATCGTCGGTCAGCCAGATCGTCAGTTTGCCCTTCTGTTTGAACAGCCCCTCCTCGCGCAGCACCGGCTCGACGACGAGGCATTTGAACTTTCCGGCCGGGACCTTGACGGTTTCCTTCCTGTGGACGAGCACGCGCAGGGAGTACACCTTGCCGTCCGCAAAATTGTCGATATCCAGATGTCGGCCGACCTCGAGGGGCTGGGTCCGCGCGAAATATAAGGACGCGAGGATGTCCTGCACATAGAGCGGCGCCGAGACCGTGTCCTTGCGATAATAGACGAGTCCGTTTCTCTGATCGAACGTGGCGTACCGGTCGGCCCGGTATCGCCCTTCCCGCAGATGTTTCTCGAACTTCCACGAGAAGAGGCCCTGCATGTCCATCAGGCTCTCGACCCGGTCCCGGACCCTGTAGAGCCGGGAAAAAAAGGCGTTGGACGAGGCCGTCGTGCGGATATGGTAACTCGGACGCCCGAAAACCCACATCGTGTCGAGCACCGACATCGTCGCGGTTCCGGCCGTGATGAATTTGAAGGCGATGTCGAACTCCAGGTGCTCACCCACGCCGAAAGCGTGGTTCTCCACCGTGCGGAACCGAACGGGTGTCAGGGTGTCCTCGGCGGAACGGGCCAGAATCGAATCCGTTTCGGCGATGCGTGAGACGAGGCTGTCCGTTGCGGTCGAATCCGTCTCTGCGGAATCCGGGGGGATGGTCAGGGTGTACAGCGTGTCGGTCAGCAGGGAATCCGGCTGATGGGCCCGGGAGTGGTTCTGAAGCGCCGGGCCCACGAGTAAAAAAAACAGGAGCCGGTGCAGGATCCGGAATTTGAGCCGTTCATTATTCAAGCGTCCTCCCTGGAGTGGATCGTCCCGTGATCCGGTCGGTTTGAATGATTCATGGAAGCGGACGGGCGCATCAGCCTCTCAGAAGCGAGAAAAGGGCCCTTTTCTCGCGGGCGCGTTTCCGGATTTCAGGGAGGATGCGCCGGATCTCCGCATGGAGTTCGTCGAAACAGGTCTCGGTGAAATCGAGATCGCGGCCGACGGGATCCGCGACTTCCCCGCCCGGTGCGTTTGGCCCGAACGCCTTGAGCAGTACGGTTTTCCCGGAAGCGGAAGGCCATCCGGACAGGACGCTCTTGCGGTGATGCTTCTCCATCACGAGGATCAGGTCGGCTTCATGCACCATCCCGGCGGTCAGGCGGCGCGCCCGGTGCGAAGACAGATCCAGACCGTGATGCCGCGCCACGATCCGGGCATTCAGACACGCCTCGCTCCCTTCCAGCCCCATCACGCCCGCGGACGCGATCCGGATATGCGGAATACCCTCTTCCCGGACCGCCTGGCGCAGAATCTCCTCGGCCATGGGGCTTCGGCACATATTGCCCGTGCAGATAAATATCACATGAAAAAACTGGGTCCTCAAGACACCGCTCCGATACAGAGTTCGATCTGTTTTCCCGTGACGCCGCCTTCCCGGACCAGACGGGGCGGTATGCAAGTCAGGTCGAGCAGGGTCGACGGCGTCGTGTTTTGCCTCTTTCCCCCGTCGACCGCCCAGTCGATCTTTCCGCCGAAATAGCGTATCAAGTCCGCTTCGGTCTGCGCCGGCACCGCTCCGGACGGATTCGCGCTCGTCGAAATGAGCGGCCTGTCGAACCAGGTAAAAACAAAACGGCAGAACGGATCCGGCGACATGCGAACCGCGACCGTTCCGGACCCTCCGGTCAATGCGCCCGGGATCCGGACACACTTCTCGAAAATCAGGGTCAACGGCCCCGGCCAGAACGCCCGGATCAACACATCTGCCTGGGAAGGAATCGACCGCACCGTCTCTTTCAGCATGTCCCGGTCCCGGACGAGCACGAGCAGGGGATTGCGGAATGCGCGTCCCTTAAGGCGATAAATCCGTTCAATCGTCCGGGTATTCAGTGCGTCTCCCCCCAGTCCGTACACCGTCTCGGTCGGATACCCGATCACCCCGCCCGCATGCACACATTCAACGAAACGGGGAACGAGGGGTTCCGCCCGGATCGATATAGGATATGCCAGTCTCTGTGTGGTCATCGGCTCTGCCGACGGGCTGTCCGGAAGGACGGTTTAAGTCCCGGCCTTTCTTGAATCGTCGTTTTCGAACTGCATCCGGTAGATGTCACGGTATTCGGGACAGGATGCGAGCAGGGCTTCGTGCCGTCCGGTCGCGACGATGCGTCCCCCCGCCATGACCACGATTTGGTCCGCGTGAATCACCGTGGACAGGCGATGCGCGATGGCGAGCACGGTCCTGTTCTTCATCAGATTCTCGATGGCCTTCTGCACCAGTTTCTCGGATTGCGTGTCGAGCGCGGAAGTGGCCTCGTCCAGAATGAGAAGCGGGGTGTTCTTCAGGATGGCCCGCGCGATGGACAACCGCTGGCGTTGTCCGCCGGAGAGGTTCACCCCGCGTTCACCGATCACGGTGTCCAGTCCGTGCTCCATTCGTTTGACGAATTCCCAGGCGTTGGCGCTTTTCAGGGCGGATATGATTCCGGAATCCGAACAGGAGGCCGCCCCGTAACCCACGTTCATCCGGATCGTGTCGTTGAACAGGATGGTTTCCTGGGTCACCATGCCGATCTGGTCCCGAAGGGACTGGAGGCGGACTCCGCGGATATCGACACCGTCGATCCGGATCACCCCCCTGTCCACCTCATAAAACCGGGGGATCAGATCCGCCAGCGTGGATTTTCCCGCGCCGCTGTGGCCCACGAGGGCGACCATTTCCCCTTTCCCGATCGTCAGATCGATTCCCTCCAGTACCGGGACACCCGCTTCATAGGAAAAATGCACCCCCTCGAAGACGATCCGGTCCCGGAACGGAGGCAGATCGGCGGCCCCGGGCGGAGAATAGGGTTCGGGGGCCGTGTCCATCAAGAGAAAAATCCGTTCGGCCGCGGCCAGGCCGGTCTGAATCACGTTATTCAGATCGGAAAGATCGCGTATCGGCTGAAACAGGGCGAACAACAAAACCAGGAAGCGGAGAAACTGTTCGGCGCTCAGCCCGGTTCCCGCATACACCTGATTGCCCCCGTACCAGAGCAGGACCACGAAGATGCCCACGCCGATCGTCTCGTTGAGCGGCCCCGTGACGAAACTGAGGCGTTTGGCCCGGAATTCCTTGAGGAAATAGTCCCGGTTCGCCTCCTCGAAACGTCGTGTCTCGTTTTCCTCCGCGGTAAAGGCCTTGACGATCCGGATGGACGACACGGATTCCTGGAAGGCGGTCAGCAGGGCGGACACCTGTTTGAAGACGCGGCGGCTCCGCCTCCGGATGCTCTGCCCGATGGAATAAATCAGATATCCGCAGAGCGGGAGGATGAGGAAGGAAAGGACCGTCAGCCGCGGACTGATGATCCAGAGCAGGACGACATTGGCCAGGATCTGGAGGGGATCGTTGATCAGCTTGACGAAATTGTCCTTGAGCGCCGTCTGGACGGCGGTGACGTCGTTGAAGACCACGCTGGTCAGTTTCCCCGTATGCTGTTTTTGGAGAAAAGACAGGGGCAGCCGGAGCAGGACACGATGAAGCTGAGCCCGGAGCCGGACCACGATACGGAGCTGGATGAAATAGATCAGGACACGCCGGAAGTATGCAGACAAATTTTTCATAAGGAACGCGAGGAAAATGACGAGACAAATATTCCTCAGGGTGCGGCGCCGGGATCCGGAATCCACGAAGGCGTGCAGCAGTTTGTTGATACGGCTTTCCAGTTGCAGGGATTGTTTCGGCAGCACGGAGGGCGACCCGTCCGGCGTGGCGTCGGGAGGGTCCGCCTCCTGTTCCCCGGCCTGCCGGACAGAGGAAATCTTCCCCTCGTTGAACAGATGGCTGACGAAAGAGGCCGAAAGCCAGTAGGAGGTGTAATTGGCCAGCACATAGACGAAGGTCAGCAGCATGACCAGCGTCATGTGTCTCCAGAACGGTTTCAGGTATCCGAGCAGCCTTGCATAAAGCGCCATGCGGGATTCACCTTCCTCTCTTCAGTTCCGGGACGGCGTTCAGGATCATGCGGGCCGCGCGTTCTCCGGCCCTGCCGTCCAGCGTATCGAACATCAGCGCATTGGCCTCCATCCGCCGAACCTCCAGCCGTTCCGGATTCTCGGCGGCCTCATAAACCGAG
>DSAP01000141.1 GCA_011046415.1 bacterium | reverse complement strand
GAGAGCGGTTTTTCGTTCGGTCTGGGCGTATCCAGTTACGGGGTCGCCTTCGACTATGCGTACACGCCTTTCGGGGTGTTCGACAAGGTGCAGCGGATGACGGCCCGGATCCGGCTGTAGGAGGGTGACGCGTGACGGGTGACGGGATGCACGCATTTGCTGGTTTCAGATAGAGGGAAAAGAGAACGTTCAAAAGGAGTCTTCCGATGAGACGATTGATTGTTCTGGCGGGCGTCGTTGTGACGGCCTCGCTGCTGATGACGGGTTGTGAATATGACGGACCGACCGCGATGTACCATCGGCCGCAGGAGGAAACGACCGCGCCGGTGATCACGGCCCTGGATCCTCCCGAAGCCCCGGCCGGAGTCAATACCATCGCGATCGAAGGCGCACACTTTTCGGACACACTGGCTTGCAACAAGGTGTATGTGGACGGGTTTCCGGCGGAGATTACATCCCATTCCGCGACCCGGCTGACAATCCGGCGACCGAACCGGACGGGGGATTCGACGACCATCCAGGTGGTGAACACCCGGGCCCTCGAGATTGCGAGTTTCGGTCCCTACCGGATAGATCCGGTACATTGGCCGTTCGGTCATTTTACCACGGGTGATGAACTGAGCGCGGTGGCGACGGACGGATCCGGGAACGTGTATGTGGTCCAGCGGAGTCCCCGCAGCGTCTACAGGATTACATCCGATGGCGAGAAGACGACGCTTGGAGAAGCGGGCCGTATCGTGACGGACGCGGTGATCCATCCTTCAGGAGCGCAGCTGATTTTCCTGATGGCGAACCGGTCGATCGACCGGATGGATGTGGAGACGGGGGAGGTGGCGGAATATTTCCGGGGCGCGAAAAGGGTGTCGGTCGGTGACTTCGACGTGCACGGAAATCTGTATGCGGGCGGAAGCCGGACGGCCCTGATGGTCGTTACGTCGGCCCTTTCTGAGAAGGACACGGGTCTTTACGGAACCGACGAGATTTTGAGTATCCGTGTTTACGGGGGTTCGGTGTACGTGGCGGTCAGGCGTGCCAGCGGCACGCCTTCGGCCGGGATCTGGCGCCACGAGATCCTGGATGCGGCGGGAACGGTGGGTCCGGGTGTCCTGATTCTGGACTGGTCCGAGGCCGGCGCACATGCCGGATCGGCGATCCAGGACATGGAATTTTCTCCGGACGGAACGCTGCTGGTGGGTACGGATCATGCCGATCCCATCTTCCTGCTGCATGCGGACAACAGCCGGGACATCCTGTACAAGTCGATCCTGCCTGGGAATGCGGTGAAGCTGAGGGGGGCCGGGAGGTTCCTGTACATGCTTCAGGGCGGACAGCAATGGAACGTCCTACGCATCGATATGGGGGAGACGGGGATGTAACGGATATTAGGCATACGAGAATGGAGGGTCTCCGGGATTCCTGCCCGGAGACTTTTTTTATCTTCTTTTATCGATCGGGTTTTCAGAAAACCATTGGAAATTCAGGAAATATTTTTTTACTTTCTAACGATTCGATATCCATTCGGGGACACGATGCAAGTATAGTGGATCATGAGAAAGCGAATCCTGTTCTATCTTGTTTTATTAGCCGGGACCCGTCTCTCTGCCCTCAACACCGGTACCTCATTCCGGCATCTGACCACGGCAGACGGCCTCTCCGACAATACGGTCATGTCTGTTCTTCAGGATCGGTTCGGACTGATGTGGTTCGGTACGGAATTCGGGTTGAATCAATTTGACGGGTATTCCGTCAAGACTTATCATCACGACCCCTCCGATTCGACCAGTCTCAGCGATGATCATATCAATACCCTCATCGAGGGTCCGGACGGGAGCTTGTGGATCGGCACGGCTTCGGGAGGGATCAACCAGTTTCTCAGGCATCAACGGGTTTTCAAACGATACCAGAGACAGGATGACGACCCGACCAGCCTTCTCGACAATTCCGTCAAGATACTCTATCGGGACCGCCGGGGCGCTGTCTGGGCCGGTACAGCCTCCGGATTGTCCTTATATGTCCGGGAGACCGATTCGTTTCTCCACTATCTTTCCGGATGCTATGTCAAAGCCGTTTGTGAAGATTCGCAGGGACGCCTCTGGGTCGGGACGGGTTACGACGGCCTGTTCCGGTTCGATGCGGCCGAAAATCGCTTCATACAATACGGTCATGATCCGACTGACCCCCACAGCATCAGCACCAATTCCATCGAGTCGATCGCCGAAGATTCCTTGCAGAATCTGTGGATCGGCACGCTCGACGGCGGGTTGAACTGGTTTGATGAGGAGAAGCAGCAATTTATCCGCTATCGAAACCCGTCTGACGACGGGAAAGGGAACAACACGGTCTTTTCGCTGCATTGCGATCGTTCCGGAAGCCTGTGGGCGGGCACTGAAAACGGCGGATTGCATCGTATGTCGATTCGGAAGATTCGCGGATCCGATGCCCCGGGTGTGGGTTTTCAAATTTACATGAATGATAAAAATGATGCCGGTTCACTCAACAACAACACCGTGTTATCCATTTATGAAGACGGTCAGGGCAATCTCTGGGCGGGAACATTCTGCGGGGGCGTCAACCTGCTCCGTGTGGATAAAAAACCGTTTGAAAACCATCGGGTCGAACCCTTCAACGATCACGGACTCAGCCACAACATCGTTCAGTGTTTTCACGAAGACCGTGCGGGAAATTTGTGGATCGGAACGGACGGAGGGGGATTAAACTATTTCGATCGTTCGGCGGGCCGTTTTACACATTATACCCATAACCCGGGCGATCCGAACGGGATCAGCAACGACCATGTTCTCGATCTCTGCGAAGACCATTCGGGCCATTTGTGGATTGCGACCTGGGACGGCCTGAACCACTTTGACCGATCCGGAAGACGGTTCATGCATTACCGTCACGTCGATTACAGTTCGGATCCGGCCGGGCTCGGCAGCAATAAAATTACCTGCGTGCATGAAGACATCCGGAAGAATCTCTGGGTCGGGACGATCTCAGGATTGCATGTCCTCGATCCGAAACGCGGCCGATTCTTCCGGGCTTTCGAAGGGGACGGCTCTACACTCAGGAACGGGTACATCCAATGTCTTTATCAGGACAGGGCCGGGAATCTCTGGGTCGGCACCGTCTGGGGGTTCTATTTTTTGTCACGAGAGGATATACTCGCCGGGCGGTTTGAGTTCATCCATTATGTCAATGAAGGGCCAAATGCCGCGAATCTTTCCGAAAACCATATATTTTCCATCCTGGAAGACAGCCGGGGCCGGGTGTGGTTCGCCACCCTGAACGGCCTGAATTGTTTTCTCCGGGAGACCCGATCGTTCATCACGTACACCGTGAAAGACGGACTGGCTTCGAATCGAATCGCCTCGATCATGGAAGACGAAAAAGGGTTCATCTGGGTCGGCACGAACAAAGGCATCTCGAAGCTGGATCCCTCAAGTCATCGGGCGGTCAGTTTCGACGCCCGGGACGGTCTGGTCGGAGACGACTTTACACGGGGCGTCATCCGAACCCGTTCGAACGAACTGGCATTCGGGGGGAAGTCCGGATTTACCCTGTTTTCTCCGGATAGCATTCAAACCTGTTCCTACGTCCCGCCCGTGGTGCTGACTGATTTCCAGATATTCAATCGCTCCGTACCGCTCCATTCAATCCGACGCAAACGGGTGGCAGATCTTTGGCCGGATTCCCTAGCCATCGAACTGTCACATCGCCAAAACATCTTTTCTTTCGAATTCTCGGCCCTGGATTTCACGGCTCCCGAGAAAAATCAATATCGGTACATGCTCGAGGGATTCGACAGGGAATGGCGGCAGACGGATGCGTACCGCCGGTTCGTCACCTATACGAATCTCTCTGCCGGGGATTATGTGTTCCGGGTCCAGGGATCGAACAGCGACGGCATCTGGAATGAGAAAGGACTTTCTCTCGGCCTGAAGATTCACCCTCCGCTGTGGCGAACCCGCTGGGCGCTTTTTTTCTATGCCGCCGTCCTCGTATCCATTCTTTGTCTGCTGAGGCAACTGATATTGTATCGCGAGAAAATCAAGACCGAAATTTTGCTCGAACGTCAGGAGGCGAAAAGGATTCATGAACTGGATGAGATGAAACTGCGGTTTTTCACCAATGTGTCCCATGAATTCAGGACGCCGGTTACCCTCATCATCGGGTTGCTCGAACGGCTTATGCGTTCCAAGGGATCTTTCCACAAAAAAGACATGGCCGGGAATTATCAAATCATGCTGCGGAATGCACGACGACTTCTGCGGCTCATCAATCAGATCATGGACATCCGGAAGCTGGAATCCGGTGGCCTGCGGCTCGAACTCAAGAAACACGACATCATCCATTTTCTCAGGACGATCTTTGCATCCTTTGTCCATCAGGCCGAACAGCGAAGCATCCGGTATCATTTTTCTGCGAATCCGGAGAAATTGTCTGTCTGGTTCGATCCGGATAAAGTCGACAAAATCATGTACAACATGTTGTCCAATGCCTTTAAATTCACCCGGGATCAGGGGGAAATCCGCGTCGCTGTCGCCATCGCGCCCGGGAACGGGTCGGACGAAAATCCGCCCGATGCCGGTCCGGACAGCGACGGGAATCACCGGTTCCTGGAAATCCGGATTCAGGATAACGGAATCGGCATACCCGGAGAACATCTCGAGAAGATCTTCGACCCGTTCGTCCAGGTCGAGTGCGATGAGGGAAAAACCTCCATCGGCACCGGTGTCGGTCTCGCCCTGACACGCGAACTGATCACCCTGCATCAGGGCTCGATCGACGTCACGAGTCGTTTCGGCTCCGGTGCATGCTTTCAGATCAGACTGCCTTTGTTTCTGACCCCGGGTTCTCCGGACGTATCTCCGGAAGATCCGGTCAGTGACGAATTCGATCCCGTTTGCCGTGAATCCGAATCCGTGATATCCGACGTGAAAGTCCCGGATGAATCCGCCCCCCTGATCCTGATCGTTGATGATGACCGCGATTTCCTGACCTATCTGAAAGAGGAATTGAATCCGGATTACCGTGTGATCGAGGCCACGGACGGAAAATCCGCCGCCGCAATGGCCCTCGAATTCATCCCGGATCTGATTATCGCCGACATTCGCATGCCCAAGATGGACGGGTTTTCCCTGTGTGCCGCGATCAAGAAAGACATCAAGACATCGCACATTCCGTTTATCCTCCTCACGTCGCGGACCAATGAACAGAGCCGTATCAACGGATTTGATCTCGGTGCCGACGAATACATCGAAAAGCCGTTCGACAGCCATTACCTGCATACCCGGATCACGAATTTGCTGAAATCCCGGAAACAGCTGCGGGAAAGATACAGCCACGAAGTCTACTTGCAGCCTCAGAACATCGTCATCACTTCCGAGGACGAACGCTTTCTCAACCATGTGATCCAAAGCATCGACAAGCATATCGAAGACAGCGATTTCAGTGTCAGCGATCTGGGCCATGAGATCGGTTTCAGCCGCGTGCAGCTTTACCGAAAGATCAAGGCGTTGACGGATCTGACACCCAATGATCTGATCAAGACGCTGAGGTTGAAACGCTCCGCACAACTCCTCGAAAAGAGCCATCTGACCGTTTTCGAGATCGCCTATCGGGTCGGATTCAAGGATCCATCCTATTTTTGCAAGTGTTTCAGGAGCCATTACGGCGTTTCTCCTTCGGAATATGCACGGCTGCATGAGGGTGCAGCAGAAAAGGATGTCAAGGCGGATCGATGGGCCCGGTGCCCCGACTGATTTATTCTTGGGATCGTTCTTCGGCATGTCCTTTTTATTCGTCCGACAGATCTATGAAACCTGATTACCACAGAATGAAACAGGATTGATATGCAATTAGTCCAGGAAATGCGTATTATGAATCCGTTGAAATCCGGGCACGAATCGGATTCACATGGTTCTTCCCCAAATCCGGAGGATAACGGCTTGAGACTGAGTAAAGGCAGGAAATATGCGATCGCCGTGTTACTCGAGATTGTGTTCAGTGTGCTGTTGGTCGGCGTTTTTATCTGGCTGATTATTTCGATGAAATGATACAGAGTCAACCCACTCAACGGATTTGTCAAAGAAAAGAATTCCATCGTTAAAGGAGGACAGGATGAGAGGAAATCATTTCAGGGCTGTGATTGCCGTACTGGCGGTAATCTTTGTTCTGAAGTCTCCGCTTTGGTCTGCGACCACCGGAAAGATCGCCGGAACGGTGATCGACACAGATACCGGCGATCCCCTGGCGGGCGTCAATGTGGTTGTCCTTGAAACCGGACTGGGCGCCGCAGCCGATCTGGAAGGCCGCTATACGATTCTTCATGTCCCCCCGGGCGAGTACACCGTCCAGTTCACGATGATCGGATATTCCCGGATGACCGTGAGCGAAGTCCGTGTCCGGATCGATCAGACGACACGGATCGATGTCGGCCTCCAGATGGAGGCCGTCGAAGGCCAAACCGTCACCATCGTCGCCGAACGCACTCCCCTGAAGGTCGATGTGGCCACGAGCGTCGTGTCGGTCTCGGGCCGGGAGGTCCAGGATCTGCCCGTCTCCACCATCGAAGGCGTGGTGGGCATGCAGGCCGGTGTTCAGGGAGGCCTGAATATCCGGGGAAGCGGCGGAGAGGCAGCGCTTCTGATGCTCGACGGAATCACGATGCGCGATCCCCGGAATAATCAGCCGATTTCCAAGATCGCCCTGAGCGCCGTCAAGGAAATCAACATCGAACGGGGCGGATTCAATGCCGAATACGGCCAGGTTCAGTCGGGGCTGGTGAATGTCGTCACCTATGAAGGCCGAACGACCGGGTATTTCGGCAGCCTGACGGGCAAGATAACCCCGCCCGCGCCCAAGTATTACCGCGGGAACAGCATCCCGGATGTGCATGATCCGGACTCCTACTGGATGCGTCCCTATCTCGACGACGATGTCTGCTGGACCGGCACCAACAGCGGCGCCTGGGATGTATATACGCGCTCAAAATATCTGGAATTCAACGGTTGGAACGCCGTATCGGAACGGCTGATGACGGACAATGATCCCGATAACGACCTGACCCCGCTGGCCGCGCAGCGTGTGTTTCTCTACCAGGCCCGGAAAGAACAGCCCAACGACCAGCCCGATTACGAGATCGACGGCGGTTTCGGCGGACCGGTGCCGTTCATCTCAGAACCGCTCGGGGGGCTTCGGTTTTTCACTTCCTATCGCCGCCACCGGAATATGCTGCTCTGGCCCATGACCCGACCGGACAACGTGAATTATGATGCGACGCTTCAGCTGACATCGGACATCAGCAACTCGATGAAACTGCGTATCTCCGGTGCGATGGGCAAGGAATACACCATGGAGAACAACTGGGCCGCCGGCCATTATTTCCGATCGCCAAACGACATCGCGGGTGGCACCGGAGGCAATCCGCTGTTCAACATGTTCAGCGACTGGGCGCTGTGCCTGGCGGATCTCGGCTACCGATCCGTTTCCGGAAAACTTACCCATATCCTGAGCGGGAAGATGTTTTATGAGATTTCTCTGGACCATGTCCGGCGCAGTTATCATACCCGGCCCACGGCGCTGCGGGACACATCCACTCTGACCGAGGTCGTACCCGGCTTTTTCATGGACGAGAATCCGATCGGGTACTGGCCCGCAACGAAGGAAGGAATCGTCTTCGGCCGGGGCGAACAGGCCTCGCTGGCCCGGGATTTTTCCAGATCGAGTGCAACCACGCTGAGGGCGGATCTGACCAGCCAGGTCAATTATCACAATCTGGTCAAGGCCGGAATCGAACTGATATACAACGATCTCGATCTCGATTACGGATTCATCCAGATGCAGACCGAGGGCAAGACGTACGCCAACCGGGTTCAGATGCGCAATTTCCCCGTTCGGGGCGCGCTCTATGTCCAGGACAAACTCGAGACCAAGGGGTTCACCATGAACGCGGGACTCCGTCTCGACTACAGTAATTCGCAGACGGACTGGTGGGACGTCGATCCTTATGAAATCTATTTCATATCCTCCCGATACAGCGACTTGCGCGAGTTCGACATGAAGTCCTCCAAAGGACAATGGCAGCTCAGCCCGCGTCTCGGGATCGCGCATCCCATCACCGAGAATTCCAAACTGTTTTTCAATTACGGCCATTTCAAGCAGATGCCCCAGTATGAGACCCTGTTCCGCGTCGACCGCACGCCCCAGCAGAAATTACGGCGTCTCGGCGATCCGAACCTGATTCTGGCCAAGACGATCTCCTATGAACTGGGGTATGACCATATCCTGCCGTATGATGTGCTGTTTCAGGTGGCCGCTTTCTACCGGGACATCACGGATCAGCAGAACACGACACATTATTTTGCGATCAGCGGAGACGATTACTATCTCACGACCAGCAATCACTATGAAGATATCCGGGGATTCGAACTCACGCTGCGGAAGACCGCGGGACGTTGGTTCTCCGGATTCGCCAATTACACGTATCAGGTCTCGACGCGCGGAAATTTCGGCCGGGAGCAGGTGTACCAGGATCCTTCCCTGCAGAAACGGTGGGACGAGAACACCGTTAATCTGTATCAGGAACGGCCGATTCCCTCGCCTTATGCACGCGCCAATCTCAGTTTCTATTCGCCGGTAGATTTCGGTCCCAGGCTGATGGGCCATGCGGTATTCGGCGGCTTCATGGTGAATTTGCTGCTCGACTGGAGTCAGGGGGGGTGGACCACTTACAATCCGAAGGGCGCTTCCGGCGTATCGAACAATGTGCAGTTTGTGGATTATTTTAACGCCACGCTCCGCGCCAGCAAGACGATCGCGATGAACCGGATCCGGCTGCAGTTCCTCGTCGATGTGGGCAATCTCTTCAATTCGCTCCGTCTGCGCAACACGTGGGAACAGGAATACCGGATGTCCCTCCATCTTCCCGAAAGCAAGGCCTATGACAACATACCGGGCAACGACAAACTGGGCGATTACCGGAAGCCGGGCGTCGAGTGGCAGCCCATGGAATACCGGGCCGCGGTGGATCGCTCCCAACCTTCGGTCAACGAACGCGTGATTTACTACGAAGGCACGAGCGGGACCTACTGGCAGTATACGGACGGTGCATGGGGCGAGGTCTCCCAGGCGCGCATCGATCAGATCAACAAGGACAAGGCCTACATCAACATGCCGAATCCTTCGACATACTGGTTCCTGAATCCGCGCGCCGTGGTGTTCGGCGCCCGCCTCTCATTCGATCTGAATTGACGAAAACCAATCATGGGGATATGAGGATGCTGAAAAAAAACAGGACAGTCAGACTCTTGCTGCCGGCGATGGGGTTCATCCTGCTCACAGGCGGCCTGAGAACATCGGCCCAGGAAATGCGCTGGCTCAGGGTGGGTGAAACACAATGTTTCTTCCTGGATATCGGTGCGGAGACGGAATTGTATAACGCGGTGAACACCTTGACTTGGCCGACCCTCTATGGCGACAATCAATATACGATGCGCGCGAAAGGGCTCTGGCTCGGCGCCCGGGATTTCGATGATCCCGTCGAGAATGTCAAAAAGAGCGTAAAGGTGATCGGCGTGGGTCCGCGGCTCTCGGCCAATCAATTCAACATGATCTTTCCCGAGAGTATCCGGCTCATCGCGCGCTATCCACACCCGGCCGTGATCGTCGACGAAGAGCCCGGGACGAACAACACCCTCTATGACGTGCCGGACGATTACGATGAGGAACTGCCATGCGACCGGATGATCGAGATCCGGTTCAATACTTCTCTGGGCGTCTCGGTCACGAAGAAGGTGATGGCCTTCACCCAGCAGAATCACGGTAATTATTTCATCCACGATTACGTATTCAAGAACACGGGGATCATCGATGCAGGGGGCACGGTGCATGAACAGACCCTCAACGATTTCTGGATGTATCACAACTGGCGGGTCGCCCTGTCCGGCGTGACCTCGACCGGATGGGGTTCGACCTGGGGGGCTTTCAGCTCGGAATGGGGCGCCAGCACGCTTTTCAGGACACTCGGAACTCCGCCGGACAATACGCAGCAGGAGATCAAGGGGTTCTACGCCTGGTACGGCCCCCAGAGCGACCGCCCGGTGACCTTTGAAGAAGACTGGGGATGTCCCAATCACATGGAGGACAACGGGGTGCTGGGTTCCGCCAAATATGTCGGTGTTGTGACGCTGCACGCCGACCGGAGCCCCCGGGATCCTTCCAATGACCCCAATCAGCCGCGCACCAACGCCTATGTCGCGGCGGATCATTCCACGATGGAGGCGAATGTCAGCCAGTTCGACGAGGATTTCATGGGGCAAAGATGGCGCTGGATGACCGAAGGGTATCTTCCCCAGAGCTTGGTTGACGAGGTGGGCGAGGGCAAATACGTCTCCGATCTGTCCACGACCAATCCCGACCGCAACAGCGGCGGCGGTTCCTCCCAGGGCCTCGGATTCGGCCCGTACACCCTCGCGCCGGGCGACAGCATCCGCATCGTGTTTGCGGAAGGCATAAACGGAATCGGCTGGCCGAAATGCCGCGAAGTGGGCGGAAACTGGTTCGCCTACTACAAGGGGACCGGGGCGCCCACCCTGATCAATCCCGACGGAACGCCCGCGGTGAATCATAACGCGTACAAGCGCGCATGGTGCGAAACCGGCGCCGATTCGATCGTGCAGACCCTGCGAAACGCGCTCTCCAATTTCAATTCCGGTTATGCCATCCCCCGGCCGCCGCCGGCGCCCGAGTGGTTTACGGTTCAGTCCGGCGGAGACCGGATCCGGCTGACCTGGGCGGAAAATGCCGCGGGTCATGCCCATTTCAACGGGTATGTGATTTACCGGAGCGAGGGTAACGTCAAGGATTACCGGACCGTGTATCGGAAGGTATTCGAATGTGATGCATCCGATGCGGTTCATACTTGGGACGATGTCAGCGCGGTCCGCGGATTCAACTATTATTACTATATTCAGTCGAAAGACGACGGTTCGCAGAACGATGTGCATCCGGGAAAGCCGCTGTACAGCAGCGCCTTCCTGACCCTCACGAGCGTGGAGGCCTATCTCAGGCGGCCGCAGGGGCTGATGATCGAAGAGGTCCGGGTCGTTCCAAACCCCTATGACATCCGGTCCCGCCGTTATCAGTTCGGGGACAAATCCCAATATGACCGGATTGTCTTCTACGAATTGCCGGGTGTCTGTAAATTGAGGGTCTATACCGAACGGGGTGATCTGATCTGGGAAAAAGACCACACGGACGGATCGGGCGATGAAATCTGGGACAGCATGACCCGTTCACGCCAGATCGTCGTGAGCGGAATCTACATCCTCCATGTGGAAGTCACGGAAGATATCTATGCGGAAGACGACATCTTCGCACGTCGGGATTTTTATGGGGACCCACGGGTGCAAAGGACGTTCGAATCCGGCCAATACAACTATATCCCGGATGGTGAACCGATTTATAGAACAGGTGATCTGATGTTCCAGAGAGGTGATCGGGTCTACCGCAAGGGCGAGTCGGTCTTCCGGAAGTTTGTGATCATCCGTTGACGTGGGTGAGGCGCGGGGTCTCTGCAGCCTTTCCCCATGGGATAGGGTCTGGGGATTTCACGGGAAGCGACAAGAACGAAGGAGAAAAGATATGGGCAAGACGCTGACAGGGATAATGATTCCGGCTCTGCTTTTACTCTGCGTAAGCACGGGATTTGCGCAGAACAAGAAGCTTGCGCAGACGGGGTTTCAGTTTTTGAGCGTGGTATCGGATGCGCGGGGATCGGCGATGGCGGAGGCTCTGACGAGTCTGGAGACGGGTTCGAGCGCGCTTTTTTTCAATCCGGCGG
>DSAP01000068.1 GCA_011046415.1 bacterium | reverse complement strand
TACGACCCTCCCGATCGCGGCCCGACCGAAAATCAGATGGGCCAGGATCAGGAGAATCATCGCCCCGCCGAGGACCGGGAGCCAGACGCCCAGTCTCTGGAAAATATTCAGGTTATTGTAGAGAATCTCGGTGAGGATACGGTGCTCCGGCGGGAAGACTGCCTCGCCGTGCCGCCTCTGATACGCGTCGATCCGGGCCAGCGCCCCGTCCGCCTCCCGCCACTCCCCCGTCTCGACCGCGGACAAAACGGCCGCGCGGTAAGATCGGACCAGTTCCTGCACCACGGCATCCGCGGAGAGTCCCGGTTCGTTTTCGGCGTGCCAGACCCGGTCGGGCGCGCCGGGAAGGGGAAAGAGCCTGAACTCCCCGCCGCGGAGGAGTACGGAGGCCTCCTGCCTCCGCGGATCATCCTCCGCAAAGAAAGGAACCGGTTCCGTGAAAACCGCCAGGAGGAACGCGTCCGGTAAAACCCCGGCCGCCTTCTCGGGACGGCCGAGCCGGCGCATCCATTCGTGGGCGAGGGAATTGACCGGCTTCATCCGGCCGCGCGCGTCCTGGACGATCAGCCCGCCGAACGCCTTCGCATGCCCATCATCGATTTTCCGCATGAACTGGAGGGCCTCGTCCTTCCCGGCCGCCCCCGCGGATGCGGGGACGAAAAGGGCGAAGACCAGAATCGCCGCGGCTCCCGCCCCGGGTCCGCGGAGGGATCGACCCAGCCTCCGGAAACGCCCGGCCGGAGCGAACAGGGCGAAAACGAGTCCGAGCGACACGAGCGCGTATCCCGCATAGGTCGGCGCCGTGCCGGGATCGCAGGAGACGGACAGGATCGACCCCTTCTCGTCCGTGTCGTAGGAAGACTGGAAAAACCGGTATCCCCGGTATCGCAGGATGTGGTTCATGTAGATTTGGAAGGGGAACGCGATCCCGGTGTCGGGATCGCGGACGATCACCTCGCTCGTATATCCGGAGGGCATGCGCGACCCCGGATACCGGTCGATCCGGAATTCTTTCAGGGTGAGCGAGAACGGCAGGACAATGGGTTTCGCACCGTACCGGAGGGTCACCTCCAGGTCGCCCTCCCGCAGGATTTCGGGTTCGCCCTCCGCGCCGGATCCGCCGAACAGCACGGCCTCCCTCCGGAAATCCCCGGAGACGACCTCGACGACGAGCGCGGAGAAAACCGCATCCTCCCCGCGGCGGTCACGGGAGGGAACGGCGCCGATGCGTCCCGAGGGGACAAATTGCTGGAGCGCGAAGCGGACGGCCTCCGAGACGAATAGCGTCCCGGCCGTGAGTGCGGAAGATTCGCCCGCGGGAAGGAATTCCCGCGTCCCGTCCCGCATGGAGACGATCTCCAGGTCGCGGTTGGATGTGACCGTCAGCTCGCCGTCGACATGGCGGACGGCGACGGATGGCCGCGCGCCCGAAGCCGCCCCGTGGAAGGCGAACGTCCATCCCTGGAAGGTGTCGGATCCGCCGTCGCGGAGGAAAACCGGCCCGGACATCTCCCCCGAGGTCACGGACAGGGCGAGCACGGGCCCGCCGGATTCGTCTTCGATCAGCACCGGCCTGGCCGCGGGATAGTACGATTTCAAGGCGATCCGGACGTTCCGGTTCCCCGTCCGCGCATGCATCCGTATCCGGTTCGGCGTGACCGCGGACAGCAACAATTTCTTTTCGGCATGGACGGTCTGATCCCCCTCCCTGACCTCCATGCGGAGGAACGCCCGGGACGACAGCATCCGGTTCGTGGTCTCGCCCTCGCGGAAATGGAGGCGTCCCTCGAATCCCGCAAACCGCGTGATCGCGGCCCCGGAGAGGAGGACGAGGAAACCGGCGTGGAGCAGGAATACCGCCCGTTTCCCCTTCCGCCAGAGCCGGAAACGGACGAGATGGACGATCAGATGGAGTGTGATGAAAAGGTAAAGCGCCGTCATCCACCCGGCGTTGTACACGAGCGCGCGCGCCGTATCCGCCCCGTGGATCGTCTCGATGAATGTCGCGGCGGCGATCGCGAGGATGAATGTCAGGATGAGGACGACCAGGACGGGAATCGAGAAGAACAGCCTGATGGCATAGCGCATGTGTTTTTCCTCCGGCAGGGAAAACGTCAGGATAAAGGGATACTCAATATAACCCTTCATGCGCCATGAATACAATAAAAAAAAGGGGCAAAAAGAACCTGCGACTCCCAGACCGCCCGCGCAAAAAGATGCCCGGCAGAAGATCTCGGGCATGACAGATGAGGGGTGTGGGGATGGCCCGTGAAAAACGCGAAAGGAAGGCAGACACACCGGAAAGAAATTCAAAATGGCAGAGTCAAGAAGCCTGTAAGATCCCGGCCTGAAAATCGCCGGGAAGACAAAATGGAGAAGGTGTGGTGTTGGTTGTAATGCGGCGGCATTCGAAAAATCTCCGCCCGGAAAAGGCCGGAGCGTTCGCGGCCGGTGCCGCTCGCAGCGGGTCCGGGAAGGAATGGCCCTGTGATGCCGCCTCACGCATCCGGATATCCAATGGACAGGGCGGAAGCGTTCCATTCCTTCAGGGAACGCGGAGACCTTTTCAGGAGATTTTTCGTCAGCCGTAGTTTTTTGGGCGCCTTTTTTTGAAAATCAGAACGATTTGCGCACGGCGAGCGCCATCCCCGGTCCGTGAAGCGGGACGAACCCCACCTGCAGATTCTTTTCGGACAGCGATTCCCTCTGATTCATCACCCGGATCGCATCCACCCCGCTGACCAGATGGTTGAGGATCACCGCGGCGACCACGATCGTGGACCGGCTGTACGCCCGGTCGCTCGCCACCCGCATGCGTTCGTACCGTCTCCGGGATGTCTCGGAATCCCACTGCCAGGCATGGGTTTCATCCTCCGGATAGAGGGCATTCAGATCGCGCTGTTTCAGTTTGAAGGCGTTATAATCGCCGAGGCTCATGAAATTTTCGATGTTCACGAAATACCGGTCATCCTTGCCGGAAAGATCGATACCGGCGTGGGCCGCGGCAAACAGGCGGGCGTCATCCCGCTTCATATTCCCGTACATGCGGAACGCGGTGAACGTCGTCCAGAGCGTCAGCTCGCTCACGGCGAACACCGTCGCCCATTTCTTCGATCCGGCATAATATTCGCCCGCACCCGGCACCAGGAGAGACAGGAAAAACGCCTTGCCCCTGCCGGACATCTCCGCATCATCGGGCTTCGGGCCGCTGAGCCGTTCCGCGAATCCCCCGGCCTGTGCGGAATGCGCGGCCAGGAGAAACCATAAAGACAGCCTGAATACGCTTTTCTTCACTGGAAGCCTCATCTTTTCTTTTCGTTCAATGACATCCAGGATTTTTACCATGTCACATGGAAACCGTAAAACGGCACCATCTCATTCCGGACCGGCCGCATATCGAACCGCATGGCCGTCTTGATTTTGCGATTCCCGCGCGATATCGTCCACGCCGCATCGAGCGCCGAGACGACATGGTTCGCCAGCACGATCATGGCGCAGGTAGAGGCCTTCTTGAACTCCTGATTGCTCCGGTGCCGCATGGTTTCATACCAGTCCCGGTTGGGCGTCAGGGCCGGCCGGCCCTCCTCCCAGTCGTCCCAGCCGTAGCGAAACTGATCATATTTTCCGATCATCTCGTAGTATTGTTGGTCTTTCTCCACATGCAGGGCATGGCTGTTGTTGGCCCGCTCATAGGCGCGGAGCTCCGTCAGGAAATCGGTGTAATTGGACTCGGTCACCCCCAGGATGCCCGCCTCACCGGCCACCCCCACCCAGTAGCGCGGTTCGCTCCAGTGGCCGTTCGCGTAGTCGTGAAAGCGGTCGTCCCAATCCTGTCCTTTCCCGGAGAAATGGGCGTATCCCGCCCACAGGGCGAACTCCGCTCCCAAAAACGCCGCGCCCCTGAGCCAGGCCCCGCCGTAAAACTCTCCCGTTCCCGGGAGGACCGCCGAAAACAGGGCCCCGAGTCTGGGATCTTTCATGCCGAAAGCACCCGTCTCTTCTCCGGCCGCGGAATGCAAGGCCGGCACCGTTTCAGACGTTCCGGCCAGGGCGATCCGGAAATCGCCGTCTCCGGATAAACCGAATCCGCCGGCCGGTTCACCGGCCATCGCGGGTGTGACGTGCCCGATCATCCAAAGGGAAAATAAAACAACGCCTCTCATGCTTTCCCTCCTCGCTTTGCGACTGCTTTTGCCTGCCTTGAATCCGTTTCTTTCCGTTCAATCCGGGAAATCGAACAGCATCCCGAAATACCACCGCCACTCCCTCCCGTACGTCACGCCTTCGTGTTCGAATTTGTCGAATCCGTACGCCGCGTCCACGAAGAACCGCATGGGAAAACCGTAAAACGCCCAAAGCCCGAACCGGAGCTGGGCGCCGACATCCGTCTTCCAGTCGAGCCCGGAGAGCGTATTGTCATCCCAGGCATTGCCGACATCCGCATAAACCGATCCGAAGACATTGTCGATATGAAAGAAGGCGAACCGCAGCCCGGTCTTGCGCCAGATCGGAAACCGGAGCGCGGCCCCGGCCTGAATCAGTTTCCGGCCTTCGATGCTGTAGTAGGGATATCCCTTCAATCCGTCCAGGCCGCCGGCGAAAAAATTGTAGAACCCGTCCACGGGCCGGTCGATCGCGCCCGCGCGGAAGCGGAGCGCCAGGCTGGTGGACGGGATGACGAACGGCCGGTATTCGCGCCAGTCGACCAGGAACTGGAAATAGTTGTAGGGAATCTTTTTGACGATCAGGGTGCCGTAATCCCTGTGCACCTCGAATCCGTCGATGAACCGCTGCCGGTTGGCCGTCAGCTCCAGCCCGATCTTCCGCCCGCGTCGGGGGGCGATCCCGGAATAGCGCGCCGGGGGGACGCCGTAATGATCGAGCCGGAGCTGGAAGACATTGCCGATATGATAGGTGTAGGGGATCTTGATGTCCTGTCCGGGCGTGACGAGCGTCATGGTCGCGTCGTACCGGCTGAACTGATAGGCCGTGCGCAGCTCGTTCGATTCGCCGAGTTTCCAGTCGGCCCCGAGATCGGCCGCCATCAACGTGTAGGCGTACCGGTAATCCTCTTCCGAGGTGTTTTTCCGGATGTGGTACAGTTCGGCGAACAGGGTGGGCGTGAAACGCCGGTAATTCAGGGCCGCATACAGATCGGAATCCCTCCGGCCGTTGATCGCCGCGAAGCCGAACAGCGAGATCTTGTCGAGAAAGTCGCTCCCGTAGAAATAGGATCCGGCCTTGATCTTGCCCGGATAGTCCATCCGGATGAGCGGCAGGAAAGCGAGCTTGGAATAGACGGACTTGTAGGGCGTGGAGGAATACTCCGGAATCGCGCCGTCATCGTACGCCGAAACCGGCCGGGATGCCTCCCGTGCCGCCTCCCGGATTTCCCCGTAGGGAGAGGAATAGGGCACGGGGTCCACGGCGCGGATCGTGTCCATCCGCGCGATCTTGTACCCGTCGGACCGGAAGAGGGAGTACACGAGCCGCCCGGATGCGTTCACGGCCGGCATGAACGCCCCGCCCGCGACGCGGGTGACCGGGATATCTTCGCCGGTCTCGAGATCGCGTTTCCGGATGTTGAAGATGCCGGACTCGTCGCTTGCGTAATAGAGGGTTCGTCCGTCCGGGGCGGGGAAGGGATCGCGGGTGTCATGCGTCGTCCGGAGCAGATAGTGAACCGGACCGCCGCTGGAATCGATCCGCGCGATGTCCCGGCGTCCGGAGGCGGAAGAAATCCCGAAGACGATGGAACGGCCGTCCGGCATCCAGCGCGGCGAGAAAATCTGTTCGCCCTGGACGAATGCCGTGATCGGTTTCCAGCCTTTGCCGTCGGGACGGACGAGGACGAGGTTGGACGTCCCGTCCTGCTCGGCCACGGCGGCGATCCGGCTCCCGGAAGGAGACCAGTCCGGCAGACGCGCGCGCCGGGTTTTCGTGATCCGGGTTTGTTTCCCGGTCTTGAGATCGGCGACGAACAGATCGAAATATTTCCGGCCGTTCCGCTCGCGGACCTGACGGGCATAAACCAGGCGTCCGCCGTCGGGCGACCACGAGGCCGACGAGGTCACGCCTCCGGCGATCTTCCGCTTTTTCGTCAGGGTGGAATCGGTCACGAACAGGCTGCGCTGGGACATGTAAAACCGGTCCCGGTCGCTGAGGTAGGCGATCCGTCTGCCGTCCGGCGACCACACGGCATGCAGGTTGCCTGTGCCGCGATCCTCCACGAGTCTGCCCGCGATTTCATGCTCCCGGATGGATTCCGCGCCCGCCGTGTATCCGGAGGTGATCCAGTCCTTCCACTCTGCGTACAGGGCGGTTTCCGGCTTGCCGAGCACTTTCCGGACCGCATGGTTGAAGCCGAGCGCGTGCGGCGCCCGCATGGCCCGGCAGAGCGCGGCGACCGTCTCCTCGCCGTAGCGGTACGCGATATAGAGCGTCAGCGCATACCCCTGATTGTAGACCCGCTCGTTCCCGATGCTGTTCTTCCCGAAGACGCCCATTTCGGCCAGGGGAAGCAGGCCGCCATCCAGGACGGCCGTGCGCAGCAGCATGTCGCGGTGCGTGTCCCAGGTGTCGAAACGGAATCCCGTCCGCTGCATCTGGGCCATGCCCTCCGCGAACCACATGGGCATCACCGTGCCGGCGAAGGGCACGGAAAACAGCTTGTTCGGATACCCGTGGATCACATCCCTGCGTTTCTCGTCTTCATAACCGATCCACTGGAAATAGACGGCGGGAATCTGGCGGGGAAACTTGCGCGCCGCGCCGAGCGAGATCATGTGGCTGAATTCATGCGTGACCACGTTGCGCAGCCAGTCGTGATCGCCCCGCAGCGTGAAATCGGCCGGAGGCGCCCAGATTTCCACCTTGTTGTCGTAATAATAGGCCGCGCCGTTGGCGTTGTCTTCATGGTCGCGCACGATGAAATGGAGTTTCGTGTCCGGCTCGTATCCGTAGAGCGACGTGACCGGTTCGTAGATCTCGCCGACGATCTTGGCCACCAGACGCGCCGAACGCGTGACGCCCTGATGGTAATGGACATAGGCGTGTTCCGTCTCGATCGTCCGCCAGTCGAGTCCGGGATGGTTGTATTCCAAAAACTGACCGAAGCCGGAAACCGCAAGGAGGATCAAAAAAACAATTGTCAAACGGTTTCGCATCATCAAACCCCGTTCTCTTGTCCCCGTCTGGTCACGCGTCACTCATCCTCACTCATTCCGTTTCAGAGGTCAGCAGCCTGTGTCATTTCACCACCGCGATCTTGAAAATCGCCGTCTTCTCCCCCGCCGCCCCGGACGCCCGGATCCGGCAGAGATACACGCCGGAACCGATCCCGTCCAGCCGCCAGATCACCTCGTTGTCCGCCGGCGCGTGCCCCGTCCCGGCAAAGGAGTCGATCCGGTTCCCCGCCAGATCATAAATCTGGATGGAGACCTCCGCCGGCTGTTCGAGCCGGTACCGGATGACCGTGAAATTCTCGATATTCGGATTGGGATAGTTGTAGGCGAGACGGACCGGGAAAAAGTCGGGACCCGGCGTAAGGGGGCTGAGGGCCTCCGGATTGCGCGCCGTATGCTGGGGATCGCGCAGGTAAGACCCCCAGGGGAGCGACGCCCCGTTGTGCCGCCCGGGAAAGTCCCAGACCTGGACGATCCCGTCTTCGCTCACCGTGATGCAGTCGAGATCGCCGTCGCGATCGAGATCCGCGATCGTGGGGGAAACGGCCGACGCGCCGCCGACGGAGAAGGGCGCGCCTTCGATCTGTTTCCCGTCGGGCTTGTAGATCTCGAGATTCCCCGCCGAGGTCGTCACGAGGATCTCGGTTTCCCCGTCTCCGGTGACGTCCGCGGCCGCGGGAGACGACACCGTGATGTCGCGCGCATGGGGCGGGAAGGGGAAATGCGCCGTGGTCACGGCCGTCATATCGACGGCGTGAATCCGGCCGTCGGAGGGATACAGGACATCCGTCCGGCCGTCTCCGTTCACATCTGCCAGGGCGAGCGCTTGACCGGCGGACGGGACCGTTTGCCGGTCCGGAAGATGGATGCGGCCGGTGGAAGTCGTCAGCACGACACCGTCGGAAGCGACGAAAAGATGCCGGACCGTCTCATCCGCCCCGAGCGCGGGGCCTTCATTGTTTCGGATTTGGAAGATTCCCCGCGCCACATCGTCGATCCGGACAAAAGTCCCCTTTTCCGTGACGGCGTAGGCGAACCCGGGGCCTTCGGGACCGAGGCCCGCGAAACACGCGATGGCTTCGGGGCAAACAATCCCGAGACGCAGGGCCCAGGAAGAATCCAGAATATGGATGCCGCCGGAGGCATATCCGATGCAGAGACGGCCGCCGATGGCCGCCAGCGCCGTCACTTCGCCGGCATCGCCCGCATAATCGAGCACACGCACAGCCCGTCGATTCTCGACACGCCAGGCCACGACGCGGTCGCCTGCGGCCGCGGCCAGGACATCGCCGTTTCCTTCCGGAAGCTCGAGGATGACCGGGGGGACTGTGACGAATCCGCCGGCTTCTGTGAGACGCGCCGGGGCATAGGCGATCGAATCGCCGGATACGGTGACGCGCCGGGCGACGGGTTGATCCGGGACGACCGGTTCCCCGTCATGACGCCACGCATATACCGCGCCCTCCCGCGTCGCCACGACGATCTCGGGAAATCCGTCTCCGTCCAGATCGCCGTAAAGCGCCGGATACGGCGTGAGTCCGGCCGGAAAGTACCGTGGAAATCCGGCCTGCATCCGTTCGTTGGAAACGGAATAAGTCATCACCGTGTCGGACACGGAAAAATCCGAGAACACGAGATGGGAATGTGCCCCGGTATTGGATCGGGTGCCGGGATGCGTCCTCGGCGTGAACGCGACGACCTCCGAGCCGTTGACCAGCATATGGATCTCGTTGCCGGCGAACCAGGCGTCGTGGAGCACGCCCGTCTCGGCGCCCGCGCCGCCATGGAGGAATCCGTAATATTCGCCGATATCCTGGGCACCGTCCGCCTCCCGGAGATTGACCGCCCGGTGATGCCTGTCTGCGTTGACCCGGTTGTCCTCCAGTTTTTTGGAAAGGACGGATTCGTCGATGTGCCAGATCAGGATGCCCGATCCCGGCAGGCCGAAATCATACTCCTCCACCCCGGTGATCACCCCGATCGGTTCGGTGAGTTCGAGCAGGCCGGCGGCGGTGAACGTCACGGCGCGTCCGTCGGCATCTGTCCCCGTCGTGACCCCGTCTCCGTTCGGATCGTATTGCCGGTTTTCGACCAGATAATATTCATGCGCATGGATGGGAACCCGGTATATCCGCGGCGCGGACCGGGCTTTGGAACAGGCCACCCTGAGACCGGCACCGTCATGCAGCGTGACCGGCGTCTCCCATCCCATGAATACCTTGGACCATGCGCACGGTTCGGCCGGAATGAGGCCGTTGTAGTTGCCGGATCCCTGGTCCATCAGCCCCCAGCGGCCGATGCCCGAGACGCCCGTCTCCGTATTCCAGAGGGCGGGCAGCCCGAGCTGGAATCCGAACATCAGCGCCGCCGTGCCCAGCAGGCCGATTTCATAGCCGTCCTGATTCTGGGTCTCGGGCAGGATGATGCCCTCGGTCACATGATGGGAACCATCCTCGACGGCGATCCCCCGAAAACCCGCATCGCCACCCGCGAGGTGTTTTCGGAGATCCCTGAGGTTCAGGAAGGCGGACGGGATGTCTTTCGGCGTGGGGTCGTAGCCGAGGTCGAAATCGCGTCCGACACCGGCGTGGAAGACGATCAAGGCATCATACGCCGAAAAGGGGACGCCCCCCGCATCGGCCAGTTCGATCGCGTCCCGGAACAGCTCGGCCAGTCCCCGGTCGGTGTCCCCGGCCGTCTTCGCGGGATTATAATGACCCATGGGATTCGGCAGATCGATGACATCGGGATGGACGGTGAAACCGACCCGCAGCCGGCCCTGGGAGACGCGCAGATAATAATTCCGGAGTGCGAGAAGCTGATGCTCGAAATACCGCCGGTCATGCGGCGGCGGGTCGATGACGAGATCTTCCGGCTCGGAAAGGTCGAACCGGCCGTCGCCGGTAGTCTTTTCATCTTCGTCCTGCTCGAACTGCGCCATCAGCGCAAGCACGCGTACCGAATCGGCGCGGCCGGGCCGGGGTCGCGTGTCATCCCAAATCAGGCTTCCGGACTCCCACCGTGCGCGGGAGGAGGTGACAAGATTCTTTTCAGAGACGGAACCCGTCCGGAACCGATGCGCGGGAGGGGGGGCCTCCCCCCGGACCACAACAGGACCGACGAATAGAAGCGCTACAAAACCGCCGACAAGCCATTTCATGCCGTTTCCTCTTCAGGAAAAAAATACCCCACGACAGACGCCGCGGGGCATGTATGATTCATGGGTATGTGATCGACACGGATCATCGCATCGGGTTAAAATGCCGCCGTCAGCGAGAACATCATCGTATCGGAAAGCGGATGCCCCTCTTCGGCGGCGATATAACCGAAATCGAACCGGAACATCGAATACTGGAGTCCGGCGCCGAATGTGGGGTACTTGACCCGGCCCTCTTCATCATAATAATATCCCGCCCGCAGGAAGATGAGGTCGGAATACACATATTCCGCCCCGACGGACGTAATCAGCCTCCGCGCCTGATCGGACAGGGAGCCGTCCGTCCATGACGTGAAGATCGCCTTGTAGAACGGATCGGGCTTCTTGTCCTTGTGGCGCACGACGAGAAGTTTGTTCGTATCGACCGCGATCTGCAGCCTGTTGAATTCGGAATCGATTACCTTGTAGGCCAGTCCGAGTCTCAGATTCGTCGGAAGCGGATCGGCCTGGGCCGCATCCACATAGGTGATCTTCGGGCCCATGTTCGACAGGTTGGCGCCCAGGGAGAGACCCGGCAAAAACGGCGCTTTGTACAGCGCGGCCAGATCCACCGCAAACGCATTGCCGACGCCCTTGCCCTTTTCTTCGCCGGCGCCCATCGGGGCGAGGTTGCTGCGGATATAGCGCATGCCGATGCCCAGGCCGAGGTCGGGCGTCAACCGGGTGGCATAGTTCAGGGTCACGGCCAAATCCCAGCTCGTGAACGTGCCGATCGGATCCGGGCTGTCCGGCCCGGTATGCACCTGTTCGCCCAGATTGAGGAAGGTGATGTTGCCGCCGATCACGCCGCCCAGGCTGGGGACCTCCTGCTTGTAGGCCAGGTATTCATAATACATGTCGTCCACGAGCTGTCTGAGCCAGTTGGCGTGCATGAACGTGATCTCGCGGCCGCCCTGGAACGCGAAGCCGGCGGGGTTGTAATACGAAGCCGTCGCATCATCCGAGACGGCGGCGAAGGTATTTCCCATACCCACGGCCCGCGCACCGGGCGAGATCAGCAAAAAGAGCACGCCCGCCTCGCTGACCGCGAAGGCCCGGGATGTTCCCATCACGGTGAAGAGGACGGTAAACAGGATGGTGATTCGTTTCATGGTGAAACCCTCCGGATACTTGGACAAAAAAAAACCGAACCCTGCCGGAAAAAGCAACCCGCTGCAACTGCTTTTCCCGACGCACATTCGGTCTGGCTAAAGTTCGTAACCTGATCGATGGACCTGCCTGCTTCTGAACACGGATAAATTATGTTGAATCAATCCACCAGACCATTAACGAACTTCGATATGCAATCTCCCTTGTTCAAAATTATGGAACCAATATAGGGATTCACGCACAGAAAGTCAAGTTCTATTTGAACAGGGTATCCCCCAAAAATCATTAAATTGCCGGAACAAGTTGCGCAGGGTTGATATTCTTCCTGTTTGAAGGCCCCCGAATTTTGGTCAGAAGAAAGAAATCCTTGATAACACGGCTCAATTT
>DSAP01000079.1 GCA_011046415.1 bacterium | reverse complement strand
CATGCGGCGTCACGTCGAACGCCGGATTGAACAGCGGCACACCCTCCGGCACGGTGCGGACCCCGAACCCCTCCGCGATCTCGGATCCGTCCCGTTCCTCGATGGGAATGCCCTCTCCGTCCGGGATGGAGAAATCGACCGTCGAAACCGGGGCGGCCACATAGAAGGGAACGCCGCAGGCCTTCGCGATCACGGCCAGGCCGCAGGTCCCGACCTTGTTGGCCGTGTCGCCGTTGGCCGCGATCCGGTCCGCACCCACGATCACGCAGTCGATTACGCCTTTCCGCATCAGGACCGCCGCGGCCGAATCGCAGAGAACCGTCACGGGAATCCCGGATTCCCGGAGTTCCCACGCCGTGAGCCGCGCACCCTGCAAAAGGGGCCGGGTCTCGTCCGCGAACACGCGCACCGTCTTCCCCGCCTCGTGCGCCGCGTAGATCACGCCGAGCGCCGTGCCGTATCCGGACGTGGCCAGTCCGCCCGCGTTGCAGTGGGTCAAGATAACTGCGGAATCCGGGATCAAAGACAGGCCGTGCGCCCCGATCCGCCGGCAGACCGCGTCATCTTCGGCGAGCATGTCCAGCGCCTCGCGGATCAGCCGTTCCCGCATGTCGGGCACCGCCCCCCCCGGATCGGCGTCGAGGACGCGCGTCATCCGTCCGAGCGCCCAGGGCAGGTTGACCGCGGTCGGCCGCGTCGCGTTCAGAGCGGAAGCCGCCTCCCGGATCGTCCGGTCGAGACCGGGACGGGAATCGCCCTGAAAGTGATACGCGGCCAGGGCCACTCCCAGCGCCCCCGCCACGCCGATGGCCGGCGCGCCCCGCACACGAAGGCTGCGGATGGCTTCGCAGAGGGTTTCGAGGGACGCGATATCCAGGAAAACAATCTCCCCGGGAAGCCGGGTCTGGTCGATGATCCGGATGATTCCATCCTTCCAGGCAATGGTTGGGACCGCCATGGCTATGCTCCGATCAGCTGGACGGCGATCCTGCGCCGCCTCGGCCGGTTGTCGCAATCCACCACCACGATCTGCTGCCACGTGCCGAGCAAAAGCCGCCCGTCCGTGAACGGCACGGTCAGCGAGGGGCCGATGAGCGCGGCCCGCACGTGGGCGTTGCCGTTGCCGTCTCCCCAGGCGGCGTCGTGATGGTAGTCCGCGCCCTCGGGCGCGATCCGGTCCAGCGCCTCGGGAATGTCCCGGAGCAGGCCCGGCTCGTACTCGATGGTCGTAATGCCGGCCGTGGATCCGGAGGCGAACACCGTGACCTGGCCTTCACGCAGGCCGCTTTCGGACAGGATTTCGGCGACCCGCGGCGTGATGTCCGCGATATCGGAATGGCCGCGCGTCTCGATTTCGGCGAATCCGGTATGAATCTTCATTCAGGACCTCAGGGTTTTGACTTCGGAATCGTCCGGGAATGTCTCCGCGAACCGGTCGAGGAATTCGGAGAGGGTGTAGGCCTGCTCCTGCGGGCCGGACGCTTCGAGCGACCAGGTCGCGGCCAGGCTGCCCATCCGCCCCGCGGCCTGGAGGGACAGGCCGTGCGCCAGCCCCTTCATCAGTCCGGCCCGGAAGGCGTCGCCCACGCCGGTCGGGTCCGCGATCCGGCGCGGTTTCACGACGGGAATCGGGACCACCCCTTCCGGCGTCCGGATCTCCGCGCCCCGTTCGGCCAGCGTCACGATCACAATCCGGGAAAGCCGGAACAGATCCGGATCCGAAAGTCCGGTCTTCTGTTTGAACAACGAAAGCTCGTATTCGTTCAGGATGAGGATCTCCGCGCCTCCGGCGCCGGATTTCAGTGCCGCGCCGTCGAGCCGCGCGATCTGCTGGCCGGGATCGTAAATAAAGGAAACGCCGAGTTCCCGGCATTCCCGCGCCGTCCGGATCATGGCCTCGGGATCGTTGGGCGAGACGATCACCCGGTCTCCGGGACCGACCCCGAGCGGGGAGAGGGAAATCTCGCGGGCGAACCGCATCGCGCCGGTGTAGAAACTGCAGATCTGGTTGCCGTCGAGGTCGGTGTTGGCGAAAAAGGAGGCGGTGAACACGTCTTCCCGGACGGCGACGCCCGAGGTGTCCACGCCCGCGGCTTCGAGGAAGGCCCGGTATTCGCCGAAATCCCGGCCCGCGGAACCCGTCATCAGGGGCCGCTCCCCGAGCAGCGCGAGATTGTAAGAGATATTCGCCGCGCATCCCCCCCGCCGTTTTTCCATCACATCGACGAGGAAGCTGACGCTGATTTTATCGAGTTTGTCCGCGATGAGATGTTCGGCAAACCTTCCGGGAAAGGTCATCAGATAGTCGTAGGCTATGGAACCGGTGATGACGGGACGCAATGGGAACCTCCTCATGGTTTGGATTACGGTGAGCGGGACAGAAAGAGCTTCCCGCCGGACGGATTGTTCAAAATATACGATAATTTCTCAAAAAAACCATTTCGGATTGCGGATATTTTCAGTCCACGTTCTCCATTTCCCCCTCATTTCTGAAATATCATCCGGAAGATGCGGCTTTCGGCCTGACCCGATTGCGGGGTGTAGACGATCCGGAACAGGTAGAGGCCGCTCGACACCCGCACCCCCGCGTCGTTGTCACCCTCCCACGCCACGTGGTGAAAACCGGCCGCGGCCGCACCGCGGTACAACGCGCGGACGGACTGACCGGACACATTCAGTATCCGGATATGCAGGTCCCCCGGTTCCGGGATCCCGACGACCGCCTCGGTCCGCGCGTTGAACGGATTGGGATAATTGGGCGAAACCGAAAACCGCTCCGGCACGGGCCCCGCGACCCGGTCTATCCCCGAGATCGTCGTGTCCGCCGCCGTCCGGAAACTGTCGGCCGGGCTCTCGGACAGGTTGCCGCGCGCGTCCCGGCAACGGATCCGGAAAATATACCGCGTATCCGGCTCCAGGGACGTCAGGACCGCACTGTGCAGCGTGTCGGGTCCGTCCCCGGACGCCGCCTCCCGGTCCGGCGCGTCCGTCTCCCCGTACAGAACCAGCCCCGTGGACGCCTCGTCGGTCCGCCACCGGATCACCATGCTCCGCATCCCGGGCGATTCCTTCTCGATGGACAGGATCGCGGGCGGTTCTCTGTCCAGACGGGTCCAGAACGCCGTGTCCACAACCGCCGAATCGGATCCCGTCCGTGTCCGGCTCCGGATCCCGACCGCATAGAAGGTCGTGTCGCTCAATCCGTCCAGCCGGTAACTGTGGACCCGGCGGGCCAGGGTGTCCGCCAGGATCCGGGGCGCTTCTCCGTCACAATGATAGACCAGTTGTCCCAGCGTGGAATCGCTCGTCGTCCACGTGATGTCCGCACTCCGGTGCGTCACGTCTCGGATCCTCACGCCGGACAGGGTAAGCTGCGAGGGCGCCCGGCGGGTCACTAAAAAGGTGTCCAGATTCGCCGTGTCATAACCCGCCTGCGTCCGGCTCTCGATGCGCAGGCTGTAAAGCGATGAATCCTTCAAACCGTCGAGATGATAGCCATGCGTCAGGGCCGGAGTGTCTTCACGCAGCACGAAGGATTCCCCGTCCAGGCCGCAGACGATCCGGCTCCGGGTGGAATCCGCCGTGCGCCAGGACAGTTCCGCGCTGTGATGCGTGATGTTCCCGATCACGAAACCGAGGATGGACGGATCTTCCCGGATTCGCAGGGTATGGAACACCGAATCAGCCGTCTGCGCCGTCAACTCGGCCCGGTTCCGGCAGCGGACATGAAAAACGTACCGGGTCGTATCCTCCAGCCCCGTGATCCTGAGGGAATGGGTCGTGTTCCAGACCGTGTCGCACCGGGTCTGCCAGTTCAGGGAATCCGCCGAATAATCGACGCAACCCGTCGTGGAATCGTCCGTCCGCCACGTGACCGAGACCCAGGCGGGTCCCGCACTGTCGATGCGCACCGATGTGATCACCGGAGGCGACGGCTCAGGCGGCGGCAGGGGTGCAGTCCGGACCGAATACACGGGACTCATCAGGGTGTCGCCCGACCGGGCCCGGTTCCAGAGGCGGTAATGGTAAAGGGTGTTCGGCGCCAGGGAATCCAGAATAAATTCATGGGTGTCGCGATACGTCTCATGCAATGCCGTATGCTGCGCACAGGACGTATCCGGCCCGTAAAATACACGGGCCTGGGCATCCTGGCTGGTCTGCCACACCACCCGGAAACCGTGCGCCGTGGTGTCGGTCACCGTGACCCCCGAGATGGACAATTCGGGCGCGAATACGGCCGTGATTCGGGCCGACCGGTACAACTGAAACCAGGTGTCGGCCGAATCGAGGGGAGTCGTGGCGCTCTCCGTGATCCATCGGACGAACCGGTAACCGGGCGCGGGCACGGCCGTGAGACGCATCGGGAAGCGCGTGAAATACGCGCCCGACCAGGGAAAATCTTGGATCGTGAGCGTGTTGAGCAGGACCGTCCCCTGCCCCTCGGGCGGGAGAAATTCGACCGTCGTGACCCCCCCCTGCAGATTGAAATGCTCGCGGAGCTGCTCGCGCTGTCTCCTTTCCCGGCCATAGGCGTATTGCTTGATGTGGTCGAGATTGCGGTCCCACCGGGTGAAATCCGTCACGCCCCAGCGGGCCATTTCACGGTCCATTTCGGGCCGGATCAAAGCGCTCAAGTGATCGACTTTCCCGGAAACGTGTCGCGCCGAGAGTGTCGTGTTCATCAGGTCCATGAACCGGTTGATGAAATGCATATAGTATTCCGCGCCGTTCTCGAGCAGCCGGCGGAGGATCAGCGTGCTCCAGAGGATCCCGGGCTGGTCTTCGGCGCGGAGATCCGGCCGGACGCCGTCACGGGTCGCCCAATCGAGCATCGGTTTGTCGGTTTCGTACTGCCAGCATACATCATGGTCCCACATGACCCAGCGCCAGCGGGGATCGCCGTTCCGGTCCCGGAAATGGTCGATGTTTTTCTGGGGCCAGTCATGGTTCCCGGCGAAGATGTTGAAGATGTGATAATCCGTAAAATTGTCCCGATCGACGTATCGCGTGACGGCGTTCTGATAATGATCCGGGTTCTTGAAATTCCGGGAACGGAAGTATGAGAGCGTTTCATCCCAGAACTGTCGGTCGCCTTCCTTGACATCGACATAGGTCCACTCGTGTCCCAGAAAATCACAGTCGGTGATCCCAAAATGCGACTCGATATAATGCCGGTCGATCCGTTCCCTGAGCCAGTAGACGCCCCAGTAGGCACCGTTCAGATACAGGACGACGGGACGGAACGCGGAAATCAGCCCCCCCTCTTCGGCCCACAGGGTATGGGTCAGCACGTCCCGGATATGAGAAAAAATAGTGCTCCATGAGGCGTCATCGGCCGTGGAATGGATCACCAGCCGCTTAAATTCCTGCGGCCCGTCCTCACCGAACAGCGGATATTCGAGCCGGCTCCGCCCGTATTCATTCCGGAAATAAACCCGTAGACTCTTCTTGGGCTTGGCGCGGGACAATTGGCCGTGAATGCGAATCCCGATGCCATGCTGGAACCGGGTCTGATTGTCCTCGATCAGGGCGAGATTCGCGGGCCGTTCCCACCGGTCGCCGGACTGCTCCCAGTTCTCATAGATCCCGGTGGCCGCGTCCCACAGATTCTCCGGCGATGTGACCAGGGAAAGCACGGGCAGGCCCGGCGTCTCGCCGACCAGATACAGTGCGGTCACCTCCTCGCTCACCGGAATCCCCCCCTCGAATACACGCGCCCGCACCACCGTCGTACGCGGGATGAAAACCGGCGATTCGTACCGGTCTGACGCGGCATCCGGAACACCGCCGTCCCGCGTGTAATGGATTGTCCCGACCGGGATCGACCGGACTATCGCAAGTTCAAGGGAAGCCGCGTAGATCCCCTGCGGCAGGGAGAGGGAAAGAGAAACCGACAGAACATTGGGCGTTCCCGGCGTCGCCTCCTGCATGGGCACGAACGGACCCGTCCCGTCCGGGAAGCGGCCCGACGACACATCCCTCTCCTGGAGACCGAAGAAAACCGAATCGACTCCCCCGCCGGAGGGATCGTACAACCCGATGAACTCCCCCTCCCTGTCCAGCTTGAACCCGGTGTGGAGGCGGGCCGGATCGTGCTTCCGGTCCTTGCCCGAAGCCCAGATCAAAAGGTATTGGTGCGGGGGGATAGAGACCTCGGGAAAAACCCACTTGCGGGGCCGGTCCGGATTGTCGGAGATGGAATAATCGCGCAAACTGACCGGATCTTCTCCAATATTTGCGAGCTCGATCCAGTCGCTGTAATCCCCGTCCTCATCCGTGCCGGTCGTGCCGTTGCTCGCCATCCATTCGTTGATCACCAGGGACCGGGAAAAAAGTCCGGGAGCCGGCAGTATACATAGAATGAGAACCCAATAGAATAAGAAGCGATACGGCATTTCTTCCCTCCTTCCGGATTAGAGGAAGACGGGAAACGGAACGCGGGGATGGGAAAAATTCGCAATCCGAAATCCGAAATCCGAAATGCTTTTCCTACATTTTCTCCGGCTTCGAGATGCCGAGCAGGGAGAGTCCGTTCGCCAGGACGGTCCGCGTCGCCCGGCAGAGCGCCAGCCGCGCCTGCGAGGCCTCCCGGTCTTTCGAAAGGACGCGCAGCGATTCGTCCTCCTTGCCGGCATGCTGAAACCGGTGATACAGCGTGGCGAGTTCCTCGAGATAGGCGGGGATCCGGTGCGGCTCGAACTGTTCCGCCGCATCCGACACGACCTCCGGGAAAGTCCCGAGCGCCTTGATCAGATCCATTTCTTCGGGAGCCCGGAGCCGGGTCAGATCCGCCTCCCCGTCGGGATCGAGGCCGGCCTCCCCGGCCTTGCGGAGGATGCTCGAAATCCGTGCATGGGCGTACTGGACGTAGTAGACGGGATTCTCGTCGGATTGCGTCTTGGCCAGCGTCAGGTCGAAATTGAGATGGCTGGACATCGACCGGTTGAGGAAAAAATACCGCGTGACGTCTGCGCCGACCTCGTCCATCAATTCGTCCAGTGTCACGAAATTGGCCTTGCGCGTGGACATCTTGATCTTTTCCCGTCCCTCGGTCAGTGTGACGAACTGATGAATCAGCACCTTCACGCGGGAAGGATCGTATCCGAGCGCCTCCATCCCGGCCAGCACGTCGGGATAGGTGGCGATGTGGTCCGCGCCGAAGATGTCCACGATCAGATCGAAGCCGCGGTCCATCTTGTCCTTGTGATAGGCGATGTCCGGCAGCCGGTAGGTGGGTTCGCCCGTGGATTTCACGATGACGCGATCCTGCTCCATGCCGAAGCGGGTGGTCCGGAACCAGGTCGCGCCGTCCGCCTCGTAGGCCAGGTCTTTCCCGCGGAGGGCCTGCAAGACCGCATCGATCTTGCCCGTCTCGTACAGGGACTTCTCATTGTAAAACACGTCGAACCGGATGCCGAGCCGGTCGAGCGTCTGCCGGATCAGGGCGAAGATTTCCTGCTCGGCCAGGCCGCTGAAATAATCGGTCGCGTCGCCCGATTTCAGGGAATCGCCTTTTTCCTCGACCGCTTTCTGCGCGATCTCGCGGATGTAGGCGCCCTGATAATACTCGTCGGGGAACGTCACGGCCATGCCGATAAGCTCCAGATAGCGGAGCCGGACGGAATCGCCCAGCACGCGCATCTGCCGGCCCGCATCGTTGAAATAATACTCGCGCACGACCTCATGGCCGGTCGCCTCAAGCAGCCGGGCGATGGTGTCGCCGATCACGGCCTGGCGGCCGTGGCCGATGGTCAGCGGCCCGGTGGGATTGGCGCTCACGAATTCGACCTGGGTTTTCTTCCCCTTGCCGCGGTCGGAGCACCCGTATTTTTTTCCGTCCCGGAGAATCCGGCGGAGCGTCTCGAAGAAATAATCCGGATTCAGGGTGAAATTGATGAATCCGGGACCGGCGATTTCGGTTTTCAGGATCAGGCCGGAATCCAGCCGCAGGTGCCGGAGCAATTCCTCCGCGACCTGACGCGGATTCTTTTTAAAATGCGAGGCCAGGACCATCGCGAGGTTGGACGACAAATCGCCGTGTCCCTTCTGTCTGGGCCGGCCGATCTCGACCGCCGGGAGCGACCCGGTTGAGAGACCGAGGGTTTCGGCGGCCCGGATGAGTGCATCGATGAGGACGGTTTCAACGGACATCATCCGTCCCCGACCGTTTCTGTTTTCGCGTCTCCCCAGAGCCGTTCAAGTGCATAAAATTCTCGTGCCTCCCTGCTGAACACATGGACCACCACATCCACAAAATCGAGCAAAACCCAGTTCAGGTGATCATATCCTTCGCGGTGCCAGACCCGCTCTCCCTCTGACTTCATGCCGTACTGAACGGCGTCTGCGATGGCCTTGACCTGGATATCCGATTCACCGTGACAAATCACGAAGAAATCGGCCATCGTCGTCAGGGGATACAGGTGTAAAATCGAGACATCGACCGCCTTTTTGGACAGGGCGTATTCCGCGATTTTCCTGGCGAGTGTTGAAGATGCGGGTTCCTTCACTTAATTCTCCATCCTGTTCCAGGCGCCCAGCGACCGGAAATCGCGCCCCAAAATGACCGTCGCATCGATGAGATAGGCCGGGTTGACTTCCTGAAGGACACGTATGCGATCGAGGCCCAGCGCGTCCGCGATCCTGAAAACGGATTGCAGATTCCCCCGCCGGTCGATCACCACGGTCTTCTCGACGTTGTAGGTTTCATAATCATCCGTCCGGATCACATCGAAATCGGCCTGACGCAGATAATCCGTGAATCGGGAGGCCAGCCGGTTCACGCCGCACCCGTTGAGTACTTCGATCTGGAGGACGCGTTCGGGTTGTTCCTGTCTTGTTCGCGGCGCGTCCGGGATCCGGGGTCCGGTCCAGCGCCGGACAATAAAGAAAACCAACACCAGGTTGACCGTGAGAATCAGCCCGATCAGCGACTTAAATAGGATACGACGCCAATCGATGCGTATGGTCTTGCGGGGGCGTTTCCTGCGAACCGGTTTTCCCGGGGTCTGGTCACGCGTCAGCGTCCGTGTCCGGCGCCTGCTCCGTGGGGCCAAGACCTCCCTCCCTCAACGGATAAAAAAATGACCGGGTCGTTTCCCGGTCGGGATGTAAAAAACAGCATGATATAGACGCAGAAAATCCATCCCTGTCCAAGATCATCGTCTCCGGTACAAGGGCGACATCAGCGGGGACGGATAGGACTCGTAATCGAGTTTGATGGACAGGTTATCCATGGGCCGGTATTCGAGCATGGCCCGCTGCAAAAAAACCTTGCCCTGCTGATCGGACATCATCGGCTGACCGCCGAGTGGCTGATGCAGATAACCCACCCGGATCTGCATCATGAGCGGATCGGAGAACCGGTAATTCATCGTGTTCAGATAGAGCCCCTGATTGTATCCCCGGCCGCCGAGGGACAGGAAGGACAGGGAATAGCTCTGCTGCATCTCGAATTTGGCGGGATCGATCAGGGAATTCAGGAAACCCGTCGGTCTCCGGATGACTTCGTCCGGCTTGAAGAAGGTTTTCCTCGTCCCGTCCGTCTGTGCCGCCACGGATGCGTAAATCATCAACCAGGCCGCGATAACGCCCATGCCTGTCCGTTTCATGGTCTGCTCCGTATACGCGTTTTATACCACCAACAAAATACGTAATTCATGCGATAAAAGTCAACCTGTTTTTCAGCTTCTTTCTGTATAAAAAAACCCCGGCGGGGATGGTTTGGTTCCCACCGGGACGCATGGTTTCCACCCCGCCTGTCGTTTCAATGCGGACGGTTTGACCGGGACAACAACCGGAGCATCCCCCCTCCTCCCGCTACGACAGCCCGTACCGCCCCGGTTCCGGGTATTGCTCCCGGATGAAGCGGACCAGCGCGTCCTCCCAGTGCGGCATGCGGTCGATGCCGAGTCGTTTCAGCCCCGCGTTTTCGAGGACTGAATAGGCGGGCCGTTTCACGGCGGCGGGGAAATCGGAGACGCTGCACCGGACCAGCGGCGTCTCGATTTGAAGCGTCTCGAAAATCACCTCGGTGAAATCAAACCACGAACACGCGCCCCCGCACGTCATATGATAGACCCCGAAATCCGCCTGATCGAGGAGGGAGAGGGTGTTCCGTGCGATTTCGAGCGTCGGGGTCGGCGAGAGGATCTCGTCGTCCACGACACGGATTTCCTCCCTGCCGGATGCGACCTGCCGGAGGATCGCGGTGATGAAATTGTCGCCTTTCACCAGGCTGGGCGTCCGGCCGTAAATGCCGGAGATGCGGACGACAAAATGGCGGGCGCTGTAGTTGCGGGTGAAATATTCACCCAGCAGTTTGGTGGCCGCGTATACGCTCTGGGGATTCGGGCAATCCGTCTCGACGTAGGGTGTCTGCTTCGATCCGTCGAATACGTAATCGGTGCTGAAATAGACATTCACGACGCCGAGCGCCTCCGCGGCCTGGGCCACGTTCAGCGCCCCCCGGCCGTTCACCTGCCAGGCCGTATCCTGATGGGTCTCGCAATCCGGGACCCGGTGATAGGCCGCCGTATTCAGCACGGCGTCCGGCCCGATCGCGGTCAGGACCCGGAGGACCCGGTCGGCCTCCTCGACCCGGACATCCGAGATCGTCAGCGGATGCACCGCGTGGTCTTCCGAAAAGACACGAACCAGATCGCTGCCGAGCTGGCCGTCCGCGCCGATGATGGCGATTTTCACGCTTCCTCCCTGTTCGCGTGTTCAGTTCAAAGACGTCCCGGGGCCGGACGGAATATCGGGCTCATTTCCCTTCGGGCTTGGATTCAACACCCCTTTTCCGTTCCGATGAAAACGCATCCATTTGCACGGCCAGCCGCGAAAGCGATGATCCCTCCACGGCCTTGACCGCAATATCCTGGACCTGCTGGGCCGCCTTTTCGAGTTGTTTAGACAACTGTACGATCTGGGCGTTCTGGTTCTTGACCGTCTCCTCGAGCGCCTGAATCCTCCCTTTCAGCACATTGCGTTCGCCGTCGAACAAGGCCTGACTCTGAGCCTCTGCCGTGTCGGATTCTTTCTGGAGCCGTTCGGTGGTCTCTTCGATCGCTTTTTGTACGTCTTGTTCCCGCCCATCCTCCAGCTCGCGGATCCGTTTCTCGAGCGATTCGACCGCTTCCTCACGCGCCCGAACAGCCTGTTCCCGGTCGGTTATGGCTTTTTCCGCCGCAGCCTGTTTTTCGGCCAATTCCTTTTCCAGTTTCCCCGTTTCATCGGCCAGTTTGTCCCTTACGGCCTGCTGCTCACGCCTGAACTGGTATTCGTATTCCTCCCGCTCCCGTTTTCTCTGTTTTTCTTCCTGCTCTCTTCTTTCCTTCAACTCCGTCTCAAAAGCAGACTTCTCCTTTTCCCAGGCGTTCCGCGCCTGCGCCATTTCTTCTTCGAATGACTGCCTCTGCCGATTTTCCGCCTCGATCAGGGCGCCAAGGCTGATGGCCGCTTTCTGAATCTCGTAGATCTCGGAGAGTTCTTTCTCCTGAATTTCGACGGCCTGTCTGACTGCCTGATATCGCGATATTTCACCTTCCAACTTCTCCATGATCATCGTCAACGTCTTGCCCAGATCGGTTTTAAGCTGGTTCAGACTCTGCGAAACTCCGTCGAGGGAGAGCGCATCCGCGGTTTTCACCACTTCACGTACCCTTTTTTCTTCCGCTTTCTGTTCCGGCTTCATTGCGGCCTCCCGCTTTTCCTGGAGTTCTCTGAGTGCTTCATGATAGGCATCAAGGATTTCCTTTTTCTTGTTTTTCTCCGAGACCTGGGGTACCGGTGGTTTTTCCGTCATGTCGTCACCCTCCTTTTATGGATTTCCGTCTTCTCTGAATGCCTGATAAATGGATTTCGCCGTCCGCGTGCCGAT
>DSAP01000022.1 GCA_011046415.1 bacterium | reverse complement strand
TCGAGCTGTGACGCATCCCTGGATGCGATCACCGATTCGAGTTCGTCGAGCGTCGGTTCCATCTCGTCGAGAAACATCGCCGCCATTTCCTGCATCAGTTCGCGGTCTCCGTCTGTCGATTGGACCATCTTCTCCAGATCGACCGGCAGGACTCCGTGTTTCCGGGATTCATCCCCCGAAATCTCCAGAGCCCTTCCCATGGCGGCATAGAGGATCTCGGGTTTGACGGGTTTTGTGATATAATCGTCCATGCCGGCGTCGAGACAGCGTTCCCTGTCGCCCTTCATGGCGTGCGCGGTCATGGCGATGATCGGGATACGGGTTCCTGAATTCCGCTCCCGTTCACGGATCGCGCGGGTCGCCTCGAATCCGTCCATCACAGGCATCTGCACATCCATGAGAATCAGGTCGAACCGGCCGTCCCGGCAGGCGTCCAGCGCCTCCCTTCCGTTGACGACCGGAACCACCTCGCATCCTTTTTTCCGGATGAGCGAGGCGGCCAGTTTGCGGTTGATGGCGTTGTCCTCCGCGAGCAGGATGTTGCAACGGCATTTCCGTATTTTTTCCTTTGAGCGGACGCCTCCGGCTTTTTCCGCCGCCGGTTGCTCCCTGAACCCGGATTCGTACAGGGCGTCGACGATGGCGTTATACAGCTCGGATTGTTTGATCGGTTTCAGCTGGAAGGATGAGATGCCCAGTTCCCGGATGTTCTTCGTCCTGGCCTTCTGTTCGGCGGAGGATAACATGAGGATGGTCGCGCTGTGCAGCTCGGCCATTTTCCGGATTTCGGCGGCCAGCATGAATCCGTCCATCCTGGGCATGAATGCGTCGATGATGAGAAGCGGATAGGGGGACCCCTGGGCCAGTTTCTTCTTGATCAGGGACATCGCGTGGGCGCCGTCTTCGGAACACGTGGGTATCAGTCCCCATTTGCTCACCATCCGTTCGAGGATATGGCGGTTGGTGGCGTTGTCGTCCACGATCAGCACTTCAATCCCTGTCAGATCGACCCGCCGCATCGCTTTCTTCTTTTTCTGTACGGGTCTGCCGACCCCCAGAACCACCGTGAAATGAAAGGTGCTTCCTGATCCGCCGCTTTTTGCGCCTGACTTGTTGGCCGGGCTTTCGACCCGGATGGTACCCTGCATCAGGGCCACCAGATTCTTGCATATGGCGAGTCCCAGACCGGTTCCCCCGTATTCCCGCGTGGTGGATCCGTCGGCCTGGGTAAACGCATCGAAAATGATTTCCTGCTTTTCCTTCGGTATGCCGATCCCCGTATCCGTGACCGAGAAATGCAGTTTGACGTCGTTTGACGTCTTCTCCTCCGCCTCGATACGCAGGACGATCTCTCCCTCTTCCGTGAATTTCACGGCGTTGCCGACCAGATTGAAAACAATCTGCCGCAGCCGCGTGGGATCGCCAAGCAGGTCGTTCGGCACATCCGGCGTGACATCAAATATGAGTTCGAGCCCTTTCTCGTCCGCCTTGAGGGCCAGGGTGCGCAAGGCGTCTCCGATGGTGTCTTGCAAATTGAAATGGATCTTCTCGATCTCCAGTTTACCGGCGTCGACCTTCGAAAAATCCAGGATGTCGTTGATCAGCGTGAGCAGGGCATCGGCCGAGACCTTCACCGCATTCAGGTATTCCCGCTGCTCGTCCGTCACTTCGGTATCCAGGGCCAGTTCGGTCATGCCGATGATACCGTTCATCGGAGTACGGATTTCGTGGCTCATGTTGGCGAGAAATTCACTCTTGGCCCGCGCCGCCGCCTCTGCGCTTTCCTTGGCCTGGTTCAGTTCGCGGATCAGATGCCTGAGCCGTTCGGCATTCTCTTCGAGCTGGGTCTTGGCTTTCTCAAGATCTGCGGCATAGTGTTTGAGGTCTTCCTCGGATTGTTTCTGTACGGTGACATCCCGTGAAATGCCGAAGGTGCCGATGATCTTGCCGTCGTCATCCCTGAGCGGCAGCTTCGTGGTGGACACCCAGGAGACCCTCCCGTCGGGATGGGTTTCTTTCTCCACCAAACCGATTATGGGTTCATCCGTCCTGATCATGGTTTGTTCCGCCTCGAATGCGGGCCTGGCGTGTTCTTCGGTAAAAAAATCGAAGTCGGTTTTTCCGACCGCGTCTTTGGGATCCGCCAGATGGAACGAATCCGCCATCGCCCTGTTGATCCGCATGAAGCGGCTCTGTCTGTCCTTGAAATAGATGTGGTCGGGGATGGTCTCGAGCAGGGCGTACAGCAATCGCCGGTCACGCTGGAATTCGGCCTCCTTACGATGCCGGTGAACGGCCATCATGCAGGTGGCCTTGAGGGTCTCCTTGTCCCAGGGCTTGTGTAAAAAACCGTAAGGTTCTGCGTTGCAGGCACGTTCGAGGGTTTCGTGGTCCGTGAACGCGGAAACAAAAATCACCGGATAGTTCAAGAGGGAGCCGATCTGCCGGGCCGCCTCGATGCCGTCCATCGCCCCCTGGATATGGATGTCCATCAAAATCAGATCGGGTTTGAGGGCTTCCGCCGCGATGACGGAGGTTTCTCCCCGTGTAACGATCTCGATGACCTCGCAGCCGATCTGTTCGATTTCATGCCTCAGATCTTCCGCGATGATGGGTTCGTCTTCGACGATGAGGATACGGTCTTTCTGATCCGGCATCCGGTCTCCCCGACATTTAACACATACGGATGAAACGGTACGGAACTTCGATCATGCAATTATCAATAACTTTTGCAAAAAAAGGGCCATTCGGACTGAAATGCCTGACGGGGAAGGACGGATGCATGGATTCTGACTTGACATTTGTCCGGAATGCCATTACATTTCTATCGGATTATCATTCAAAACGAAAATCGCCCGCGTCGGTTGAAGGCGCAATCCATCCGGAGATCCCGGTTGAAACCGATACGCATCCTTCTGGCGGAAGACGAAGTCATGATCGCCGAGGACATCCAGATCAATCTGGAACACCTGGGCTATCGTGTTCCGAAAATCGTGATCAGCGGCGAAGAAGCGGTCGAGTCCGCGGGACGCCTGAAGCCGGACATCGTGATGATGGACATCCTCCTGAAAGGGGAGATGGACGGCATTCGTGCGGCGCAGATCATCCGGGAAAGTCATGACATTCCCGTCATTTATCTGACTTCCTACTCCGACAAGAAAACCCTCGACAGGGCCAAGATCACCGAACCCTTCGGCTATATCCTCAAACCCTTTCAGATCGACACGATCCAGAGCGCCATCGAACTGGCCCTGTACAAGCACCGCATGGAGCGGCGGCTGAGCGAAAACGAGAAGCGGTTCCGCCTTTTTTATGAGGAGGCGCCTGTCAGTTATCAGGCGCTCGATGCCTCCGCACGGATTATCGAGGTGAACGAGGCCTGGACCGCCATGATGGGTCTGGACAGGAAAGAGGCGCTCGGGACCGATTTCCGGGAACTGATCGACCCCGCCGTCCGGGACCGGTTTGAACAGGCCTTCCAGACATTTCTTTCAAACGGCACCATTCAGGGACTCGAAATCGATCTGATATCCCGAAAGGACGCCCGCCTGACGGTTCATCTCGACGGACGCACAGGCTTCGGAAACCGGGGAAAGCGCAGGCGGATGCACTGCATCCTGCACGACATCACGGAACGAAAAATGGCCGAGCAGGCATTGCGGGAATCCGAAGAAAGGATGCGCCATTTCTCGGCCTATCTGCAGAGGGTTCGGGAGGAAGAACGGACCCATATCGCCCGTGAGATTCATGACGAGCTGGGGCAGGCATTGACCGCACTGAAAATGGATCTCTCGTGGCTGCGCTCAAAGGGGAAACCGGAATCCGATCTGTTCCTCAGGAAAATCGATGCCATGACATTGTTGATCGACCAGACGCTTGGGCGGGTCAAGAAAATTTCCACGGAACTCAGGCCCGGCCTGCTGGACGATCTGGGGCTCGACGCGGCGATCGAATGGCAGGCGGAGGAATTTCAGGCCCGTACCGGCATCCGCTGCGACGTCCGGATCTCGCCCGAAGACCGGAAACTCGATGAGGCACGTTCGACGGCCATTTTCCGCATCCTGCAGGAGGCGCTGACCAATATCATCCGGCATGCCGAAGCGACCGCCGTTTCGATCTCGCTCAGCCGGGAGAACGGAAACGCGGTCCTCTCGGTGCGGGACAACGGCCGGGGTATCACACGCAGTCAGATCGAGAACAAACACGCCTTCGGGTTGATCGGAATCCGGGAGCGCGCCGGCTTTTTGGGCGGCGAGGTATTCATTTCCGGAAACAGGAACAAGGGGACCACGGTCCGGGTATGTATCCCGGCCGGAGAGGAAAGCCCGTCATGATCCGTGTACTGGTCGCCGATGACCACGCCATCGTCCGGAAAGGACTGATCCAGATACTTCATGACGCGCCGGAGTCCATTACCGTGGATGAGGCCGCCAGCGGGCAGGAAGCACTGGAACGGATCCGAAAGGAAACCTACGATGCCGTGGTGCTCGACATCTCCATGCCGGGAAGAAGCGGGATCGACACCCTCGGCCAGATCAAGGCCGCATATCCCGGTTTACCCGTCCTGATCCTCAGCATGTACCCTGAAGAGCAGTATGCGCTCCGCGTGCTCAAGGCGGGCGCATCGGGATATCTGATGAAAGAGAGCGCGCCGGATGCACTGATCAGCGCGGTGCTCGCTGTCTCGCAGGGACGTAAATACATCACGCCTTCGCTGGCCGAGACGCTCGCGACCCGTTTGGAAACAGGCGCCGACCCCGAATCACATGAGAGGTTGTCCGATCGGGAGTTTGAGGTGTTTTTGCTCATCGCGAAAGGTCAATCCATCAAGGATATCGCCGGGAGTCTATTCCTCAGCGTCAAAACGGTGCATACCTATCGTGCGCGCATCCTCGACAAGATGCATTTGAAAGGGACGGCGGACATCATCCATTACGCCGTTCAGTACCGTCTGATCGAGTGACCCGTTTTCACCGTCCAATTCCGCTCATGATGATCCGTCCGTGAAATCCTCCGGAAACATCCTGTTCTGGCATCATAGATGCTGCTTTGAATAGAGGGGACCTTTTTACGCAGGGAGTCCCCCGGAAACAACCGTTTTTTTCCGGCATGACATGAAAAAAATGCCGGAATGAAGTGAGGACACGATGCCCGACACGTCGGCGGAACAGACCCGGCACACGAAGATGTTGCGGGAAATCATCGAAAAGACCGGCGACGGCCTCCTGGTGCTGGACGGAGACAGGATGATCCGCTTCCTGAATACGGCCGCCGCCTCGATCCTGAACCAGTCCCGGGACGATCTGATCGGACAATCCTTCATGCATCCCGTGAATAACGGGAGCGTCACGGAAATCGACATTTGCAGGTCCAACGGGAAGTCGGGAACCGGGGAGATTCATTCGGTTCCGATCGACTGCAACGGTTCGGGAGGCCACCTGATTTCGATCCGGGATGTCACGGAAAGGATCCTGTTCGACCGCCTCAAAGACGATTTCATCCGCACCGTATCCCACGAATTGCGCACGCCTTTGACCTCGCTCCGGGAGGCGATCTCCGTCCTCAAGGATGGCGTGCTCGGTGAGATCAACGAGGAACAGAAGGATTTCCTGTCGCTCTGCCTCAGGAATACCGACCTGCTGAGACGGATCGTCGCCGATCTCCTGGATCTTTCCCGGATCGAAACCGGGCAGGTCCGGCTGCAGAAAAAGGAGGCGGATTTCTGCGAGATCGTGCGGGACACGGTCACCTCGTTCGTCACGGTCATCGAAAGCAAGGGGCTCGGATTGACGCTGTCCATCCCGGAGACCCCCCTGAATGTATTCGCGGACAGAGACCGGGTGGCCCAGGTGCTGAACAACCTGATCGGGAATGCGCTCAAATTCACGGCGTCCGGATCGATCGGTATCGGCCTCGATGCCGGAGACGACATGATCCTATGCTCGGTAAGGGATACGGGCCGGGGCATCGCCGAACCGGACATGCCGAATGTATTCAAAAAATTTCATCAGTTCGGTGAAATCGCCGACCCTGAAAACCGGGGAACGGGACTCGGACTGGCCATCAGCAAGGAAATCGTCCGGCTGCACGGCGGACAGATCACGGTCGACAGCCGGATCGAACGCGGCAGCACCTTCACATTCTCCCTCCCCCGATTCAGGCCCGATCTGCTGCTCATCGACGTGATCCAAAACCGCATCCGGTCATCGAAGGAGCCGTTCCTGCTGTTCCATCTGAATTTCATGGACAATCCCGGAATCGAATGGGAACCGTTGACCGAGACGATTTCGAGGAAACTGGATGCGTCATCCAGGAATCCGGGGAGCCCCGCCGTTCCGATCCGGATCGATGACCATGAAATCTATTTCCTGATCAATCTGTCCAACGAGATTTCCTGTAGCCGGATCATCCGCATGGTCAAGGAGGCGTTGATCGAAAACGAAACGGACGCTGAACCCGATTTCAGATGCGGCATTGCGGGATTTCCCCGCGACGGCGGTACGGCGGAGGACCTCATTCAGACGGCGCGGCATCCCGTCCGCGCGGAAAAGCAGGACAGGCTCTCGAAGCGGATTTTCATCGTCGACGATGAATTGGGGATCACGGAATCCCTGAACACGATACTGGGTCTCTTCGGCTACCGGAATGTGGAAGAATTTCATTCGGGGGAAGCCGTCTTCGACGCCATCAAGACCCGTGCGCCGGATCTGATGATCCTGGACATGCACATGCCAGGCATGAGCGGATATGAAGTGGTCGGCCGGCTCAAGGAACGTTACGAAACCAAAGATATCCCGATCATCATCATGTCGGGCTATGAAGTGCAGGAAGGGCTTTTCTCGGATTACATCAGCAGGAAGGCGATACTGACGCTGAATAAACCGGTCAAGGCCGACCTGCTCAGGAAAATGATTTATTACCTGTTGTCTTGATTTGTACATTTTAACCACGGAGGTTTCTCAATGGCGCGCATATTGATCGCGGACGACGATCCGGACATCCTCAAGACGCTGATCGCGCGGCTGGGCTCGCAAGGCCACGAGGTCGTTGCCGCCCAGGATTGCAATCAGGCCATTAAGAAGGCGTACGCGACCGGCCCGGATTTGATCCTGATGGACATCCGCATGCCGGTCATCGGCGGACTCAAGGCTTCCGAAAGCCTCAAAATGTATTCCCGGACGGAGAAAATCCCCGTCATCTTCATCACCGCGTATCCGGGCAAAGAGGTCGAAGAGGAAGCCATGAAACGGGGGGCGGCCGCCTTTATCGCGAAACCGTTCGAGACGGAAGAACTCCTCAGGAAAATCGATACCGTCCTCAAACAGAAGGCGTTTGAAAACCAGTTCGCGGACATGTGAGAATCCCTTCCGGGATCCGTCCCCCCGGTTCGGTGATCACCGCAGGAACGGTCGGCTGCATCATGGTTTTCGGCCCGGCATCTGAAGTGGATTCATCTTTCGTCAGTCTACATTCTGAAACCGATCCCGCCTCGATTCGGGGATGAACCCGGTTGTCTGTATTCCGGATACCGGGTTTCTCCTTTTTCGGACTTTAACCTTCCTGGCCCGATCTCTTCATAAGCCTGTGCGACCTCTTTTACCCAGACTCGTTTTTGGGTGTGCGGTGTCCCCCGCCGCTCACCTCTACCCGCTGACCTTTGCGATATAACCCGCTATCTTTGAATATGTTGCCCCCCCCCCCCACAATGCATGAACACTCAGGTTAAAAAAAACCATTGACTTTGGGGACGGGACGCTTTATATTTCGTCAATTATCGAAACGAGAAGTTCGCATGAAAGACACCGTCAAGATTTTCAAGGCCCTTTCGGATCCGAACCGGATCCGGATCATCAAGCTGCTCGAGAGCCAGCCGCTCTGTGTCTGTGAGATTACCGCCATACTCGGCCTGGCCGCCTCGACGGTCTCGAAGCATCTTTCGATCCTGAAAGCGGCGGATCTCATCTTCGACCAGAAGGAGAACCGGTGGGTCAATTATCATCTGAACCGGGCCACACGCCATCCCCATGCCCGCGAGATGCTGGCTTATCTGGCGGGCCGTCTCGCCCATGATCCGCTTGTATGCGAAGACCGCGAAAAAGCGGCCCGGGTGAACCGGGAGACGATTGCCGGGGGACAAAGAATGCATCGTCCTTTCGTTTCGTTTTCTGGCGAAATAATGAATGGAGTCAAGGATGAACTGGAAGCATGAATGGAAGGCATTGCTCTGGATGGCCGTTTTGTTCACCGCGGCCTATTTCCTGCCCGTCGGCAAAGTACGTTTCGATCAGGCGGTGTATGAATCCCTGGCCCTGGCCAGATGGTATGCACGCGAACATGTGCTGCTCTGCCTGATCCCCGCTTTTTTCATCGCCGGCGTGATCAGTGTTTTCGTGAGCCAGGCCGCGGTGATCAAATATTTCGGCGCGAGTGCCAGGAAATGGATGGCCTATGCCGTCGCCTCCGTTTCCGGTACCATTCTGGCCGTTTGCTCATGTACGATTCTTCCTTTGTTTTCAAGTATCCATAAAAGAGGCGCCGGACTGGGACCGGCCATCGCGTTTCTCTACTCCGGTCCCGCGATCAACATCCTGGCCATCATTCTCACGGCCCGGATTCTGGGCGCGGAACTGGGCATCGCCCGCATCGTCGGGGCCGTGTTCTTCAGCGTGGTGATCGGCCTGATCATGCATTTCATCTATTTCAGGGAGGAGAAACAGAAGGCCGACGCGCAGCTCATGATGCCGGAACCGGAGGAATCCCGGCCGCTGTGGCAGACGGCGTTCCATTTCTTCGTGCTGGTCGCCATCCTGATTTTTGCCAACTGGGGAAAACCGGAGATTTCCGCCGGTTTCTGGCATGGCGTCTGGGCCGCCAAATGGTGGATCACCGGTTTCTTCGGCCTGCTCTTCGGCATATCTCTGGTCGGCATTTTGAAAATCCGCTGGCAGCACGTCCTTTCGGCGGGCATTCCGGTCGTGATCGCCGCCCTGCTGTTCGGGGACAATCCGCTGATCCCCTTCTCGGTCGCCGTCCTGGGCACGGCCATCCTCATCAGCCGGAGAGAAGGAGAACCGCGGGAATGGATGGCCTCCACCTGGGGATTCGCGAAGCAGATCCTTCCTCTGCTTGCTGCAGGGGTTTTGGTCGCCGGTTTCCTGCTTGGATCGCCTGAAGGCGGACAAGGACTCATTCCGAACCAGTGGATTTCAATGCTGGTGGGCGGCAATTCGGTTTTTTCAAATTTTTTCGCCTCGATTGTGGGAGCATTCATGTATTTTGCCACATTGACGGAAGTGCCGATACTCCAGGGCCTGATCGCGAACGGCATGGGCAAGGGCCCGGCGCTGGCGCTTTTGCTGGCCGGTCCGGCGCTCTCCCTCCCGAACATGCTGGTCATCCGGAGCGTGATCGGGACACAGAAAACCATGGTGTTTGTTTCGCTGGTCGTGGTGATGGCGACGCTCACGGGACTGATTTTCGGATCCCTTTTTTAAAGGAGAAATACGATGAAAAAAATTCAAATCCTGGGCACCGGCTGTCCCAAATGCAGGAAACTCACGGAACTCGCCGAAAAGGCGGCCGACGAACTCGGCATCGCGTACGAATTGATCAAGGTAACGGAACTCGACGAGATCATGCGTTTCGGGGTGATGATGACGCCCGGCCTCGCGGTGGACGGCGAGGTAAAGGCGGCCGGGAGGATCCCGGATGTGGAAGAAATCAAGAAAATGATCGCCTGAGCGGCGCATGGACCCTTCAGGGGAAAGGATCGCAATCGATGGCTGAATGTTGCGGCGGTGGGAACCGTCTCGTATACGCCTGCAGCGGCGGGGCCGACGTGGGCGAGATCGCCGACCGCGTCGCCCGCAAACTGGTAAAAACCGGGTTCGCGAGACCCTCCTGTCTGGCGGGTGTCGGCGGGCATGTGCCCGGTTTTGTGGCGTCGGCGACCGGTGATGTGGTAAATATCGTCATCGACGGATGCTCCGTCGCCTGCGCCCTTAAGACACTCGAACAGGTCGGCGCGGATATGACCCACTTCGTGCTCACCGACATGGGGTTGAAAAAAGGACGGACACCCGTTGAAGATGCCGTTATCGACCGGATCGCCGAAACCATCCGCATAAAATCGTCCGGCCGGGTGGAAGAATCCCCCGCATCCACACACGACGGATGTGCCTGCGGTGGTTGTTGATCATCTCGGAACACCTATCCAATGGAGAAAACGACATGAAATCTTTAATCCGAATCCTGACCATCCATCTGGTTTTCACCTTTTTGGCCGTGGGCTGCGCCGAACGAAAAACGGAAGAAACCGGGGGAAACCCGCCCGTTCCGGCCGTCCAAACCGAAACGGCGGAAAACCCGGCCGCCCGCAATCCGGGGATGGAGGCTCCCCGGGTCACCCTGATCGAACTGGGTTCCGTCAATTGCGTCCCCTGCCGGATGATGCAGCCGATCCTCGACGAGATCGAAAAAGAATATGCGGGACGGGTCCGGGTGGTGTTCCACGATGTCTGGACCCCTGAAGGCCGGCCCTATGCCCAGCAATACCGGATCCGCGCCATACCCACGCAGATCTTCCTGGATGAGGAAGGAAACGAATATTTCCGGCATACGGGATTCTTCCCGAAAGATGACATCGTGGCCGTCCTCAAACAAAAGGGGATCGAATGATACAGGATCTGTTTGTCTGGCTGAGCCGGAGCCTGGGCGGTGCGGTCTGGCTCGCGTTGACCGCATCCTTTGGCTGGGGTATCCTGAGCATCCTGCTCAGCCCCTGTCACCTCGCGAGCATCCCCCTCATCGTCGGATTCATCGACGGCCAGGGCATCGTGACGAAAAGACGCGCCTTCACCCTGGCCGGGCTTTTCTCGATCGGCATCCTCATCACCATCGCGGTGATCGGCCTCGTCACCGGGCTGATGGGCCGCATCCTGGGCGATGTCGGAAGGACCGGGAACGTCCTGGTGGCCGTCATTTTCTTCGTGATCGGACTGCATCTGCTTGAAATCATCCAGATTCCCTTCCTCGGGGCCAGGAATCAGCCGAAAATCCGGAAAAAAGGCGCGCTGGCCGCGTTCGTGGTCGGCCTGCTCTTCGGAGTGGCCCTGGGCCCCTGCACCTTCGCCTACATGGCGCCCATGCTGGGCATCACCTTCAGCGTGGCCGCGACCCGTCCCCTCTTCGCCGTCTCCCTCGTGTTCGTCTTCGCCCTGGGGCATTGCGGCGTCATCGTCCTGGCCGGCACCTTCACCAGCGTGGTGCAAAAATATCTGCACTGGAACGAACGGTCCAGAGGCGCGGTGATATTGAAAAAGGTCTGCGGGGTACTGGTGATTCTGGGCGGGATTTATCTGATCTGGCGTGTTTACTGAAAGGAACCTTTTCTCAAAAACAAAAAGGACGGACGCGATGACACACGACCCCATCCTGGCAGTCCGCGGCCTCACCAAGACCTTCGGCCCGAACCCCGCGGTGGACGGAATCGATTTTCGGGTTTGGGAGGGGGAAATATTCGGCTTTCTCGGACCCAACGGCGCGGGCAAAACCACCACCATCAACATGCTCACCGGATTGGCGCGTCCAACTTCAGGCAGCATCTTTTTTAATGGCACGGATTACACATCCGACATTAAGAAGGCACAGGAAACAATTGGTGTCGTTCCGGACGAAAGCAACCTGTACGAAGAAATGGACGGCTTCGACAACCTGTGTTTTTGCGCATCGTTATACGGCATCAAAAAAGCGGAGCGGGAGCAGCGGGCAAGAAATCTGTTGGAACAATTCAATTTAGCCGAAGCGGGCAAAAAGCCTTATAAATCCTATTCCAAAGGCATGAAGCGGAAACTCACCATCGCAGCCGGGATCATCCACCAGCCGAATATTTTATTTCTGGATGAACCGACCACCGGCATCGATGTCGCCAGCGCCCGTCAAATACGTGCATTGATAAAGAGTCTGAATGAAACAGGCACCACGATTTTTATGACCACGCATTACATCGAAGAGGCCGAACGGCTTTGTCATCGCATTGCTTTTATTGTGAAAGGCGAAATTATCAAGATCGGCGCGATGCAAGATTTGATGGAAGACGCCCAGAAAGAAAAAATCATCCAGTTTTCATTTGACGGCACGGTTCAGCTCGATCAGTTCGAGCAGGACTTTTGCCGGCAATTCAGTCCATGT
>DSAP01000083.1 GCA_011046415.1 bacterium | reverse complement strand
GGCCATGCTGGGGCATGGCGATCAGGCGTACGCCTATCTGCGCGCCTATCTGCCGGCGGCGTACAATGACAGGGCGGAAATCCGCGAAATCGAGCCCTATGTAGTCTGTCAGTCCACGCATGGGAAATCCAGTCCGAAACACGGCGTTTCGCGACTGCCCTGGCTCTCCGGCTCTGCGACATGGACGGTTTTTGCAATCAGTCAGTACATCCTCGGCATCCGTCCCGAATACGACGGGCTGCGGATCGATCCCTGCATTCCGTCCGATTGGAAGGGGTTCACGGCCAGGCGCCGCTTCAGGGGGAAGATGTTCGAGATCACGGTCGTGAATCCCGATCATGTGGAAAAAGGGGTGAAGTCCCTGACTGTCCGGGGTGAAGCCATGGAGGGAAATCTGATTCCCGAATCGGCCATGAAAGAGACGAATGTCGTTCAGGTTGTGATGGGGTAAGGTTTTTTGATGTTGTGGTATATCTTCGAGATGGGCTACAAGTCGTTAATTATGAAAAAATTTATAAACATATTGAAACAAATTTTCAGATTTACCCTGACAGAACTTTTTGTTTGGGGTCCGCCAAGCGTCTGCTTCTTTTTTCTTTTTTTATGGTGTTGGCTATTTTGTATTTGCTCTCATGCTAGCACATAAGAAACTACTTGAGGGAAACGAGAAACCCTACGATAAAACCAAGTAGGTATTTTGTTTTGGGGACATAGTGGACATGTTCGTCTGTTTACGAGGTCCCATTTCTCTGTTTGTCCTCCCCGAAATCTTCTGTCGGGGATCTTCCGGAAGTTCTCCCTTTAGGATCCGGACGGGCGGGTTTCTCGGCCGTCCGGTCGTCGGGGTGGACAATTTTTATCGCTCCGCATCCACACCAGGGTCGCGCCCCATCCCCCGGATTCCGGCGGGGCGTCCCGGAACTCCGCCACATCCTCCCGCCCTTTCAGGATTTGACGGACCTCCCATTTCAGGCGGCTTTTCCCCTTGCCGTGTATGATCCGTACCTGTTCCAGACATAAATCCCGGGCATTTTCGAGGAATGCATGCACCACTTCGGGAATCTGTTCGGGATAGAATCCGTGCAGATCGAGGATGTCCGTGACGATCACCGCGTCGGGCAGTCCGTCCGGTGTGTCCGGTTTTTTGGAACGCGACATGCCGTTTCACTCTTTCCGGTGGATGGTCAGCCTCACCGCCGCACGATACGGGATGTCGAACGGGATGTTCGTCCCTTCATTCACATGGAAAGGATCGGGGCGGTTTTTCTCGAGCAGAAAGTGAAGCGGGACGGGCGGCATCGCGACCAGGGTGCTGTCGTTGAGCCGTGGGGGGCGGTCGGGGTCCCCCGCGAGCGCTTTCATTTCGATTTGCTGACCGTAATCCCGCGTCCAGAATTTGCAGACATATTCACCGGGCGCGACCCACTCCCTCTGTTTATCTCTTCCGTCCCAGAAAATCACATACTTTCCGGGATCGATGGATCCTTCGATCAACGTCCGGACGAGGGTTCGTTTGTCCCGATCCGAGAGCGGATCGCTGCAGGAGAAGAACAGGACGGCGAGCATCCCGAACGTGAGCGGTGTTTTGATTCCATTCATGATCATTCATCCGTTTTGGGAAAGAATGCCGAAAGCCTTCGACGTTCATGAAAACTAAGGAAATTTTTCGAAAATTACAATACAATGAGGGAATCCGTCCCGGATATGAGTCAACGGGAACGGAATAGCGGGCGGAAGATACAGGCTGACAGCGGATTCTGTTCCACGGGTCAAGGCTCCTGATGGTCTTCGAATCCGCCCCAGAAATGCTGGGTGACATAGATCGCATCGAGCCCCCGGTATCGGCCGGCGGAGACCCCGATGCCGATGCGCTGGAATCCCGGATTAAGCAGATTTTCGCGGTGGCCGGGCGATTGTATCCAGCGGTCGACAACCTGGCGGGCGAAGGCGTGATAGGTATAGGGACGGACCGGCTTACGGGTCCGGGCATCCATGTACCGTTCCGTTCCGGATCGGTTTTCCAGATAAAACGGGATGCCGCTGATAACGAGGCAATAATCCACGGCGAGATTCTCCGCCACGGAGGCGTTGACCGGCGCGATGCCGGCTTGTTCCAGCCGTGCCGGCAAAGTCTCCAGACCGTACGTCGGTGACACGTGCGAGATTTTCTGCCTCCGCCGCATATCCTCGCTGTATCTTCGGGCAGACTGCGCCAGCCGGTCGTTCCGGATGAGAGGAGGCAATCCTCTCTGTATCCGTTCCTGATTTGTGGACGCGAGCAGCGCGGATTCGAGTAGTTCCGGTTCAAAATTCCGGGGTTCGATTTCAAGATGGAATCGTCCGGATCCGGGATTGTCTTCCGTCTGCGGTTCCGGCGGGGCGGACGGCTGGCCCCATGCAGGAATGAAGCCGATCCGGATCATCATAAAAAACAAAGGGAACAGCCTGTGCCCTGTTCCCTTCCGATTTATGATTCTAAATAGCCTGTTCGCCATGATCCCGGCCGGATTACGGATAGTCCATCGGAGATACGGAGATGTCCGTTCCCGATTCGTCGTAGTCTTCCAGATTGATCCCGTCCGGTAATTCCTCGTCGGCGATGTTCAAACCGAGCAAGTCTTCACTGGAATACGGTTTTGTCTGGCTGCAGTCGACGCAGGTGGTGGTATCCGGAAGGATTTCGAGGCGTTCGGGCGGTATCTTCTTCCCGCAGATTTCACATAACACCTTTCCGGATTCTTGATCGGCCATGCCATCTCCTTGATTCATCCTTGTTTGAAATTTTTTTACAGACCAGGCACTGGTTTTGTTCCCTGAAACACCGAAAAATCGTGACACAAGATACATTTTTTTTTGATATTGTCAAGCTTTTTTTTATTTGGTTCGGTTCCTTGTCCCGTATCTGCTCAACCGGCCGATTTATGACAGATGGCCACTCCCATTTTTCTGTCCTCCGGAAGCGTGTTTCGATTGCATTTAATCCAGGGATTCTGTATTATTCACCATTCTATTCGAAACATTCGGACGAATCGAGGCGGATTTTATGTCGCTTTCGCAGTCGAAACGAACAGGAGGAAACCCATGGAAGAGAAACTTGTTTCCCGACGCGAGTTCCTCGGCAGGGGCGTCATGGTCGGAATGGCCGGGCTGGCATTCCCTGTCCTGAATCCGGCGTTGACCGGGAACGGACCGAAAACAGAATTCCGGACGCTTGGGAAAACCGGACTGAAAGTCTCCACGGTCGGATACGGCTGCATGCGGACGCGCGAACCCGCGGTCATCCACCGGGCGATCGATCTGGGTGTCAATTATTTCGACACCGCACGCCGGTATATGGACGGTTTCAACGAGACCGTTCTCGGACAGGTGCTCAAAGTCCGCCGTGATGAGGTGATCGTCGCCACGAAGATTCTGCCGAACAGAACAACGGAAGAAGCGATTATGGATTCATTCGACGCCAGCCTCAAGGCCCTGCAAACCGAGGCGGTGGATGTAATACAGCTACACAGCATCAACAGGGTGGAACAGATCATCCACGAAGAAACCCTTGGCACGCTTGTAAAAATCAAAGAGTCCGGCAAGGCGCGTTTCTTGGGTTTTACGACCCATTCCAACCAGACCGGGCTCCTCAATGCCGCCGCGTCCCAGGGGTTTTTCGATGTGATTCTCGTGAGCTACAATTTCAAATCGCCTCCGGAACTCACCGAAGCGATCCGGAATGCGGCCGAAGCCGGCATCGGGATCGTGGCCATGAAGACCCAGGCGGGCGGGTATGCCGATCACGAAATGGGAAGTTTCACCCCGCATCAGGCGGCGCTCAAATGGACGCTCCAGAATCCCGGTGTCCACACGACCGTTCCCAGCATGACGACCTTTGCGCAGCTCGAGGAAAACGTCCGGGTCATGGGCTCGAGAATGGGATGGCTGGACCGTAAAAGGCTCGAACAGTACGGAAAAACGATCGATTCCAGACTATGCCGGATGTGCGGGGCCTGCGAAGCGCAATGTCCCCGGCATGTCGATATATTGGAAACGAACCGCGCGCTGATGTATTACGAGGGATACCGGGACGCTGCCCTGGCCAGATCCGCATTTCGCGATATCCCCTTTTTTCGCTCCGCGAACCGGTGCGCGGATTGTGCCGTATGTACGGTGACTTGCGCATACGGACTGAACATCCGTTCCAAGATGGCGCAGGCGCAGGAGCTGATGAGGATGGCCTGAGCTTGGGTTCTGGAGCCTGTGATGCGGAGGGGACTTTGTCGATTCACTCTGGGCAAGCTCCCTGGTTAAAACACAAGATCAACTTCCTCAGATGGGTATTTTTATCGGAACCGGATGCAGGATTTCAAGAAAAAGAAAAAGCAACAAAAAAGCTTGCTCTTTTTAGAAGAAATGTTTATAATTTCTCATTCATCGGAAAATATAAATTGACGCAGTTTTTTCCGTCCTCGGAAGAAAGTCGATTCCGAAAGACAGGATCATCGAGATCATTGAAAAGTGAATCACGCTTTCTTTTGTTTGCTTAGGTGTTCGTACACGCAGATGGGATGAAGAAAGAGAGGTGTCGAGCACTTCCCAGAGGCGGGTGATCGTTGAACCGGGTATCAGACCAATCCAAAATCGTATCGGAAAGGAAAGGGGGTGGATGGAGGGTTTTGCCCCGTATATTGAAGCGAATTCACGGGAATACGGGGAATCAGAAAAAAGAGCTCGACTGGGGGTAACGGTTTCCAAGAATGGAAAGGAAGAAAAAGACGCATAAATTGGATGGAGGTGAAAGAATAAACAAAGTAAGATAACGTAACCGCGTGTCAGGGAGAGTCTCAATCGCAAAAAAATGGAGGTGGAAGAGATGTTTAAGAAACAAGCGTTTCTTGTGTTCCTGATCGTTTTCAGTTTGGGAACGATTCTGCACGCCCAGTCCAGAGGCACCATCGTTTTTGTTTTCGAACCTTACACCATCGATCCTGAAACGGGTGAACCGCCGGATATGACTTGGATTTACTTTTTAGAAGATGCGGGTTATGAGGTCATCCCATTCTACAACGAATCTTTGTCGACAGCCGAAGAAGCGACGTTGGATACCTTGAACAACGCCAACCTGATTATTGTGGGGCGTCGTGTCCCCAGTCTCGTCTTGGGAGATCACAAAGAGGCCTGGAACGGATTAACGACGCCCCTGATGACCCCGAATGTGTGGGGTTTGCGGAGTAATCGCCTAAACTGGTTTAATACGACAGATATCATGAGTGTCACGGAAGAGGGGGCTGTCTATTATGCGATCATCGAGGAAGCGGATGATCCTGTATTCGACAATATTGACATGCCTGGTCTGATTGTTCCCTGGGTGAATGCCCCGTTTGACGCTATCGGTACGGACGATGCCGGTTTCGGGATTGCACTGGCCCGGCTCGAGACGGATAATACCGTCTTATTTGCGCGTTTCGAACCGGATGTCGAGTTTTATGTCGGCGCCGGCGACTATCCGTCAGGCCATCGCACCCTGATTGGCAACGGGACCGATGTCAGTAGTGGCCCCCCTTTTAATTATTTTAATTTTACCGATGAATCTGCACAGGTTTTTCTTGCAGAAGTCGCGTACATGGTCGCACTGGGCGGTGGCCCCGACAATGCCGTGAAGAAAGAGACGGCCCGTCCGACAACTTGCTTTCTGGCTCAAAATTATCCCAACCCGTTTAATCCGACGACGAAGATTGAATTCATGCTGTCTGAAGCCGGACATACGACGCTTCAGGTATTCAATATTCAAGGCAAACTGGTCGGGACATTGGCCGATCATCATTTTGAAGCAGGTCGTTATACGTTTCATTTTGCGGCGGAGGATCTTTCCGCGGGCATCTATTATTATCGCATCCGGCATGACGGCTTTACCGATGTCAGGAAGATGATTTTGCTGAAGTAGCCAGCGTGTGAGGCAAACGGATGACAGTCGGCGTGATTCCGGGTCGGATGTGGAACATGCCGGGAGGTAATGTCCGAGGTCCATCAAAACCCTATGCAAGACCCTGCTTAGGGTTTTGTTTTTCTTGAATTGAACCGCGCCGATTTCCCGTTCATCGCCGGAGGCGTGGTGCCGGGAATACTCGTCGTGAAACCCGATTTCCCTGAAAATAAAGAGGACCGGCCATTCCTGTGGAGGGAAAACGAGTATGTGGTCAACCTCAGTGCAAGCTACATCCTGCTGGTCAACGCGGTCGATGATTTGCTGAATCATCCCGGCCGGGATCGATAAACCGGTTCCAGTCCGTTTTCCCGGTGCCGATAAGAAAAATGACAAAAGGTGCAATAAGGCTTGCATTTATTGGGTGGGGTTGTTAAACTTCGATGACCCGAATCGAGGGTTATATTTGATTCATTCTTCTCCTGGATTTCGAACACGTGAAAGAGCCCAAAATGAGACGGTCAGACGACGCGGATCAACGGGGTTTGATATGGGGTATATTTTGCCCGGTATGCCAAGATGTTTTGTTTGTCATCGGATAAAACCATGATTAACTGTTTGTGATCATCCTGTTCGTCATGCGCTGAGGATTAAAATAAGGAAAGACGGTTATGAAAACAGACAAACGCAGGGTCATTGCATCGGTGTTGTGCGGCGTGTTTCTCTGTTGTACGGCATTGTGGTCCAGTACGACCGGAAAGATCGCCGGGACCGTGACGGACAAAGAGAGCGGGGATCCGCTGCCCGGAGCCAATGTGGTGGTGGTGGGCACGGATTACGGAGCGGCGGCAGACCTTGAAGGGCGTTTCACCATCCTGAATCTTCCACCCGGGTTTTACAGCATTCAGTTTTCCGTGATCGGGTACGCCCGGGTCACGGTGACGAATGTGCGCGTGATGATCGACCAGACGACGCCTTTAGACATGGACATGGAGATGGAAGCGGTTCTGGGGGAGGCGGTGACGGTCGTGGCAGAGAAGAACATCGTCAAACGCGATGTAGCCACGAGCGTGGTGGCCGTGACCGGTGCCGAACTGGAAGAACTTCCCGTTTCCAGTATCCAGCAGGTGGTGGGTTTACAGGCCGGCATTCAAAGCGGTCTTCAGATCCGGGGGGGTGGGGCGCAGGAGGCACTCGTGTTGCTTGACGGCGTCACCCTGCGTGATCCGCGGAATAACAATCCGATATCCAGTTTGGCGCTGAGTGCCGTCCAGGAGATATCCATCGAACGCGGGGGATTCAACGCGGAATACGGTCATGTGCGCTCCGGTATCGTCAATGTGGTGACCAAAGAGGGAAGCGCGACCCATTACCACGGCAGTATCGACATGCGCTACAGTAAACCCGGCCCCAAACATTTTGGCATCTCGCCGTTTGATCCCAATTCTTTCTGGCTCCGGCCCTATTATGATGATGCGGTCTGCTGGGAAGGAACCCATAACGGCGCATGGGACACCTATACCCGGAATCAATATCCGGACTTTGTGGGGTGGAACGCCATTTCAGAACGTCTGATGACCGATAGTGATCCCACCAATGATCTGTCGCCCCTGGGGGCGCAACGGGTTTTTATGTGGGAGACCCGTAAACAGCCGCCGCTGGACCAGCCGGATTATGACATCGATGCCGGTTTCGGAGGGCCGGTGCCGTTCATCGGAACCAAACTCGGGAACCTGAGATTCTTCACCTCCTACCGGCGGCACAGGGAAATGCTGCTCGTGCCGCTGACAAGGGATGACTATATCGACTATGACTGGAACATGAAACTCATCTCGGACATCTCACCTTCCATGAAACTGATGGTGTCCGGACTCATGGGGAAGCAATACACGATGCAGGCAAACTGGTCTTACAGCTATCTGCGCTATCCCGGCCAGATCGCCGGCACGCTCAGCAATGAACTCAGTCCCCTTTTTGGGACCGGCATGTTCAGTCTGTCGGATATCGGGCATAAGAATATCGCTGCCAAGCTGACGCACACCCTGAATCCGAGAACTTTTTATGAGGTGTCTCTGGAGCATATTTATCGCACCTATTATACGCGTCCGCCTGCAAGGCGGGATACAAGGGAGATCCACGAAGTCGTTCCCGGTTATTTCGTTGATGAAGCCCCTTTCGGCTATGATGTTTTCTCAGGGGCGAGTGAGGTTTCCGGGATGATTTTCGGCCAATTCACATGTAAACGGCGTGACAATTCGAAAGTATCCGCGACCACGCTCAAGGCGAATCTGACCAGCCAGCTCAATTTCAACAATCTTGTGAAAGCGGGTGTGGAGCTGGTCTACAACGATCTGAACCTGGATTATGGCGAAATCGATAACTATCAGGAATCCAAGTGGAAAGACCACATCCGGATGCATGTTTTCCCGATTCGGGCTGCGTTCTATATTCAGGATAAGCTCGAAACGAAATATTTTATCATGAATGCGGGATTGCGACTCGACTATACCAATGCGAATTTCCAATGGTGGAATGTCGATCCGTTTGACATCAACTTCCTGTCGGCGGGTTATCAAACATACGAACAAGACGTGGGATTTCCACGGATCGATCCCAAACCCCAATGGCAGCTCAGTCCCAGATTGGGGATCTCCCATCCCATCACCGAAAACTCCAAACTCTTTTTTAATTACGGTCATTTCAAACAGTCCCCATCCTATGAATCCCTGTTCAGGGTCGGACGCTGGGAAGACGGGAGGCTGAACACCATGGGTAACCCCAACCTGACTCTCGCGAAAACCGTTTCTTATGAGCTGGGTTACGATCACTCCCTTTTCAATGATTATCTGGTCCAGCTCTCCGCATTCTATCATGATATTACAGATCAGCAGGATGTGACCACCTATCACGCGATCAGCGGATACGTGTATAACCGCAGTACGAGCAACAGTTACGAGGATATCCGCGGATTTGAGCTGACCCTGCGCAAGAGCCGGGGACGCTGGTGGACCTTCTTCGGAAATTATACCTATCAGGTCAGTTCCTCCGGACATTTCGGGAGGGCACAAATCTATCAGGATCCGTCAAAGCAGAAATATTACGATGAAATGACGACGAATCTGTATCAGAATAAACCCGTCCCGCAGCCCTATGCCCGATTCAACCTGTCCCTTTTTACACCGGACACATACGGGCCCTCATGCCTCGGTCTCTTCCCATTGGGGGGATATATGGCCAACATCCTTCTTGACTGGCAATCCGGGGGATGGGAGACATACAATCCGAAAAGCATCAGTTCCGTCGTCAACAATGTACGGCGGAAGGATTATTTCAATTCGATCCTGCGTCTGAGCAAAACGTTCCGTATCAACCGTTTCCGCATCCAGGCGTTCGCCGATATCAACAACCTGTTCAACTATCGCCGGATGTCGATGGCTAATTTCGGAGGACGTTCGGATGACCGGGTCAAGTATATGGAGAGCCTGCATCTGCCCGATAATCAGGCCTATGATAATATCCCCGGGAATGACAAGGTGGGTGAATACCGGAATCCCGGCGTGGACTATCATCCCATGCAATGGCGCGGCCTCATCGATTACGAAAATGATTTGGGTACAGAAGGAGTGATCTATTACAACGGTGCAACCCGTGAATACATGGTTTTTAATGCAGAAGCCGGTGCATGGTTTCAGGCGGATCCCGACCAGCTGAAATGGGTGCTCGACAATAAGGCCTATATTGATATGCCCAACATGAGCTCATTTACGTTTTTCAATCCGCGCCATATCTTCTTTGGCGCGAGAATCTCGTTTGATCTGAATAAATAAGCAAAAAGGGGTTTGTCGATGAAAATGAACAATGGTTTGAAATGGATTCTTTGGGGTTCGGTCCTTTTCTTAATGGCCGGAGACCGATCGCTACAGGCTCAGGTTCTCGGCGGATCCGGGGAATTGAGATGGCTCAGAGTCAACGCGCTGCACGCGTATTTCTCCGAACAGGGCTCGGAGTCTGAAACGGCCGGCACCGAGGAAAGAACCGTCAGTTTCTCATGGCCCGGTGAATACGGAATCGTTCAGGCGACCCTTCGGTCCAAGGGAATGTGGCTGGGGTGCAAAAACTTTTACCATTCTCTGGCCGATAAAACCGTTCAGAACTATGTGATCAATGTGGGCCTGAAACCGAATGAATACACCAACCGGCCCATATCGGATGCCTATGAATTCAAACTGCTGGGAAGACAAAACCATCCAATCGTCATGGTGGCCGGTGAAGCCGCTTCCAACCTCACTTATTATGATGTGCTGGATGAAGTCCCGGATCCGGACCTGCCGGCGGACCGGGTGATTGTGGTGAGAAACCACAGCGAGATGGGAGCGACGATCACTAAAAAAATCTATGCCTATGGGGATGAAGAGCAGGGTAATTATTATATCTACGATTATGTGATCAAGAACACGGGCATTATCGACAATGAAGGCACAACGAATCCGCAAACCCTGGAAGATTTCTATTTTTCTCTTCTTTACCGTTATACATTCGCCGGCGAATCCCAATGGGATGACGGATCCTATATGTGGGGCGTCAGTAATTCAGCATGGGGTATGAATGTCGTCACGGATAATGTCGGCCAGGATCCTACCATGCCGGAATTCAACGATCCGGGTTCCCTGTACTACAAACTGCGTGCCCATTGGGCCTATTACGGCCCCCATTCCGAGCGTCCGGTTCCACTTGAAGATGACTGGGGCTGTCCGAACGAGCAGGAGAACGGGATCATGGCCGCGGCCAAATTCGCGGGCCATATGACACTGCACGCGGACAAATCACCGCATGATCCCACGGACGATATCTATCAGCCCCGCACGACCCAGTGGATTTATTCGGATGGACCGGAAGCCAAGCGGGCGCAATCCGATTTCGATGAACCATTGATGAATCTGCGTTATGCGAAAATGACGGCCGGACATCCGGCACGCACCCATGCCGAAGAGGTCGAGGCTTCCGGACAGGCGGCCAATGACTGGGGCGAAATGGATCATGGTGTGAGTTCGGTCCAGTGTTACGGACCCTATACGCTGGAAGTCGGCGACAGCATTCACATCGTGGTGGCGGGAGGGGTGGCCGGTTTATCCCGGGAGAAAAACAAGGAGGTCGGCTGGAACTGGTTTCAGCATTACCGGGGTACCAGCAGTCCCGGGCTGATCATGCCTGATGGCTCCGTGGCACCGAATCATACACAATACAAGAAGGCTTGGGTCTGGACGAGCCGGGACTCCCTGTTGCAGATGTTCCAAAATGCACGCCGGAATTATGAGTCCGGTTACAGGCTGAGTTATCCGCCTCCGCCGGAAGAATTCACAATCACGCCGGGCGGGGATCGGATCATCCTTTCATGGGCCGACAATGCGACCTCAACCGCCGGATTCGACGGGTACGTCATCTGCCGTTCCGAGGGGACGGTCATGACTCCCAATACGGTGTATAAGAAAGTATTTGAATGCGATGCGTCCAATACGGTGCACACCTGGGAAGACACCTCTGCCTCCCGTGGTTTCGATTATTACTATTATATACAGACCAGAAATGACGGTTCGGACAATGACGGCAGGGCGCAATACAGCAGCAAATTCTGGACGATGACCAGTCGCAGTGTTCAACTCAGCCGCCGTGCCGAATCTTTCCTGAGCGAAGTCCGGGTCGTGCCGAATCCCTATGATATCCGATCCCGTACATTCCAGTTCGGTGACAAGTATCAATATGACCGGATTGCGTTTTACGGCCTGCCTCCCCTGTGTAAACTGAGGGTCTATACCGAACGGGGCGACCTGATCTGGGAAAAAGACCATACGTCCACTTCCGGTGACGAACTCTGGGACAGCCTGACATCGAGCCGTCAGATCATCGTCAGTGGCATCTATATTCTCTATGTCGAAGTCACGCAAGACATCTATGCCGAAGAGGACACGTACGCCTGGCACGACATGTATAATGAAAACCTGCAACTGAGATACCAGACCGGAGATCTGTTATATCGCAAGGGCGAGAAGATATACAGCAAGGGAGAGAACATTTTCCGTAAATTCGTGGTCATCCGGTAAGAGGGGAGAAAACAATGAGAAGGCACATCAAGATATGGACCGGGATTGCGGTCATTCTCACCATGATGACCGCGTCGGTTTACAGCCAGAAAAATCAGAAGCTTGCGCAGACGGGGTTTCAGTTTTTGAGCGTGGTATCGGATGCGCGGGGATCGGCGATGGCGGAGGCTCTGACGAGTCTGGAGACGGGTTCGAGCGCGCTTTTTTTCAATCCGGCGG
>DSAP01000105.1 GCA_011046415.1 bacterium | reverse complement strand
CCCGGCGCGGGATTCGGGCCGAGCGGCGAGGGATTCTTCCGTCTCAGTGCGTTCGGTCATCGGGAAGACATCCGACGCGCGGTCGACAGCATTCAACAGAATTTGAGGATATAAGATGACCTGGCTCAAGAACCGGCAGATCACCCCCTTCGGAAAGGTTACCACGGATGTCATCATCCGGGCCGCCCAGGAATTCGGCACACCGCTTTACCTCTACGATGAATCCGTGATCGTCCGGAAATGCGCTGAAGCGCTCTCCATGCCCAGCGCCTTCGGCCTGACCGTGCGCTACGCGGTGAAAGCCAATGCCTCCCGGGCTTTACTCCAGCTGATTCATGCACAGGGTCTGCAACTGGATCTGAGCACACTGTACGAAGCCCGGCGCGCCATTCTGGCCGGCATCCCCTGTGATCGAATGATGCTGACTTCACAGCAAGTCCCGGGGGGAAAAGACCGTGAGGATCTGGAATCCATGATCCGTAACGGATTGACATACACCGTCTGTTCGCTGCGTCAGCTGACCCTGATTTCGGATTTTGCCTCCCGCCACGGAATTCCGCTGGCCCTGCGGATCAATCCCGGGGTCGGCGCCGGGGAATCCGTGACGCGGAACACCGGGGACAATTATTCCAGTTTCGGCATTCATCTGGCCGCGCTGGACAGGGCCGCGGAGCTGATACGGGACAGGGGACTGACTGTCCGCCAGGTGCATGTACACATCGGGTCCGGAGGCGATCCGGACATGTGGCGCGACAACATCGACCGGGAACTTCAGATCACAGAAAAATATTTCCCGGATGCGGACACGGTGAATCTGGGGGGCGGATTCAGGGAAGCCCGCATGCCGGATGAAACCGCGGCGGACATCCAGGTTCTGGGAGAACATGCAAGGGACCGGTTCGAGGATTTCGCGCGCCGTACGGGACGGAAGCTGCACATGGTCATCGAACCCGGGACTTTGATCATGGCGAATGCCGGGTATGTTGTGGCGCGTGTCGTGGACGAGAAGTGGTCCGGGCCGACCGGATTCGAATTCATCATCATCGACGCCGGCATGGAAATCAACACCCGTCCGCTTCTATACGGTTCACGGCATCCTTTTTATATCGTATCGGAGAACGGAACGCTCTTGTCCTCGGAATACGACCTGAACGCCATGAAGTACGAACTGGATTTTCGCGTGGTCGTGGGCCGCTGCTGCGAGAGCGGCGACTCACAGAGCCTGGATCATCAGGGCCACATCATCCCGCGGATGATGGCCGATCCGGAAATCGGTGATTTGTTCGTAATCGGCGGCACCGGCGCCTACTGTTCCGCCATGTCGCTCGCCAACTACAACTCCCTGGTCAAAGCCCCGGAAGTTTTGTTACGGACGGACGGAACCCTCCGATTGATCCGCAAGCGACAGACGCTCAAACAGGTCGTGGAGGACGAACTGGCGTTGGAATAAGTTCAAGGTATGAGAGAAAACAAAAGAAACGAAAGAGACTTTCGGGTTGATGCGAGTCAAAGAGAAGCAGACTGATTCAAGCTAAAAGAGCGCAGGCATTCCGCAATATCTTGTGTCCATCTCATTGTCATCTGCCGAATGCGTCAACCATCCCGTGATTGATGCGAATCCGTATTCTTTTCAAGCAACCGCTGCAGGATATTGACGAGAATTTCGATCCGGGTGGATTTGAGGATAAAGGCGTCCGCTCCGCCTTCTTTGGCCTTTTCCGCATCCTCGTCCGTGTCGCGAGATGTGAACATGGCGACGGGGATATGCTGAAGCGCCCGGTTCATCTTGATCATCCGGCAAACTTTATGGCCGTCCATATCGGGCAGCATGATATCGAGCAGAATCAGATCCGGTTTTTCCGTGCGCGCCATCTCGAAACCGGAAAAACCGCCTTCGGCCACGAGCGTACGGTATCCCTCTTTCTCGAGAACCCGACGTAGATAGTAAATACTGGAAGGATTGTCTTCGATGATGAGTATGGTCTTTTTTGTTTCCATGTCTTTATTCCGTCAGGCCGGATTCAAGCACCGTCTTCAGATTATCGAGTCCCCGCTCGAAATCGGGACCGATCATGCGTTCGAAAAACAGTCCGGCAAACCGTTCGAACGGATACCTCAGTTTTCCCTCGATTGTCCAGCGCACTTCCGTACCATCCTGCAACGGCTGGAACAGCCAGAAGATATCGGCTTCACTCTGCCGGGGTGACGTAAACCGAAGCCGGGATTGTATGGATCGTCCCGTGTCGACAGCCACGATCGTCATCGAACCCGATCCGATGATCCGGCCTTCCCAAGTCCAGGAAGCGCCGACACCCGTCCGCGGACCGGAGAGGACCAGAACCGCATCGGGCTCACGTTCGATCCATGGATCCCACACCCTGCGATTGCGATGGTCGATCAGGTAGTCATACACCGAATCGGCGGGTTGTGATATACGCACCGAATGTTCAACATGATAACTGTCCGGAAGAAATGCGGCGATAATCAGAAACCCGGCAATCAGGACGATCAGAACATTCAAGACATTCTTTAGCATTTTCATCGGATTTTCCTGCAGACACAGTGATAAAGATTATGAGTTTCAGGGATCCATGGCTGCACCGGATTGGATTTCAAGGACCTTGGCGCCGCGTATCCTTCCGGCATTCAAATCGTGGAGGGCGCGGTTTGCATCCCAAAATGCATAGCGTTCCACCTCCGGACGGATCGGAATCTCAGCCGCCAGGTCGAGAAACTCCCGGATGTCATTGCGCGTGATATTCGCCACGGATTTGATTTCCTTCTCCATCCAGAGATGGACCGGATAATCGAGACGGAGAAGATTGTCCCGATCCGCGTCTCCTTTACGGATCGCATTGATGACCAGCCTGCCGTTGCGGTTCAGATTCCTGAGTGCTTCGACCACCGGTTTCCATGCGGGAGTCGTATCGATGAGGGCGTCGCAGGGATGGGGCGCGGTGTCATCTGTATCTCCAGCCCATTGCGCTCCCAGTTCGAGTGCGAAACGCCGCTCCCGCTCTCTCCGGGCGAAAACGAATACCGCAGAATCGGGATAACGGTACCTGGCCATTTTCAAGACGAGATGTCCCGAAGCCCCGAATCCGGTGAGCCCGAGGGTCTGACCGTTTTTCAGCCCGGCCAGATTCAACGCGCGATATCCGATCGCCCCCGCGCAGAGCAGGGGCGCGGCCTCGATATCGGTCAGGCCATCCGGAATCCGATATACAGAACGGGAAGGAACCGCCACCCGTTCCGCATATCCGCCGTGCGCATCTCTTCCCGTGGCTCTGAAATCCGTACAAAGATTTTCCAGCCCCGACCGGCAAAACACACAGGTTCCGCAGGTATTGTAGATCCACCCCACCCCCACGCGGTCCCCCGTGTCGAAATCCCGAACCCCTTCATCCATTCCGATGATTCGGCCCACGATTTGATGGCCGGGGATCACGGGATAACGGGACGGGGGCGTTCGGCCCTCGATCACATCCAGTTCGGTATGACAGACGCCGCATGCGGACACCTGGATCAGGATTTCGCCCGGTCCGGGTTCCGGCTCCTTCCAGTCGCATAAGACGAGGGGGTCTTCGGCATGGCGGAGATCGCATGTCTGCATCTGTACCATGGCCTTCATGGTCAGACTCCCGGAAGGGATAGAAAAGGGCTGCCTTCCCCCGGCAACCCTGTAAAAATATCGATCAGGCGTGATTCAGGAGGTCGGGGATGACCTTCAGGAGCTCCTGAATCGGTTTGGTTTTGCTCAGGAAAATGTCCGCGCCGACTTTTTTCGCCAGTTCCACCTCTTTGTCGAGGTCGCGCGCGGTCAGCATGATGATCGGAATATGGGCCGTGTTTTTATCGAATTTGACCATGCGGCAAAACTTATGGCCGTCGAGCCCGGGAAGCATCAGATCCGTAATAATGAGATCGGGCATGATCTGACGGACGGAATTGAGTGCCTTGAGTCCGTCGCTGATAATCGTGACCTGATATCCTTTGGCCTCGAGATATGTCTTGAGAAGGCGGATATAGGTCGGATCATCCTCGATGGCAAGTATGTGTTTTTTGTCCGTCATAATCCCCTGGAAGAAAATACTGTTTGTTTATAATGATGTTCCAATATAGGACATGTCATATCAAAAATCAAGTCTGTTTTCTGCCCCGGACCGGGATCGGATCTTTCCGGTCCGTGCGGCATCCTCGTCTTGGAAATACCCTCTTTTCACTGTAACCTTTTTTCTCCTTCCGGGGTCTATCCGTTTGGATAGATTACACGGAGGTTCGCGATGAAGAAACGACGGATATTCTCTTGACGGTCGATGGGAAAAAACTCCGCCGGCCGGAAGATCTCGTCCGGCGGATCACCCGGGCGTGTCCGGATCAGGAGGTCCGGGTCGGCGTCAACCGTGACGGTGAGATTTGGGACTTCACCGTCACGCTCGGCAGACGTCCCGGTCCCGCCCGCACTTGTACCTCATCATGGCGGAATTCGATGAATCTTCGATGCAATCCCCTGAAGCGGGGACCCACCTCAGGCGGATCGTCAAACAACAGTCGGAATCCGAGTGTAAATGACGGCTATTTCGGTTGCGGTTTCAAGCGGCAGTTTGGCGGTTGCCTTTATAAACCATAATTTGATCGAGAAAAGAATTTAACCGATGAACTTAAAGAAAACGTCCACCGGCGCGAGATTAATCACCTTAGAATATCTGTCGCAACGCATATTTTGGAAGTAGGTAACGATATTCGAACGGTTCAATAATATTCAAACAAGCTTAAAACGGGTCATCCAACCTGTCATTAATAAATTTACTAATCCCCTCATGTCCGATATCTTTATCCAGGAATCCAAATACACTAACTGCCTCGGTGCCATATAAGGCCCGTTCATCATTTTCACGTCCGAAACTGAAAATTACCATATTACCAGGCTGACACCAACCCTCGTCACCACCTTCACTCTGGTTTTTCACTCCGATATAAACTATATGTTCAGCTTCCTCATCAGCTAAATAGAAAAAAGGAGATGGAAAATTTCTCCCAAATTCAGGTTCCAGGTAGCCAAGTCCGGTATTAAATGCTATTCTTCTCTGTATCCCATCCTCAATAACATAATACTGTTGTTCTACTTTCATTTCGCCGGCAATAGGACCTTCCCATAGAAAAGAATACAGATCATGAGCTTCTATTATTCCAATCGCAGCATGACCCGGGAAAAAATGAAACCAGAGTTTAAATTGGTCATTCCAGGATTCAAGGATAAGATGATCACCAACAAGCCGTTTATCAAACTCAAGAGGTTGACCATCGGAATTCAGCCATCTTGATTGGCCATTACCGCCACGGCAAGGGTGACCGAACCCATCTGAACCAAAATTAGGCCATCCCCTCCATTCCTTCATTCCAACACAATTATTTGCAATCCAGTCATTTCCGGCCTTGTCGATAGCAGAATTAAATCCTGTGCTCAGTTCACCCGTTTCCAGGTTTTCAATCTCATAATGCCAGGTGCCATTTGCAGCCTGGATCTTCCAGGTCATGTAACCAAATCTTTGCTCTTTTGTCACGACTACTTTATCATCATCAATAACCCCGGTATTCCGGGTGCATGCATTCGTAGCCAATAAAATAATGAAAACAGGTATGAATAATTTTTTTGTCATTTTTAAACCCCAGTTTATGAATAATGATGGTTAATAATTTCACCATCTGAGATATTTTGCTCTTGCAGTTGCTGACTATTTGTAATATCCAGCCACTTTGAATTTATCTTACTGAATAACAACCACCCAGTGGCCGGGACCCGGCGCCTGCAAGGTTATACTCCCGTCCCCTTCCGCATCTTGCGTCTCCTGCCAGGCACCATTGTTGATATCAAGCCAGTGTAGTTCCAGGGAGCCCTGTACGGATGAAACATCGAGAATTACCTCTCCGCCGTCAGGAAAGTAAACGGCATATTGCTGCCCCGGATTAGCCAGCGCGTAGGCTTCGTTATCCGCACGTTCAGAAAGAAGATCATTAGCGGGCCGGGAGGCAAACAGATCAAACCGATCAGCCAGCATTCTCGCGCTACCAATCGTAGTTCGCGCCCGGGGTCCCAGCCCTAATCCCCAGCTTGTGGAAATTTCCTGAGCATCCGTATCATCACGGAATGCCGGCCGATGAAATCTGGCGCTGGCGCCTCCCGCAAAAATAATACGAAAATAACGGGCTACAGATTCATCATCCCCATCCCTGTTGTATATTTTTACCGTATTGATCGGACGAGGAGCCTCGCTAATGTAGTCACGCACGAAGAGGATCTGATCATAGTGATGTTGATCGGTCATCCAGCTGTTCTGCGCGACATCGAGATAGTTGAACCGCTCCGTATTGTCATAAATGTGATAGTGATCGGAAGCTGTGAGATCAGCGTTACGACGCATGTCGGTGACATACACCGTTCGACCAGCCTTTTGAGCCTTCTGATGTATATAGTCCGCCCAGTAGTCACCGAAAGCCAGCTCCTCGCCGCTTTCATTTTGGATGCAATAAATAACATTCGGATACTTAAGGGAGTGTAAGAGCATCCGGTCCACATACGCCTTCTGATATCCGAAAACAATTTGATTATTGTCAAGTTCCGGCACCGAGTTAAAGAAGGGATGGTCGCTGGGAGAGTCGGCGGGAGCGTAATCTACGACAGTCGGCAGTCCTGATTCCGCTTCGGTGTAATTTATGTTGTTAACCGGATTATACGGGTGCTTTGACCACCCTCCCTGTGCCTCATGATCCTCAAATAAATCCCAGGGATCAAAAACCTCAATCTGTACAATGATGTTCCGTTCATGCGTCATATTCAAGAAATCCTCAAAACGTTGCCAATACTCTTCGTTAAACCGGTCCAGGTCGAATTTCCCGTCGGTTTGAACATAGGCAAACACATTTCCTGTGTTGCGATGACTCATAGTATTGCGAACGTAATTTCCGCCATTTTCAAGCAGCAGGTCGAGATGTCTTTCAAGTCCCATCGGATGATTGAAAAGATTATCCTGCCAGCTTCCGCCAAGTAATAATACGGGCTCTCCCTGGTATTGCCAGTAGTACGGGTTATCGGTGAAAGGATGAACGGCACCGGACTCATCGATGTTCGTCTTCATTGACATGCATGATAAGCTAAATGCTGCGATGACCAGGATGGTTATCATTTTCATTTTGTCTGTCTCCTTGGTTAATGTGTATAGATTAGCAATGTCTTTCATTCACATTAATGGGTTTTTCGACAGTTTCGTTAGTTGCTCATGTATGTTATGATGATATTATCGAATCAACAACATCTTTTTCATTTCTGTGAATCCATCTGCGTCCAGATTATAGAAATATATACCACTTGGGAAATCAGATGCATTCCATTGTAAATGATATTTTCCAGCCGGTTGTTTTTCATCTACCAAAGTTATTACCTGTTGCCCAAGAACATCATAGATCTTGAATGTGACAAATGAATTGTACGGAAGTTCATAGTTGAAGGCGGTTTCAGGGTTGAAAGGATTTGGATAATTTTGATGCAACTTGAGTGTTTTTGGAATGATATCCGATTTTAATTCTTCGATACTGGTATTATCGCTCACATGAATGATCACACGGCGATAGGCATAAAGACTGGGATCGCCTGAATCGCGTAGTTCCAGGATGATATGAAGTTCTGAACCGTCCGCATCTGATGGAACATTTACCGTAGGCGTGATATTCGTTCTGTCATCAATACGCACAGTTTTATTATAGGTCCCCGGATCTCTATAATAAAACCATCTGTATGAAAGCGAATCACCATCCGGGTCGGATGAACCGGCTGCACTCAGATCGACAGATGATCCAGGTGCTGCAGACACTTCTAAAACCTGCTTGGTCACATCACCATTGACTACAGCGATAGGATGGTGGTTGGCCTCAGAATAATCGCTCGTTATCGACCAGTCCATCCGTGCCTGAAAATCATTGTTATAACCATTTGACCAGCGGCTGATATCACTGGCCCCAGCTGAAGTGTTACCGTACATATAGTAGGGATCGTAAGGGGCATCCTCTCCGGACATACAGGACATACCCCGAATGCCGGCCTTTTTTTCCCGATTAAAACGGCCACCCCAGCCACCCTGCCAAACTTCATCTGGATTGTTGAGACCATTCGGGAAAAGATGCAAGAATGACGGTGTATCTCCTTCCGTCGCCCATTTCCTGTCCGGATACACGGCCCCCAGAGGACCGTGGCTCTGTACATGAGTTTCTTCTATAGATACACAAGAAACCACCTTCTTTTTAGGCAATATATGCTGTATCCCGAGAAATTAAAAAGTTTTGATAAAAATCGCCCTGAATTAAAACCTTATGGATTCACGGTGGAAATGTGGACGCCCAAGCTGATGCCCAGACCAGACAGACATAATGAAATCGAAATCAATTTGTTAACGGGCGGTTCGATTACGTATTTTATCCATGACAGAAAGATCAAGTTGTCTTCTAAGCGACCCGCGGTTTTTTGGGCTCTCGTACCCCATCAAATCATACACTTCGATAATGACGCACCCTATTATGTGTGTACCATTCCCTTTGCTCAATTCATGAATTGGCAGCTCCCATCATCATTTGTCGACCATATTCTAAAAGGGGATATTGTGAATACAACCACGAACAGGGGATTTCAATATGATAAATACTTGATGGAAATTTGGCTTCAGGATATCTCAGCAGGGGATTTAAAAAGAATCGATGTATCAGCCATGGAGATACGTGCCTGGTTACACCGATTTGCGCTCAACTCAATGCCGGCTGAATGGGATGCGGATAAAGAGGCAGAACATGAATTCTCGATGATCAACCTGGTCGAGAAAATTATCATCTTCATCGCGCGAAATTACATGAATCCGATCAAAAATGAGGATATCGGAAAGGCTGTTGGACTTCATCCGGATTATGCAAATACCATATTCAAAAAATCCTTCGGCATGACATTGAATCAATATGTGCTCATGCAAAGAATTCTTCATGTGGAGAGACAGCTCTCGGTGTCCAACGACAGCATCACAGAAATTGCTTATGAGGCCGGTTTTAATTCATTGAGCCGATTCAATGCGGCGTTCAGGGAGAAATGCCGTTGCAGTCCCAGGGAATATCGAAAAAGAAATTCCTCGCATTGAGACATTCAGGAACAGCGCCATACCTCTTCTTATTGCCACCTCTTGCCGACAAACACAAATCTTACTTCTTGGAAATTCCCGCAAACCGCGAAAGCAGCTTCACATAGCTGGCCTGATAATAAATGGCGTTTTCCGTGATCTCCCAGGAATTCTCCGGGGGACCCTGATTCCAGTCCAGATAACATTTCTGCGGCGGCTGTCTCCGGATCGTCTCCAGGCTGCCGTCGTACCAGTAATTCGGACCGCCTGGCACGTAGCCGGGCGGCGGATTGGCCTCCCACTCCGTCCCCTTGAAAAACCAGTCGTGCCAGATCCGGGTGATGGAATGACCGGCACCGAAGGCCCCCATATTCGTCAGGTAGACCACACCCAGCGGATTCACCCCGTGAAAATAATGCAGGATATCCAGCGCGCGCGTCCGATAGTGGACGTGATTCGCGGCATCGATCCCCATGCGGATGTAATCATCGTTTGCACAACCGAGGCTGGCCCGCGGATTGAGGTGGCCCCATGTATAGAGGGTGAAGGGAACATAAGCCCGGTACAGATCCAGCCTGTCATCCTCGCGGAAAGGTGCATATCCGGTCTGCATCTCCATGCGTCCCAGGATGCGCGCCGTCAGATCGGATTCGGCATTGTCGAGTGTGGTATAGGTTAACAGGGCATCCATCGAGAAATAAAAGTACAGGGACAGGTCGAACTCATAAAACGCGGACACGTGATGGAGTTTTTCCCGGATGACCGCATGGAACGCCTCGTCGCCGGTCAGGGCCAGGAGATAGACCGCGGCCACCACCTCGCTCTCATCCTGCATGCGGAAGGATCGGTCCGCATTGCCCGCCTTGATTTGTCCGTCGTCGCAGTGTTCGGAACGTGCGTTGTTCCGATACCAGTTCCAGGCCGACAGGGCCCGTTCGAGGAGACCGGCCGCATATTCGGCCCACCCCGGAATGCGGCGGAACACGAGCGCCGCATGCGCGAACATGCCCGCCCCCGCGATGGCCGAGGAGGAGCATTTGGGGCCGTAGTACCGGGGACGCCTGTCCGAGGAAGGCGGATGCCCTGAATTGTAATCGATGTTGCCCATCTTGATGAACAACCCTCCGTCAGCGTCCTGCATTCTTTTCAGCCAGTCGATTTCATACCGGATCTCGTCGAGAATATCCGGGATTCCGTTTCCGGATTCCGGTATCCCGCAATCATCCGTAAAGGCGTCGGGCGTGATCTCATAGGCCGAGAGAAGCATGTGCACCGCGCTTTCGGCGAAGGTGACATATTTGTTGTAATCCCCCGCATCCATCCAGCCGCCCGACAGGTCGCGCGCGGTCGCGGGATCGTCCCTTGCGTAGAGGCAGCGCGCCTCCCGGTCCTGTCCGGGTCCGATGAACGCCGCTTCGTCGATCCAGGGCGTTTCGGCGTAGGGTTCGATTTTGGGCGCGTTCAGACGCTGATAATAAAAGGTGCGCATGGCCTGTCTGAGAATTTCACGGTACACGTCCGGATCGATCCGGAACCGGTACGAACCGCGCCGGTTGCGGACATCCCAGATATAATATTCCCCGATATCGCGTACCTGCGTGAAATCAAACCACCATCCCCGGTCTCCTGAAGTGTGGTCGACCGCCCCGTGATTCCAGATTTCGGGTGCGCCTTCGAAAACCACGGCGCCGTCATCCCATCTCCGGACCTGAAACACCGTGCCGGGATGATAGGCGTCATCCGCATTGAATCCGATCTGCGGATCGGCCAGCACCGCGAATTTCGGATCCTGAGGACGGTATCCGAACTGATCGATCCGGATATATTTTTCGATGACGTCCGGCCGCGCAAGCACTGGAAGAACGTTTGACAGGAACAGGAATCCCGCAATCCATTTTCTCACGAGGCTTCTCCTTTCAGTGAACGACGATAAATCGTCCGCAGAGCGGTCCTGAAGCTGATTTCGCGCGGGTCGAAACCACGCCGGGACCGCATTCCCATATTCTTATATGCCCCGGTCCGGCATCCTGCCGTCTGCCGTATCAGAACGCCTGAAAAGGTCCGAGACCTTCCGGAACACATATCCGAAAGGATTGTGGGCGAGCTGGGAGGTCTCGCGTACCCATTCCCGGTGAATCGGAGAAAGCCGGGCAGATTCTTCCGCGTAGCGTCCCAGCGCCTTGCCCAGGATGACTCCCACCGGATTGAGCGTCCTCAACGCCAGCGTTTCCGCTTTGTCTTTGCTCAGGGCGCGCGTTTCAATCCCGACTTTCTCGATCAGATCGCCGGTCAGGATTTTGGTCGTGGAAATCACCGTCCGGAAGGACGGGTAGAGTGCCCGGTTCGATTCCGCGAAAAGCAGGGTGCAGTATTTCTCGGTGATGAGCGAGACCCGGGTCAAAAGCGCGGCGTTGACGAATCCGTCCGCGAGGGAACCGAGAATGCGGGACGCGAAGGGGATGGATTTGACGCTTCCGGAAAACACCTTGGCCAGGATTTCATCCGTCGCATATTCGACTCCCTCGGAACCGCCGATGGCGATCGAGAAGTAGACCGTGCGGGCGATCGTCCACAGATCCCGGTTCGAGACCCTGCCATGATACAGCACGAAGAGTTCGCGGATCAGGTTGACGCTTGCCGAGAGGATCAGCAGGGCATCCAGAAAGCCGTTCTGGGCGATGGCGGTCGTGTAGAAAACCTGGGTGACATATTTTTTCCGGATGCGCTCCGCTTCGGGAAGGAGAACCGCCATGACCCGGTCGTATCCGTCCCGGTCGGGTTGCACCGCATCGAAATCGAATCCGGATCGTATCAGATAGGGATTGGACCGGAAATGGTTCATGCGTTGTTCGATCAGGGCCGCCGTCTTTTCCGGATCGCGTGCCGGCGAGTACCGGGGCCGGAACCCGAGGATGCGGACGACCGGGATGAGCACGAAATATCCCAGGAAGGCGGCGATAAGGACCAGCACCCCGATTCCGAACCACGGATGCACCGTCCTCGCCGCCGCATACAGGATCAGGAATTCCTTGACGAGGATATACAGAAAAAAGAGGGAAATTAAAAGAACAATTCGTTTGAATACCGACCCCATCGGCTG
>DSAP01000043.1 GCA_011046415.1 bacterium | reverse complement strand
GTCATGAAAACGGGATTCAGAAAATACAACCGAACCAAAAAACGCTCAACGGCGTTAGATTAAATAACCCGTTTTAAAACAGCGTGGCCGTTCATGGCGATTGTTCGGAAAAAAGACAGGTGGAGATTCTCCCATGACGATTTATCAGGTCGACGCATTCACGAAAGAACCTTTCAGGGGCAATCCGGCCGGGGTCTGCCTTCTCGACGCTCCCGCGGATGTGAAGTGGATGCAGGCCGTGGCCCGGGAGATGAATCTTTCCGAGACCGCATTCCTCTATCCTGTTGGTGATGCGTTTCATCTCCGCTGGTTCACGCCCGCGGTCGAGGTCGATCTGTGCGGCCATGCCACGCTCGCGAGCACGCATGTCCTCCACGAAACAGGGCGGATGAACGAAGGCCGTGAGGTCCGTTTCGAGACGCGCAGCGGAACCCTGATTGCAACAAAGAACGGCGGCCGGATCGAGATGGATTTTCCCGCGACGCCGGCACGGGAAGTCGCCATCCCGGACGGCCTTTTCGAGGCGATCGGTTTCACCTCCCCGTACGTAGCCAGAAACGCGACCGATTATCTGGTCGTCGCGAAGGATGCGGACCGGGTTCGCGCCTGCCTGCCGGATTTTGGGAGACTCAAAGCCATCACCGAACGGGGTGTGATCATCACGGCGCGGGACGATTCGGGCGGGTACGATTTCATTTCCCGTTTTTTCGCACCGGCCGCCGGAATCGATGAAGACCCGGTGACCGGATCGACGCATTGCACGCTGGGCCCGTACTGGGGATCCGTCTTGGAGAAATCCATACTCCGCGCCTTTCAGGCGTCCGTGCGGGGCGGGGAAATGGAGGTTGAACTGTCTGGAGATCGTGTCCTTTTGAGGGGGTACGCCGTGACCGTGATGCGGTGTGAACTCATTGTCTGATTAAAAAAAATGGAGGCAAGATGACTTTCAGGAATCCGAACATCGGCCATCTCGTCTGGGGCTGCGCGGCAATCGCGATCCTTTTCGTCCTCTTCTCATGCGCCGGTCCCAAAGCCGGCAAGGAAAGAACTTTCACCAATCCCGTCCTGTCCGGATTCTATCCGGATCCGAGCATCTGCCGGGTCGGGGACGATTACTACATGGTGCACAGCACGTTCGAGTATTTTCCGGGCGTCCCGGTTTCGCACAGCAAAGACCTGGTGCATTGGCGTCTCATCGGGTATTGCCTGACCCGGGAGAGCCAGGTGCATCTTCACCATATCCCGGCCTCCGGCGGCATTTTTGCCCCGACGATCCGGTACCATGACGGCACGTTTTACATGATCACGACCTGTGTCGGCTGCGGCGGAAATTTCTATGTCACCGCGGAGGATCCCGCGGGCCCCTGGTCCGACCCGGTCTGGCTGGACCGGGAAGGCATCGATCCCTCCCTGTTTTTCGATGACGACGGCACGGTGTATTACACCCGGCACGAAGGCGAGGCCGACGGCCATATCGTCCAGAGGACCCTGAACCCCGAAACCGGAAAACTCGAGGGGGAATTGAGGAAACTCTGGGAAGGTACGGGCGACATCTGGCCGGAAGGACCCCATCTGTACAGGATTCAGGACAAATATTATCTGCTGATCTCCGAGGGCGGGACCAGTTATGATCACATGGTGACCGTGGCCCGCAGCGATTCCCCGTGGGGTCCGTTCGAATCGAATCCGGCCAATCCCATCCTCACACACCGCCACCTGCCGGATCATCCCGTGCATGCGGTCGGCCATGCGGATCTGGTCGAGACCCCAGACGGCTGGTGGCTGGTCTGCCTGGGTATCCGGCCCCAGGGCGGGCGGTATCACCATATGGGGCGCGAGACCTTCCTGGCCCCCGTGGAATTCAACGACGAAGGATGGCCGGTGGTCCATCGAAACGGCACCCTCGACCTCGTCATGGAAGCGCCGCGCCTCAAGCCGCATGTCTGGGAGAAGCCGCCGGTCCGCGATCAGTTCGACGAACCCGTCCTGGATTTACATTGGAATTATCTCAGGAATCCGAAGGCGGAGGATTATTCCCTCTCGGACCGTCCCGGTTATTTGCGCTTATACGGATCCGCCGTGACTCTCAATGACCAGGATTCTCCGACGTTCCTGGGCCGCCGCCAGACGGATCTGCGCTGCGAGGTCTCGACCCGGATCGACTTCGAGCCTGTCCATGAAAATGAAGAAGCCGGCCTGGTCGCCCGCCAGAACGACAAATACCATTACGAGATCGGGCTGACCTTCCGCGAAGGCCGGCGTCAGGTTTTCTTCCGCCGGGTCGTCGACGCGGAGATCGTCGAACCCGTCCGATATGCGGATGCGGAGCCGGGCCCTGTGACCTTGTCGATCCGGGCTGAGCCCCTGTCCTATACGTTCTCCCTGATTACTCAAGACGGTCAACATGAAATCCTGGGCGAAGCCCCGACGAAGGAATTATCCGTCGAACGGATCGGCTTCAAGGACGGCATGTGTTTCACCGGCGTGTATTTCGGCCTGTATGCCACGGGCAATGGAAAACGAAGCACCGTCCCGGCGGATTTCGAGTGGTTCGACTATCAGGGACTTTAATCGGTGAATCGGGGAATGGCGCTGGGATAAACGTCGGAGAAGAAGAAAGCAGTTGCCAGTAGGCAGTAAACAGTTGGCAGCAAGAATAGGCAGTAGGCAGAGAAAAAAGAAAGTAGTAAATTATCGAGGGATGCCGCCGTTCATGGACGGCGGAAGTTGGCCTTTGTTATCAGGGAGGTGAAATGACTGAACAACAGTGGAAGGATTTACAGTCCGTACTCCGGGGAGAGGTTCTGGATCCGCTTCCGGCCGGATTCATCATCGACTGTCCCTGGCTTCCGAACTGGTACGGGATTTCCATCCTGGATTATTTTTCCAATGACGCGCTCTGGCTGGACGCGAATCTGAAGGCGGTCCGGGAATTCCCGGATGCGATGTTCCTGCCCGGATTCTGGTCCGAATACGGCATGTGCACCGAGCCGTCCGCCTTCGGGGCGCGGTCCAATTTCCCCCGGAACGAATTTCCCCACGCCCATAAGGTAATCCGGAACTCCTCTGAGATCGATGATCTTCCCGTGCCGAATCCGAAAACCGACGGACTCCTTCCTTTCGTGCTGAACCGCCTCAGGCTGGCGAAACCCCGCATCGAGGAGGCGGGTCATGCGATTCGATTCGCCGTGGCGCGCGGTCCGCTCAATATCGCCAGCTATCTCATGGGATCTACGGAATTTCTGACCACGATGATGATGGAGCCGGACAGGGCGGAATTGCTGATCCGGAAAATCACCGGCTTCCTGAAAGACTGGATCGATCTTCAGCGCGAGACCTTTCCTTCCATCGACGGCATCCTGCTGCTCGACGACATCATCGGATTCGTCGGCGAGACCGAGTTCCGGACGTTCGGCCTCCCCTATTTCAAGGAACTGTACGGATCGGATGTCTCGGTCCGGTTTCTCCACAACGACGCCCCCTGCCGGGTTTCCGCGCCGTTTCTGCCCGAGATGGGCGTCAATCTGTTCAACATGGGGTTCGATATTGCCCTGAATGAACTGAAAGACATGACTCAAAACCGGGTGACGATGGTCGGCAATATTCCGCCGCGCGATGTGCTGGCATCGGGCGACGAGGCGGATGTGCGCCGGGCCGCGGAGGATTTGCTGAAGGGCCTGAAAGACCGGTCCCGAATCGTATTCTCCTGCGGGGGCGGCATGCCGCCGGGAGTCTCCTCGGAAAACATCCGGACGTTCGTCGAGGCGATCCGAAACGGCTGATCGGACAAAATCACCGACAAAACGACAAAACCAAGATGATCTCATTATCATGAATGCGGGAGGTGTCATGGATGCCAGGAAAATATGGATAGGTTTCCTGCTGATTACCGCAGGGCTGTTTCAATGCGCCGTTCTTAATCCGAAGTCAGGAGACGACGGATACGGTCTCTGGATGAAATACAGCCCGATCCGGGATCCGGTGCTACTTGAGACATATCAGACGGTGATTTCATCGGTCATGGTGATGGGTGAGAACGAAACCAGCGGAATCGTCCGGGACGAATTGAAGCGGGGGCTGGAGGGGTTGCTCGTCCGGGAAATCCCCGTCGCCGGATCCGTCGACGCGCCGGGCGTGCTCATTGCCGGTACGCCTTCGGATTCGCCGGAGATCTCCGGCGTTGTTCCGCGCCCGGTATTGGAGGCGCTGGGTCCCGAGGGATTCACGATCCGTACCGGAGAAATCAACGGGCATCCCTGTCTCGTGATCGCGGCCAATGAGCGGGCCGGGGTGCTGTACGGTGCGTTCCATCTGCTTCGCCTGATGGAAACGGGCCAGGATATTTCGGAAATCCGGCTCGTCTCGACCCCGCGGATCGGTTACCGGCTTCTCAACCACTGGGACAATCTCGACCGCTCCGTCGAGAGGGGATATGCCGGCCAATCTCTGTGGAAGTGGGAGGAACTCCCCGGGACGATCGATCCCCGGTATGCGGATTATGCACGCGCAAATGCGTCGCTCGGCATCAACGGCACGGTCCTCAACAACGTGAACGCCAATCCCGAAATCCTGAGACCGGAATATCTTCAAAAAGTCGCCGCGCTCGCGGACGTGTTTCGTCCCTACGGGATCCGGGTGTTCCTGTCCATCAACTTTTCTTCTCCGATTTCGGCCCGGTTCGGCCTCGAGACCAACCGCAGGGGCGGGATCGGAGACCTGCCCACCTCCGATCCCTCGGACCCGGCCGTGCGACGGTGGTGGCAAGACAAGGCCGGTGAGATCTATGCATTGATTCCGGATTTCGGCGGTTTCCTGGTCAAAGCCAATTCGGAAGGCATGCCCGGGCCTCAGGATTATGACCGCACCCACGCCGAAGGCGCGAACATGCTGGCCGAGGCGCTGTCTCCGCACGGCGGGATCGTGATGTGGCGGGCCTTCGTGTATGATGCCGATGTCGATCCGGACCGTGCCAACCGGGCGTATCTCGAATTCGTTCCGCTGGACGGCCGTTTCGCCCCGAATATCTTCGTCCAGGGAAAGAACGGGCCCATCGATTTTCAGCCGCGCGAGCCGGTGCAGCCGCTCTTCGGTGCCATGCCCCAAACGCCGCAGATGCTCGAGCTTCAGATCACCCAGGAATATCTGGGCCATTCCACCCATCTGGTTTATCTCGCCCCGATGTGGAGGGAGTATTTCGATTTCGATCTGTATGCCAAGGGGCCGGGATCGACCCTGGCCGGAATTATCGACGGTTCGGTCCAGGGTTATCCGATGACCGGCATCGCAGGTGTGACCAATATCGGAGACGACCGCAACTGGTGCGGCCATTTCTTCGCCCAGGCCAACTGGTATGCATACGGACGGCTGGCCTGGGATCACACGCTCTCCCCCGGGCAGATCGCCGATGAGTGGATCCGGATGTCCCTGAGCCGGGAAGCAAACGTTGTGGAAAGGGTGAAATCCATGATGATGGGGTCGTGGGAGGCTTGTATCGCATACATGACACCCCTCGGACTCCACCACATCATGCAGGAGCATTTTCATTACGGTCCGCAGCCCGACTACGCCGATGCGCCCCGCCTGGACTGGACGTCTGTCTACTATCACCGCGCCGACAGCCTCGGCATCGGATTCGACAGGACTCCCTCGGGAAGCAATGCGGCCGGCCAGTATTTCTCTCCCCTGCGCGAGATCTTCGGAGATGTCCGGACCTGTCCCGAGAAATATCTGCTCTGGTTCCATCACGTGCCCTGGGATCATACGATGAAATCCGGCCGGACCCTGTGGGACGAAATGTGCCTCCATTATTATGAGGGGACCCGTTCTGTGGATTCCATGATCGATACGTGGGAATCGCTCCGCAAAGAGATCGATCCCGCGATATACGCCCATGTCCGGGACAAGCTGAGCCAACATCGGAGGGACGCCGCGATCTGGCGGGATACCTGTCTGGAATATTTCCAGACCTTCAGCGGGAAGGAAATCCGGACTTCCCGTTGAGTGTTGTGAAATCAACCCGGCGACGCGGTCGGGAATCCCCATTCGGCCGCGCGCCCGGGATGAAAACGTCCGAAACCCGATCCCGGTGAGACGATGAAGATCAGGGAGATTCGTTCCAAATCCGTTCTCTCGGCATCGAAGGTCTTTGACTATGTCGTGAATCCCTATGTTGGATGTCAACACGCATGTACATATTGCTATGCCCGGTTTATGCGAATGCGGGAAACGGGGAATCCGCTGCCTCGCGACAGATTTTGCGCCTGGAACGGATTCATCGACGGATTGCCGATTCACCAGACAAGGAGGTTCTCATGTACTCCAAACGGATCTGTTTTCTTGCCAGCCTGTTCATCGCCGCGGTTTGCCTCCCGGTCTCGGCCGAGGGGCTCGACCGTCTTTTCCCGGAACCGGGCCTTGTCCCGGGCTGGAACGCGCAGGGTCCGCCGGAACACTATGCCGCGGAAACACTCTATGAAATCATCAACGGCGAAGCGGAGCTGTACCATGCCTACGGATTCCGCGAAATGGCGGCGATCACCTACATCCCGGAAGAAGGGGACGGTTATACCGACATCACCGTCTACCTCTACGACATGGATACGCCGGAGAATGCGTTCGGCGTCTATTCCAGTTACCGGTATCCGGACTATGATTTCGATCGCATCGGCACGGAGGCCATGGTCTCGGATTACGGGGTCAAATTCTACCAGGGCCCTTATTTTGTCGACTTGTCCTTCAGCGATGCGTCGGAACCGATCCGCCTGGCCGGCGCGGAAATTTCCCGGGCGATCGCCGAGGCGATCTCCGCCCCCCCGGATCCCCCCGCCATCCTGAATCTGCTTCCCGCGGAGAATCAGGTGGACAAGACCGCCCGTTATGCCGCGAAGGAGATGCTGAACCAGTCTTTCCTGCCCTCCGGACTCGAGGCGAGATATCGGGTCGGCGACCGGGAGGTGACGGGTTTCGTCATCCTGTTCGATGAACCGGATCAGGCCGCCGAGGCGCTCGGGAAGCTCGGGGAATTCTATCTGTCTTCCCATGCTTCCACCGTGGAGGCGGATCTTCCCGGCGAGAAGGGACTGGCCGTCGAGACCGCCTATCAGGGTATTCTCATCGCGGCAGTAAAGGGCAGGTATCTCGGCGGAGTCCGCGAGCTGAACTCGGCCGAAGAGGGAATCCCTTTGCTGAAACAAATCCTGGCGCGTTTCTGAAAGGGGGCGGGGCATGAAGATCGGGGTGATGGCCGATTCGCACGACAACCTCCCGGCGATCGGCAAGGCGGTGAGCCTGTTCAACGATGCCGGTGTGGGGCTGGTCATCCACGCCGGGGATCTCGTCGCCCCCTTTGTGGCCGAACCGCTCCGCTATCTGAAGGCGGATTTTATCGCGGTGTTCGGGAACAACGACGGAGAACGGTTCGGACTCCATACGGTCTTCGGCGGACGGATCCATCGTCCGCCGCATCCGTTCTCCTTCGCGGAGCGGCGCATCCTCATCCTGCATGAACCGGACAATCTCGACGCGCTCGCGATCAGCGGAAAATTCGACGGCATCGTCTACGGCCACACCCATGAGCCGGATGTCCGCCGAAGGCCGGTACCGGTGATCAACCCGGGGGAATGCGGCGGCTGGGTCACCGGCCGGCGCACGGTGGCGGTCTGGGATCCGGATTCCGGCCAGGTCGACATCATTCCTGTTTAATCATCATCCTGTAACCATTTTTGCGAATTCCACGTCTTTTAAAGTGCATGATGAAGCGATACGCATATCGGCATTTCCTGAGTCAGACTCAGGACCGGGTTTTCAGCTACGCGTCGTACATGCTCCGGAACCGGGAAGATGCGGAGGATGTCACGCAGGAGGTTTTTGTCAAGATGTGGAAACACTGGGACACGATCCGGAAAGAGAAGCGGGACTCCTGGATTCTGCGTGTCACGCACAATGAATGCATCGACCTGCTGCGCAGGAAATCATCACCCCAGCGCGCCTGGACGACCCTCGATGATGCCGTGAACAACCGGATTGTTGCTTTGTCATCGATTTCACCGGAACAGGAACTGGAATCCGGAGAAATGCAGAAGGCGATCCTGGCCTCCCTCGCCGGATTGCCGGACAAGATGCAGAGCATGATGCTGCTCCATTATTATCAGGGCGTCCGCTTCGAAGAAATCGCCGAGATTCTCGGGATGTCCCTGTCCGCCGTGAAAACCGGCATGCATCGGGCGCGGAAACAGTTGAGAGGCGTTCTCGAAAAGCGGTATCCTGAATTGGCAGGGGTTGGAAATGTCCAGACGGTTTGACAATACGCATCCGGATCCCGCGGGTCATCCGGAAGGGAAGCGGAAAGGGCGGAACAGGGATCCGGTCATGCCGGCCGGTTCGGATGAAAGGCAGGAAGAACGCGTCCTTACGGAGACGTTTCGGTTGTTGCCTAAACTAAAATGTCCCGATGGAGTGACCGAAGAGATCCTTCGCCTGACGATCAGACAGAAACGGTCCGTGAAACGGTTCTCGTTCGTCGTTGGTCTGGCCGACTGGCGGCTCCGGGCCGCGGCGGCGGTCGCGGTCGCGGCGCTAATCGCCGTACTGATTTTTTATCCGGGGAAACCCGAACCCGTGATTTCCGTATCCCCTCAGGTCGCGGAAGTCGACGCCGAACGGGCCAGCGAGCAACTCAAATGGAGTCTGATGTATACGTCACAACTGTTGAATAAATCGGAAAAACAGGCCATCGGAGAGGCCGTCATCAACAAGCTTCCGGAGACATTCCGGAATACGCTGAAAAAAACAATACCCCTTTTTCAAGGAGGCGAATCATGATACCCCGAACCCTGAATTTCATCGGCGCGCTTGTGTTCCTCGCAGTGCCGGCGTTCGCCCAGGATTTTGATTTGATCAACCATCCCGGTTATGTGAATCTGGAGGACATCAAGATACCGGATGAGGCCGTGAATGTCACCGAGGTGTCCATCGGGCCGGAGCTTTTTCAGATGATCCGGAATTTCTCGGGCAACGAAGCCGTCGGGATGCCCAAACTGGATGGTTTTATGAATATCCAGGTCAAGACCTTCAGCGTGAATGAGAAGGTCGCCCGGGAACTCCGTCCCAGGATGGAAAAACTGGAAGCCAGGCTCCGCCGCGAGAACTGGGTGCCCCTCGTCCGGGTCCGGTCCGGCGAAGTGGTGACGAATATCAGTGTCAAGTATTCGAAGGACAGTAAGAAAACTCACGGCCTCTTCATCATGTCCCTCGACCCCCAGGACGAGGCGGCCTTCGTGAATATCGTCGGTAATGTGGATATGAATATGCTGAGGAATATGAATCTGGGTATCCAGGGATCCGCGCTTGACAGCCTGAAGAAGGCGGTGGGCGATTAAGCCGGACGTCGGATTCCGGAGAAGGAAAAGGGGTGAAGGTCCGCAAATAAAAGCGGAAGCGTACCGGCGAACGGGCCGGGATGTCAGACATCCCGGCTTTTTTTATGGCTTCTTCCGGAGGAGATAGATCAGCGAACTGCACCGATCCTTGTTCCACAGCGCGACCCCATTCGAGATCAGGCCGGAAATCAGCCCAAGCGCCGGGGCGAGGAGGCGGGACCGGGTTCTCTCGCTCAGCATCGAGATATAGAAGGCGTCCAACATCATCCGTTTCGTCGCGAAGAGGGAAAGGCCGTTCTTTTTCGCCCAGATCCGGAATGTCTCGGGAGAGAAATGCCAGAGGTGGCGGGGAACGTCCCAGGCGGCCCAGGGGGATCCGTAATGGTTCGCGTCCCAACTGTTCCGGTTCGGCAGGGCGATGACGAGCAGGCCGTCCTCGCGCAGCAGATTCCGGCACCGGGCGGCCGCTCCGTTCAGGTCGTGGATGTGTTCCAGCGCGTGCCAGAGTGTGATGACGTCGAATTGTCCCGAAGGAAAATGATCCAACGCCTCGGAAGGCAAGATGTCCAGCCCAAACACGGATCGCGCGAATGCCCTCGCGCCGTCGCCGGGTTCGACGCCGGCGACCTGCCACCCCTTGTCCCGCATATGGGCGAGGAAGTATCCCGTGCCGCAGCCGATGTCCAGCAATTTCCGTCCATCGCCCGGATGGAATTTTCTGATCAGACGCCGCTTGCGGCCGAGCATCCAATTTCGTCCGACGTGAAAGAGGCGGTTGACCCATCCCTCTCTGGTATCGGTGTGGGCGATGTAGTCTTCTGATTGATAGTAGCGTCCGATTTCGTCCGGCGACGGCGGATTTTGCGTCCACACGAAGTCGCAGGCGGTGCAGCGGACCAGGTCGAAGGTTCGCTGCGAGACGGTCGTATCCCGGCAGGCGAGATGGAAGACGGGAGAGGCGTTTCCGCAAATCGGGCAATCATCCGGATGAGAAGTCACTGGAGGGGAGTCCCTTCTTTTTCTCGTTCGAAACGGGCGAGCCGTTTCAGGGCCTCGGTCTTTTCCCGGTCGCCGGTTCGTGCCCTGCGCAGGGCCCCGGTGAGTATCCGGATATTCCGGTCATAGGTTTCCCGGTCGACGGGGAAGGGGGTGCCGTCCTTGCCGCCGTGGGCGTAGCTGTAGTCGGCCCATGAACGGCCCTCTTTCGTGCGCGAGGAGGGGGTGGCCGGGTCTCTGCACGAGGCGGGTGCATCGAAGATCAGTTCGGCCAGGAGCGACAGGCTCCGAATCGTCGCAGGACCCACGCCCGGGACGCCGAGCAGGGTCTCGAAGTCTTCCGGATGCGCCTCATGGGCCCGGCGGATGATTCCCGCGATACGGGGCAGATTCACGTTGTCCGGCGTGATCCAATGACCTTCCGGCGCGAAGAGGTCGGGTGTCTGTGTGATCCGCCTCAGTTCGCGGATGACCGCATCCGGATCCTGACCGACGAGACCGGCGCATCCGGACCGGTTCGCAGCGGCTTCCCGGGCGACCATGTTAAGGATGCCGCGGTTTTCTTTGAACCGGACCGTGGCCGCCGTGTCGTGCAGTCCGGCGTGGGGTTCGCAGACGAAGTCCCGGACGCCTTCTCCCAGCCAGTGGTAACGCCGCGCCCTCCGGTTTTCGGCATTCATGCCCTGCTGGACCACGCACCAGCACCCGTCCCGCGAGAAGAAGAAATTATGATGGTAGATCTGATATCCGTCCTGGACCGCCGCGGAATCGACCTTGGCGCTCAGGCGGGAGGCATGGACCAGTCCGTCTGCCCCGGAGACGGCGTTCCGGCCGGCCTGGTCTTCGATCTCCTGAGGCGTCTTTCGGCTGACTCCGCCCTTGCCGCCGGCCACGAAAATTCCCATCTCACTCCCGAAGATTTTCCCCGCTTCCTTCAGAGCGCCGCAGGTGACGGTCGTCAGCCCCGAACTGTGCCAGTCAAAGCCGAGCGCGCATCCGAACGCCTGGAACCACCAGGGGTCGGCCAGCCTCCGCAACATCTCGCGCGGGCCGTATTCATCCACGATGATCAGGGTGACCGCGCCCGCGAGTCGGGTCATGCGGTCGAAGAGCCAGCGCGGGGCCTTGCCGTTGTGCAGGGGAAGATGGGCGACGCGACGCTGCATGATGCGTTCCCCTTCTTACCGTTCCGTGTGATATCCGTCCCGGTCCGGATTCCGGCCGGAACGGGCGGACGCTCAATCTGTTGCCGGAAAATCAAAAATCCGATGCGCCGGACGTTATTTCACGGTGTTTTCCGAGGTCAGGTATGCGAAGGGACCGATCGTCCCGTCCGGCGGGATGTCGCGCCGTTCGATCACGGCGAACTCGACCGCGCAGCGGTCTCCGATCCGGGAGTCCAGGATGCGGACGTGCGGGCCGATCCGGCATTCGCTTCCGATTGCGGTCCGCCCGGAAAGAAAGACGCCCGGCCAGACGACGGTATCGCCGCCGATCGACACGTCCGGTTCCACATATGCCGAATCCGGATCGATGAATGTCACGCCTTCGCGGCTCCATTTCTCCGTGATTCGTCGGCGCAGGATGGCGGTCGCCTCGGCCAGATGCACGCGGTTGTTGATCCCCATCAGGATATCCGGGTCTTCGGATGTGACGGATTCCACCGTCTCCCCCTCTTGCGCGAGCATGCGGATGACATCCGTCAGATAGTATTCACCCTGATCGTTGTTCGTCCGGAGCCGGTCGAGCAGGGGAAGCACCTTTTCGGCCCGGAAGCAATAATGCGAGGTGTTGACCTCCGTGATCCGGAGTTCGTCGGGCGTGGCGTCTCGCGCCTCGACGATTCGCGCGATGCGGCCGTTTTCCCGGACGATCCGGCCGTACGCGCCCGGGGGATCCATGACCGCGGTCAGCATCGCGGCCGCGGCTCCGGAGTTTCGCTGTTTGTCGATGAGGGCGCGGAGGATTTCACCGCTCAG
>DSAP01000020.1 GCA_011046415.1 bacterium | reverse complement strand
TCACGAGACCGGGTCGTCGTCCAGCCTGTCCCACCAGGTCTTCTTCAACACGGCGGAGGTCATCAGGATGATCGCCGCCGACAGGCCGACATACCAGGATTCTTTCAGCACCAGATAAATGGGAAGGATGATGATGGCCGTCTGCCAGACGACACCCACGGCGATATTCATCATATCCCGCCTGAAATTCCGGTTCGGTTCAAACGCGGGATCCTCCGCCCTGATCTTCTCGAGGACGGGTTTCCAGAATCCCCAGGGCCGTACGGATTTATAAAATTCTTTCAGCACGCTCTCCTCGGTCGGCGGAGCCGAATAGGTCCCGATGAGGCATCCAGCGAGCGAAATCGCCATGATCAGCGGGAAATAGTAGAGTTCGAGAGTCTGTTTAAAAATCAGCGGAAACACCAGCGCCGGAATGATGCCAGCGACCATGCCCCAGAAATATCCATGGCCGTTGAAACGCCACCAGTACCATTTCAGGATATTGGAGGAAATGTAGCTGCCCCACAGGGCGGAGACGATCCACTGGAGGATACTGTTGACGTCCTGGGCGAAAATGCCGATCACGATGCTGACGCCGACCACCAGAATCCCGAAAAAATAATTGGCGGATTTGATCTGCCGGTTGTTTGCATCGGGCTTGAGATATTTCAGATAGATATCGTTCACGATATAGGCCTGTGCCGCATTGAGCGTCCCGGCGAACGTCCCGTTGAAGGCGGCCAGCAGACCCGCGAGCATCAGTCCGAGCAGGCCGATGGGGACGAATTCATGGATCGCCGAGGGAAGGATCTGCTCGAAATCGATCCGGTTCCCGATAATCAGGTTGAGACGGTCGTAGTAGATCAGGGCGAGCACCACGAAACCGGTGATCATGAAATAGCGGATGGGATTGAGAATCACGGAGACGAAACCGCTCATCTTGGCCGCTTCCTTGGGGGACTTCGTCGCCAGGATTTTCTGCATGTCGTAATTCGGGGCCGGACCCGCCGCGCTGACCAGAATCCCCTTGAAAAGCATCATCATGAAGAAGACCGAGAAGAGAGAAAACCCGTCGCTCGCGATCTTCTCGTTCACCTCGGGGATGATCCGGGTCCAGTCGAGATCGAGCTTCCATCCGAAAAACGGATTGAGCCACCCCTCCGGGACATGCAGCACATGGGTCGCGAGGGCGTTCATCGCGATGATCCCGATCGCGATCGATGAAATCGTCATGATGATGTACTGAAGCAGATCCGCCCAGACGATGCTGACCATGCCGCCGAGGATGGCGTACAGCATCGCGAAAAAGGTGAATACGATCCCGTACAGATGCGGAACGTACTGGGCCGGGACATGAAACGGGATGAAGGGCGAGACGGTCTCCCAGGGGATGAAGATCATGATGAATTTTCCGAGCCCGACGAAGCCGTACGCCAAAAATCCGAGACAGCTGATCAACGCGTACACCACGATGATGTTGTGGGAAAGTCTGGCGCCCGTGCCCGATCCGAAACGCGTGCCCATCCATTCCGCGCCCGTCGAGACATTCGAACGTCTCAGCCACGCAGAGAGATAGACCATGAGGAAAATCTGGTTGAATACCGGCCACAGCCAGGGAATCCAGACGCTTTTGAGCCCGTACACGAATCCGAGGGTCACCAGCCACATTGTGCCGGAGATGTCGAACATGCCGGATGCATTGGACAGTCCCAGCAGATACCAGGGCAATCGGTTTCCGCCGAGAATATAGGATTTCTTGCTCCTCTGGGCGACCTTTTTCAGAACCAATCCGATGACCACGGTCGATGCCAGATACATCAGGATGATCGAAATGTCCACGACATGCAGTCTCATGGGCAGCCCTTTCTTGGGGTTTTAGTTCATTCATGTATAAAAAGTGTGGACCAATGTACTTTTTTTTACATTCAAAAGCAACCATCAACCACGGACAAGATGGGTCTCAGCGCCTTTTCAACGCCTCCAGGCGCTTTCCGAGGAGCCCTTCGATTTCTTCGAGTTCGGGATCCGAGAGCCGCCATCCCGCAGCACGGACTGTTTCCTCGATCTGTTCAGGCTTTCGGGAACCGACGATCGCCCCGGTCACGTCCGCACGCCGGAGCGTCCAGGCGATCGCGAGCTGTGCAACCGTCCGGCCGTTTCTCTCCGCGATCGGACGCAGCGCGTCCACGAACGCCAGATTGGCGGTGAGTTCCGGCTCCACGAACATCTGATCCTCCCTGCGGTGATCGTCCTGCGGGAAGGCCGCGACACGCGCCCGGGACATCGTTCCCGTGAGCAGTCCTTTCTGCATGGGGCTGTAGACGATGATGCCGATTCCGTGTTCGCCGCAGAACGGCATCGTTTCCTCGGCCTGGCGCCGCAGCATGCTGTAGGGCGGCTGCAATGACGCGACGGGATGGATCTTCTGTATCCGTTCCATTTGTTTCACGCTGAAGTTGGAGACGCCGCCGTATCGGACCTTTCCGGCCCTAATGAGCCGCGCGATCGCGTCCCATCCCTCCTCGATCTGGTCTTTCGGATTGGGCCAGTGAATTTGATAGAGGTCGATCACCTCCACTCCGAGACGCCGCAGGCTGGCATCCGCCTCTTTCAGGATGCTCTCTTTCCTGAGATTCGGGGTGATTCTCCCGGACGTGTCCCAGGTCAGGCCGCATTTGGTGGCAATATGGGGACGGCCGGAAATCCCCCTGAGCGCCCGTCCGACCACTTCCTCCGCATGTCCCAGCCCGTAAACCGGAGCCGTGTCGATCCAGTTGACCCCCAGGCCGACCGCCCGGTGAATGGCCCTGACCGAGACCGCGTCATCCTGCGGGCCCCAGGAGTAAACCCAGTCTCCGCCGCCCAGGGCCCATGTCCCGAGCCCGATTTCGGTGAATGCCATATCCGTGAAACCCAGTTTCCGGGTCTGCATCTTCCTCATCCTTTCCATGCGGGGAATGTATCCCCCTTTTTCAATCGGAAACCGTTCCCTGTTTTCCGCACAGCGTCCCCCTGACTTTGTACAGGTGTTGTTCCCCGTGATCCTCGTAACGCATGTTCCCTTATTTCCGCAGGATCAGGAATAGGCCCGCCAGGATCGCGATGATGTCGACTCCGAAACCGAAATACGGGATTGGCACATACAGGAACGGCGTCAATCCTTTGAGGATGAGCCAGACCGCCAAGAACAGGACGCCGGCGGACCGGGTTAGCTGGACCGATCCCAGGATGAACAGGATCCCCGCGACCAGCGCGACCAGGGGCAACAGGTTCGTGACAACGGGAATATGGACCCGCAGCAGAGAGACGAGCGAGCCGGCGATCAGATAAGCCGCCATCAGCACGGTCGCGATGTTTTCCCGAATCTTCATGAATCGTCCTCCGTTTTGTGCCGGATTCTCATCCGTCATTCCACCCCGAACATCTGTATCGGCGCCCCGGCCGCCTCATAAAACCGGTCCTGCAACTCGAGAATCCGGTCGTCCTGTTTTAATATCCGGATGAGCTCGGCGAGCTGGCCCGCACCCGAATCCAGGATCAGATCTCCGATCTCCTCTTTGGCTTCGCTTCCGTCTCCCGCATAATGGTTGGGAAAACGCGCGTACCACCAGATTCCCGTATCGGCATAGGGCAGCCCGGAGAGCCGGTTCCTGTCCTCGCCCGGTTCGTCCCTGCACCGGTCCAGATGGACGAGATCCGGCCTGTGGGCCAGCATCATGGAGGTTTCCGTCTCGCCGGCATGGCCGTCGGTCGCGGTGGCCCTCAGTTTTTTAATTTTCGCCTCGACGACCGGATCTTCCTCCGGCTTGAACAGGATCACGGCATAATTCTTCCGGACGGAAAGCTGAGACTGGCAAAAATAGGAGAGGAAATGGGCGTTTCCGCCGTGCCCGTTGACCAGGATGATTTTCCGGAATCCGTTGCGGTAGAGTTCGTCGCAGGTCTCCTGCAGCAGGCGCCAGACCAGATCGGGACTGTAGGCGATCGTCCCCGGTTGATGCCTGGCTTCATAGATCTGTCCGAAATAGTACGGGGGGAAAACGACGCTGAATTCCTGTTTCACGGCGCGGAAAACCATTTCCCGCACATGGATCAGATCCGTGCCCAGCGGCAGATGCGGCCCGTGTTTTTCGAGGATGCCGAGCGGGATGACGATTGTACCTCCGGAAAGATGGACGGCTGCGACCAGTTCCGGTGATGTCAGTTCCTCATATTGAACGGGCAATCCCTCCCCCCATCCCGTATAAAAACATCCGAACATAATCAAAAAAAGGATTCTCAGATCCATTTCGACTCCTGACCGATGTGAGATTCAAAACAATCCCCTTCATTCGATCACGATATCCCAGGATATCGGAACCGCGGGTCGCAGCATGGCGGTCACGCTGCAGTATTGATTCTGACTCAGATCCACGGCATGGCGGACTTTTTCCTCCGTGATGAGCGCTCCTTTCACCCGGTAAATCAGCCGGATGTGTGTAAAGACTTTGGGATGCGTACCGGAAAGTTCGGCATCCGCCTCGACGGAAAAAGACTCCGGTTCGGTCCGCATCTTCCGGAGCATGCTCATCACATCCATGGCCGTGCATCCGGCCAGCGCCGTCAGGAGCAGGCCCTTGGGTTTCATGCCCTTTCCCTGTCCGCCGAACTGTTCATCCGCATCCATTGGGACAATAAAACCTTCCAGCTCTCCCTGAAACAACAGACCGTCCTTCCAGTCAACCCGACTCTTCATTTTATACCTCTTTTCTCGACAGAAAGCATCCGACATGAATATATGATCCCGATTCCAAAAATACAAGGCCGGCCGTAAAAAATCAGGACGCTTTATCCCCTTTCCCGTATTCCTGACACGAAATCATTTATTTTATTTGGATTTCAATAATATCCTTCATAAATTAACCATAATCATTGTTTTTACTAAATCGATAATGATAAAACACCGTTTCGCATCGATAGCCTTTCTCGCATCGATCATTGTTGAATTTAGTAAAACCCATCCTTTTATTTGAGGAGTTCATTTATGAACATCTATGTGGGAAACCTGCCCAAAACCGCCACCGAAGATTCGATCCGCCAGGCCTTTGAAACCCACGGAGAAGTGTCCCAGGTCAAGCTCATCAAGGATAATTTCTCCGGCGAACCGCGCGGTTTCGGGTTTGTTGAAATGCCGTCGAAATCAGAGGCTGTCGCGGCCATAGCGGCGCTGAATGGGGCCGATTTCGAAGGAAAGAATTTGACCGTGAATGAAGCGCGTCCCCGTGCCGAACGTCCCGGCGGAGGAGGCGGAGGAGGCAGAAGAGGCGGCGGAGGGGGTTTCGGAGGAGGCCGTTCGCGCTCCTGGTAATCCGGCTGTTTGAAAAAAGCCTTGTCAAAAAGACAAGGCTTTTTTCATGAAGCATTCACGCTAGAATTGCTGCGGCTCTTGAGGAGGCGGTCCTCCGCCCGGTTCGGACTGCGCACCCCGCCTGGGATGTTTGCCGAAAGGACGGGAACGATCCTTCATCATGCTTTCATGCAACCGTGTTTTTTGCTCACCGGTCAGCACCGAATCCAGTCGCTTCCTGAAGATATCCATATCCTGACGGAATACATCCTGATGCGTCATCATACGGGTATATTGTTGCGTGAGAATTTCATTGACCTTCTCACGCTGTGCATCCGTCGGTTGAATCACCTCTTCAAACCGTTGTACGAATCCGTCCGGTGAACGCATTCTCAGGGCGCGACGCTTGGATTGTTCACGGAAAAACACGCCGTGCCCCAGGAATCCGATGACCATTCCGATCATCAGCATCGCGGACATCAGCGTGACCATCTTGGTTTTCGTCTTCATGACCTCACTCCTGAATCCAGGGATATGTGGGACTGAACACCTCTTCGATTCTCAGATCGACGCCTTCCAGCACACCGGCCATGACCGCCCCGTCGTTGCGGACCGCATTGATCGAGAGCAGTACTACGATAATCACGGCCGCCGTGACCGCGACGGACCGGAAGGCCACGACCAGGGAATCGGCAAAGAAATTCTCGGTTGAGGCTTTGCGGGCATCCCGGATGCGTCGCATGACGCGTTCAGGGAAAACCGGGGAAAACGACCGGGATGTCTCAGCGGAAATTTTCTCCCGGATGAACCGGATCCGCTTTTCCTCGAGCCGCCAGGCTGCGGAATTGGCGAGCACCTCATCGAGTTCTATCTTTTCTTCGGCCGTAAGCTCTTCGTCAAACGACCGAAGCAACAGGTCGTGAACGCTTGCATCCATATTCATCTCCATAATAGGGCATTAACCAGGTTTTCATTTTTCTCTGGCCACGGGCCAGGCGCGAGAGTACGGTGCCCTCACGGATGTTTAATATTTCTGCGGTTTCGCGCGTGGAATATCCTTCCATGATACGCAGCACAATGACGGAACGAAACTCCGGACTGAGCCTTTGAAGCATTTGACGGACGATCGCCCTCTTTTCGTCGTATGGTAAAACCGAATTATCGGACGGAACGGCATACGCTTCCACGGATTTCTCCCAGAACAGCGACCTCCTGCGTTTTCGTTTCTTGAGCGCATTCAGCGATAAATTGATCGCGATGCGTGTCAGATAGGTTCCCAATGCCGATGCGCCTTGGAAATGATCCAGTCTCGTGTAAAAACGGACAAAGACCTCCTGTCCCACATCTTCGGCCTCGGGACCCCCCCCCATCATGCCGATGACCGTGGCGGCAACCTTCGGCTCGTACCGTCGTACGATTTCCTTGAAGGCCTGATCATCTCCTTTTCGCGCCTCCCGGATCAATGCCTCGTCGGTCAACCGGTCTCTCCCTGATCTTTACTGATTAGACAACCGTGTCGGTGATTTCATTCCCGCACTCTAAGATGCACGGAAAAATACACAAAGAAACCGGAAAAAACAACGCCTCCCGAAGAGAGAATCCCCGGGAGGCGTTGTTTTTATCCCTTTTCCAGGACAGATCCGGTTTTTATTTCATCAGCACACAGCGGCCGGCCGCTTTGTATTGTGCACCGATCACCCGGTAAAAATACACCCCGGAAGGCGCATCGAGTCCGGCTTCATCCCTTCCGTTCCAGATGATCCGGTGGGTCCCCGCACCGAACGGCTGATCGGAAACGAGCGTGCGGATCACCCGGCCGCGGAGATCCGTGATCTGCAGCGAGAGACGGTCTTCCGCGGGCAGTTGAAACCGGATCGTGGTCTGCGGATTGAACGGATTCGGATAATTGCCGATGGAGAACGACCCGGGAAGCAGACGACTGTCGTCCTTTTCCACCGACGTAACAGAGTAGTCGTAAAGATATCGCTCGTCGTTCACCCAGGCCCCGTCCTGCCAGATTTGTTCCACGCTTTCCGTGACCCAACCCTGATTGTCGTAAGAATCATTGGTCCGCCAGTCATTGACCCACTGGCCGCCTTCCCAGATCTGACCTGTCGAGACGGTGTTATTGCCTGCGGCATCATAGGCATATTGGATGCGGTCGACATTCACCCAGGCGCCTTCCCAGACCTGATCGAGTTCCTCGGAGATGGCTCCGCCGGGCCCCTCATAGGTTTGGGAATAGCGTGATTCGTTCACCCATTGTGCCCCGTCCCAGGATTGATACGTCACGACCGTCGGCTCTCCGGCCGCGTTGTATTCATACGAGATTTTCTCATCATCGACCCAGCCGCCCATGAAATCGGATGTTTGCCTGGTCTCAGTTTGGAGCAAACCCGACGCGGTGTATGTATAGACCGTCTTGTTCACATCAATCAACATCTCGCCCGAGAAATCCATCCGGTCGATCTCCTCGACGAGTTGCCCCTGCGCGTTGTATGTATAGGCGGTGATGAGCATCTTCACCCACGCGCCCTCATCCCAAAAATAGGTCGTCTCTTCGGTGAGCCGGTCCGAACCGTCGTAGACGGATTCGGTCTTCATGAAATTCTCGAGTGCGCCGCCTTCTTCTGCCGTTCCCTGCATAATCGATTGCGTCTCATTGCCGCGGGCATCGTATTGATAGGTCATCCGGAATTCCGTGACCCAGGCGTTGTTCACCCATTCGTCGAACCGCATCTCCGTGATGTTGCCGGTACCGTCCATCACCGAAATAGTCGGCCCTGAAAAACTCAGTTTTATGAAAAACAGACCTCATTCTGAGATAGAAAGCACATCTTATACTTTATTATTATGTGAATTAATCTTGATTTCATGTGATATTTAGACAATATTGAAAAGGGCAAAAAGAAAACTGCCAGCAGTTTTCTCATATTGAACCCGCAGGCACACAACAGGGCGTTATTCAGGTCACCCTCTGCGCCTTTCAAAAAGTTCCTTGACATTCTGTTATCTGATTTCAGATGGCCAATGATCGGCTCGATGGCGCTTCTCCTCTTGAACCAACGGCGTTCTGATCGGGTCAGTTTTTTCATCTTCCGGTTGTTGACAATGTTGATCTGGGCATCACCTTGATAGTTGTGACCACGATAGCCCTGATCCACATAGGCCTTCTTGATCGATTTCCCTGTCAGGCGTTCGGTTTGTTTGACAGATTGATCAAGTGTATGACCATCGTATGGATTGCCATGAAACGATTGGGCTCCAACAACCCAATTACCCTTGCTCGTACTGGAGATACCAACCTTGACGCCAAATTCATATCGCTTGTGTGCCTTGCCCTTGGAAATACATTCAACCTCTGGTGCATGAATACTGTAAATCTTGTTTTTACTGGTCTTTGTTTGAGACAGTAATTGATTGGACATTCGTAAATAATAAAGTAATTCCTGGTCCGGTTTCTCGACTTTCCGGAATAAATCCCGGGTCACCCTGCCCAGATAGGTCTTGAGTTTCCTGCGCTCACGGGCTGCTCGTTTGTACTGTTTGGCATGGGCATATCTGGAATGTTTGATCAGGGTTTTACGGGCTACTCGTACATAACTCTGGCGAAGGTCCACATCCCGTTCTTTGGCCAGTGAAACAAGTTTTTCTCTCATCTTGTAATAGAGCCTGGCATCGGTTGGAAATGTAATGGCCTTTTCCATGACGGTGGTATCGACATTGATTCTCTGGAGATCACTCTCTTTGAGTGCGCCCATTTTGAGGGCTGTATGAATCAAATTGCTCAACAGTTTCTCGATACCTTTGTCACCAATCCGTTTCCTGAATCTTGTCATGTTGCTGGGATCGGTGGGTGCTTTGTGCTGGAAGAATTCAAATCCACAAAAGTACTGCCAATATCCGTTCTCAACGAATGTCTCAACCGTCTGCTCGTCACTGAGATTGAACGTGTACTTCAGATAATGCAGTGCCACCATGACCCGAATCGGTATGGCAGGACGCCCCATTTTTTGGTCATAAGTTGCACCAAACTCATTTTCAAAGATCAACCAGTCGATCTGATTGGCCAGTTTAAAGAGCGGATGCTGGTTATCGAGTATCTGATCCAGCCTTGCGCGGAACAAATCGGGCGTTTCGAACTGTTTTTTCGGTCGCATAAATCACCAGCTTTTTAGTGGTTTGGAAAGATTTCTGGTAATTTACACAATTAAATCAAAATTTCAAAGCATTAATTAACAACAACTTAAAGACTTTTTCAGGGACGACGAAATAAGGCGGGCGCTGTTGACCCAGGCGCCGCCTTGCCAGTCTTGTTCGAGGAAGCCGATGATCTCCATCTGATCATCCCAGGTCATGACGGTCCTGGTGTCATTGACCCACGCGCCGTCCAGCCATTGTTGATAGATGACTTCAAACGTGAAGTCGGTCATCACTTTCTCGAGCCGGATCGCATCCCCTTCTTTTCCGTGCTCTCTCCCTGAAACCGCATTCAATTGAAGAATCCTGTCCCTGATCCGGACCGCCGTTTCCGGCAACATGAGTCCGCGCCTTTCCAGCGTCTGTTCGATTTCGGAAATTTGTTTCAGGACCTTCGGCTGTTCCGCGGCCGTGGCGGCCTGAACCAGCATCAGCACCGCAATCAGGCAGGCCTGTGTGAACGTTCGCATCGTTTTCATCGGTTTCTCCTTTTTTATATTGTTTTGATTTTTCAAAGCCGTATGATTAAATGATATGTACTGAAAAATGTTCCGGGTGTACATACGCTGCCCGGACCTCTTAACGGTTTCGTTAAAACATGTCTCCCCCCCTATTATATTTTCCGGTTCGTCATCCGCGATCATCTCTGCCTGAGACGGAACATATTCGGGAACGTCAGGAATTCTTTACGGATCCCTGATAATATTTCCCGGCACATTCGGGACAGACGCCGTGGGAGAACGTCGCATCCGAATGATTTTCGATGTAGACTTCGACCTTCTGCCAGAATCCCTCGTCGTTTCGGATCTTCTTGCAATGGGCGCAGATGGGGATCAGCCCTCTGAGCTGCTTGATCTGCGCGAGGGAATCCTGGAGCTGTTCGATGAGACCGGCCTGCCTGTCCCGGATCTTCTTGAGTTCGATATGCGTTCTGACCCGGGCCATGAGCACCTGTGAATTCACGGGTTTGGTCACATAATCCACGCCGCCGGCGTCGAATCCCTCGATCACATCGTCGGTTTCCATGCGCGCCGTCAGGAAAATCACGGGGATCTCACGGGTTTCTTCACGGGATTTCAGCCGCCGGCACAGGTCGAACCCGGACAGTCCGGGCATGTTCACATCCAGGAGGATCAGATCCGGCGACCCGGAAGAAATTGCCTCCACCGCGGACAGCGGATCATGCAGGGTCTCCACCTCATATCCCGCCGAACCGAGACGCAGCCTGAGCATGTTCGCGTAATCCGCCTCGTCTTCGACAATCACGATTTTCTCTTTATTTTCCATAGGCAGATCCCTGTCCCGTCAGATGAAACCGATTATCATGAATTCTGTCTTCTGTCTTTTCCTTCGCCGTCTCACTTCCCCGTGGATCCGAATCCGCCGTCGTGGCGCACGCTCTCCGAGAGCCGTGAAACGATTTGGACATCCGCCGAAACGACCTTTTGAATCACCATCTGGGCGATCCGGTCGTTTCTCCGGACGATGAACGGTTCCTGTCCCAGATTGATCAGGATAACCCGGACCACACCGCGGTAGTCCGAATCGATCGTTCCCGGGCTGTTCAGCACCGTGACGCCCGATTCGAGCGCCAGGCCGCTTCGCGGCCTGATCTGCGCCTCATAGCCTTGCGGAAGAGACATGCGGAATCCTGAGGAAATGCACCGCCTGCCTCCAGGCGGGATCGTCAGGGGGGCCCGGACAGCCGCATGAATGTCCATCCCCGATGAACCGGATGTCTGATGCCGCGGAACATCGAGGTCCTCGCAGCCCGGCTCGTATTTGATCTGAAGGACAGGAGATTCCATGATAGTCTGTTCAGGATCCTTCGCCCAGTTCCACGAGTTGTTTGATCAGCACGGCCTGTTCTTCGGCCATCTGCTTGGCCTGGTCATACCGCCTCGATTTCATCGCGGCGGCGATTTCCCGGTCCAGGGCCCTGACGCGCCGGCGCATGACTTCGGGCTCCGAGAGTCCGAAAAGATTCTGCTGATCGACGGAGACCGTCCGATTCCGCATTTCAACCTTCTTCTTTCTTGGAAGGACCCGACTTCTTCTCCTTCACACCCCTCTCCTTCATGCCCTTTACCTTATCGACCACCTGCGGGATGAGTTCGATGATCTTGCCGACACCGGTGGTCGCTTCGCGCAACGTGATGAGTCGGACATGATCCTCACGGATGACGATGAAAGCCACCGGATCGACCATCACCCCGCCACCCGTGCCTTCTCCGTCTCCGTGCCGGGATTCTGTCTTTCCTCCGAACGCCCCGAAACCGAAAGAAACCCGGGAAACCGGTATCAGGACGACATCCTGCGCCTTGATGGGTTCGCCGATAACCGTCTCCGTCTTGACGATTTCCCGGATCTGCGCAAGTACGGATTCAACCAGATTGTCGATGTGCATGGTTTTTCCTCTTCGTAAAGGTTATTCGAATTTACAAAACTACAGGCGATTCTGAAACAATAATTTTCCGACGATCGGTATCATCGTGACCGGAACCACGGACAAATGTGCACGAAAACGGCTTTCGAACCGGAATCCCGTTAAATCAGGATTCAGGCGGATGTCGACACGGTGGGGCAGGAGTCTCGCGAGGGGAAGCACCAGCCCGTAAACGGCACCCGTGGCCGCCGGATTGAGGAGACCGAAATCCAGATCAAGACACAGCAGATGGACCTTCAAACGGTTGAAAATCTTCCCGATAAAAACCCTGTGATGTGTTAAACGCTTTCTCAGTTTTCGCAGATCGGACAGGCGTACACGCAGGGATGTCTTGTGTTTCGCAGTTTTCCCTTTCTTTCCCGATCGGAACATCTTGTTACCAAGGGAAAAGCCGGGCATTTTCTTTCCAAGAATCAGGAGATGAAAGACCCGGTCCGTGTCGATCCGGATTTGAAATCCCAGGAGCCCCTTGACGAAAAGCGCCTGAAAGAC
>DSAP01000204.1 GCA_011046415.1 bacterium | reverse complement strand
TTTCAAGGGGGATCATAGGGGGTATAAAGGAAATCAAGCCTGTTTTCTGTGCTCCTTTACACCCCCTCTTAATCTCCCCCTTATTAAAGGGGAGATAGGATTGAACATTTTTCAAAATCGTTCCGCAATTCTCGGATCGACCCAAAATTTGCCAAAGTTCAGTTATCACTCTTTTGAAGGTGCATAAAAGGCCTTCGGGGACGTGAACAGGAGACGGGAATTGAGACGGTACGGGTTGATCGCGGGATTCCGGCTTCTCTTGTGGTGGGGTGTCCGGTCCCTCAAGAGGTGGACCGGAATGCCGGAGCGCCATGCGATCGAACAGTTCAGGCCTGTCCGCACGGACTGGCCCGATGCGGCCTGGATTTTTGCGGATGAAAGGGCCGCATGCCTGGCGTATGATCCCGATCCGGCTCGGGTCCGGATCGTGATTACAGAGACGGTGATGAATTAGGAAAGGGGATTATGTCCGAGTTAAAGAAATTTAAAGGATTTACGGGCCGTCCGGGGCCTGTTTTGCTGGTCATCATGGACGGCGTGGGCCTGAATTCCAATCCGGAGGGAAACGCCGTGGCCGCGGCGCGGACCCCGGTGCTCGACCGGCTCATGGCGGAATCCCTGAACACGCGGCTCCGGGCGCACGGCACGGCGGTCGGCCTGCCTTCCGACGGCGACATGGGCAATTCAGAGGTCGGGCATAACGCGATCGGCGCGGGCCGTGTATTCGACCAGGGCGCGCGGCTCGTGAACGAGGCGATACAGTCCGGAAACCTGTGGCGGGGCGAGACCTGGCGGAAGCTGATCCAAAATGTCCTGTCCCGCGACGGCGTGCTGCATTTCATCGGTCTCTTCTCGGACGGCAATGTGCACAGCCATCTCGACCATCTGAAAGCCATGCTCCTCCGGGCGAAGGAAGAAGGGGTGAAGAAGGTACGCATCCATATCCTGCTCGACGGGCGGGATGTCGGCGAAACGTCCGCGCTGGATTATGTGATTCCCTTCGAGGCGTTCCTCTCCGAACTGAACGCCTCCGGCGCGGATTTCCGGATCGCCTCGGGGGGCGGCCGTATGCTCGTCACCATGGACCGGTACGAGGCGGACTGGGAGATCGTCCGCCGGGGCTGGGAGGCGCATGTCCACGGAAACGCAGAGGCGTTCGGTTCCGCCGAGGCGGCGATCCGCGCGATCCGCGAGCGCGATCCAGACGTGACGGATCAATTTCTCCCGGCTTTCGTCGTGGCCGAACAGGGACGGCCCGTGGGCCCGGTCCGGGACGGGGATTCCGTCATCTTTTTCAATTTCCGCGGAGACCGGGGTATCGAGATCAGCCGGGCCTTCGAGGAAACCGATTTTCCCAAATTCGACCGGGGCGCGGTCCCGAAGGTCGAATACGCGGGCATGATGGAATATGACGGCGACCTGCATATCCCCAAGCAGTATCTCGTCGAGCCGCCCGCCATCGACCGGACCCTGGGCCAGCTTCTCTCCGGATCCGGCGTCACCCAGCTCGCGATCAGCGAGACCCAGAAATACGGCCACGTGACCTATTTCTTCAACGGCAACTGGAGCGGTAAATTCGACGAGAAACTCGAAACCTACATCGAGATTCCGTCCGACCGGGTGCCGTTCGAAAAGCGGCCCTGGATGAAGAGCGCGGAGATCACGGACCGGCTGATTCAGGAACTCGAGACCGGAAGACACCGGTTCGCGCGGGTCAATTACGCCAACGGCGACATGGTCGGCCATACGGGATTTTTCGAGTCCGCCGTGATCGGCGTCGAGGCCGTGAATCTGGCGCTGGGCCGGCTGCTTCCCGTGGTGGCCAGGCTGAAAGGCATCGCCCTGATCACGGCCGACCACGGCAATTCCGACGAGATGTTCGAACTGGACAAGTCCGGGCAGCCCAAACGCGACGAGAACGGCCGGATCAAGCCCAAGACGAGCCACACCCTGAATCCCGTGCCGTTCATCGTGTACGATCCGCTGTACAAAGGCGAATACACCCTGTCCCGGATGGAGAAGCCCGGGCTCAGCCACATCGCGTCCACCATCCTGAACCTGCTCGGATTCGAGCCGCCCGCGGAGTATGATCCGGGATTGATTTCGTTTCAATGAACGTTCGGGACGTTCCGTCCAGGTGGATATCGGGAAGCCTGGGAGGGGTGACGGATCAAAAAGGCCAGTTTCCTGAACGAACCGGGAAAGCATGAAAAAAATATACGGATTTATAAAAGGAATCGGCGAGATCGGATACCTGTGTGCCGACACCCTGCGTTACGGATTACGCAGGCCGTATGAATGGAAAGCCCTGCGCGAGCAGATGGAGGAAGTCGGCGTCCGGTCTTTGTCCATCGTGGTGATTTCTTCCTTCTTCATCGGCATGGTCATGGCCGTTCAGATCGCCTACAGCGAGGCCAATTTCGCCGGCCGGGTGATGGTGGGCATCGGCGTGGGCGTGGCGATCACCCGGCAGTTCGGCCCGCTGCTCACGGCGCTCCTCGCCGGGGGGCGGGTGACCGCGGGCATCACCTCCGTGATCGGTTCCATGCAGGTCACCGAACAGGTCGATGCCATCCGGGTGCTGGGCGCGAGTCCCGCCAAGAAGCTGGTGTTCCCCCGCGTGCTCGCCGCGATCCTCATGTTTCCCCTGCTCACGGCCGTGGCCGATTTCGTCGGGATCGCCGGAGGCCTGCTCATCAGCGTCACCGATATCGGCATGGCCGCCGAGACCTATCTTTCCCAGGTGCAGCGTTCCGTCACCCTGACCGATTTCTTCGGGGGATTGTTCAAGTCGATGTTTTTCGGATTCTTCGCCGCGCTGATCGGATGTCATTTCGGACTCCGGGTCGAGGGCGGGGCCGAAGGCGTGGGCAAGGCCACGACGCAATCCGTGGTCGCCACATCCGTGAGCGTGATGATCGCGGATTTTTTCCTCACGAAACTCCTGATCCTGGTCCTGTGAGGCGATATGGCGTCGTTTGTTTTCTTCGACGAAGTGTACAAGACGTTCGACAGCAAGGAAGTCCTGCGGGGCCTGACGCTTCTCGTCCGCAAGGGTGAGGTGCTCGTCATCCTCGGCGGGAGCGGCACGGGCAAGACCGTCATCCTGAAACACATCGTCGGACTCGTCCCTCCGGACCGGGGGCGGGTGTTCGTCGAGGGAAAGGACATTTCCCGCTTCGACGAAAACCAGCTTCTGCCCGTGCGGCGCCGGGTGGGATTTCTCTTCCAGGGCGGCGCGCTTTTCGATTCCATGTCCGTGTTCGACAACGTGGCCTTTCCGCTGCGCGAGCACACGACGTTGTCCGAGGCAGAGATCCATGACAGGGTCCATGAAAAAATCCGGCTGGTGGGCCTCGAAAACATCGACTGGATGATGCCCGACAAGCTGAGCGGCGGGATGCGCAAACGCGTGGCCCTGGCCAGGGCGATCATCCTGGAACCCGAGGCGCTGCTCTACGACGAGCCCACGACCGGGCTGGATCCGATCACCACCAAATGGGTCAGCACGCTCATGAGAAACGTCCACGAGAAACTGAAGATAACCTCCATCATCGTGACGCACAACATCCAGAGCGCGATGGCGGTGGCGGACCGGGTGGCGTTCCTCTACCGCGGCCGCATCAAATTCATCGGCACGCCCGATGAGATCATGGCGTGCGACGATCCCATCGTTCATGAATTTTTGAGGAGCTGAAGAGGTTTATGGCACAGCGGAGTTCCGTCAAGACCCTGCGCGTCGGGGTGTTCATCTTTCTCGCGCTTACCACCATGATCGTCTTTGTGTTCACGGTGGGGGGCGGCAGCACCCCGTTCACGAAGAAGGCGCGGTACCGGGTGTTCTTTAAATCCACGTCCGGATTGTACGAGGGCGACCCCGTGTTACTGACCGGCGTGGAGGTGGGGAATGTCTCCCGCATCCGATTTGCGGACCGGCTCGACGAGAAGCGGATCATCGTGGAGATCGCCGTTTCGAAAGCGGTCCAGGACCGTATCCGCCAAGATACGCGTGCGCGGGTCGGTTCGGCCAGCCTGATCTACGGCAAAGTGGTCGAGATCACCATGGGAAGTTCCCACCTTCCGGTCATCCCCCCGGGCGGCGTGATCGAGGCCGACGACGCGCGTGTGATCGGCGCGATGCTCGACACCACGAACGTGGTGATCCAGGGACTGAGAAGTGTGATCTCCAAACTCGATGAAGGAGAAGGCCTGCTGGGCGTGCTGCTCAATGAGCCGCTCGCGATTCAGAACACCTTCCATAACCTTGCCTCGGCGACGGACCGGCTGTCGCACATCCTCGGCCGTGTCGAACGGGGGGACGGGCCGGTCGGCGCGATGGTTTCCGATTCCGTCGATTTTCACCGGACGATCGGGGACCTGCGGGATGCGACCGAAGACCTGAAGGCCGTCACGTCCAATCTCAGAGGCACGGAAGGCCTGATGGGCCGGATGATCAACGATCCCCGGTACGGCAGGGAAGTCACCGAAGACCTCAAGACCGCGCTGCAGGCGCTGGCCAGCATCGCCACGAAGATCGACACCGGTTACGGCACCGCCGGTCAACTGGTCAACGACCCCTCGGTCTATCACGGGCTGCAGCATGTGATTTTGGGCATGGAGAAGAGTGCGATGACACGCTGGCTGATCCGGAACCGGAGGCAGGCGGGGGAGCGGGAGATGGAGAAGATCCAGGCTGACGATCATCGGTGATGCTTGCATTTCAGTGGGCGGCCTGTAGTCCGCACCGGCCGGGAGTCAGGGGAGGATCGAAAGATGATACATCCGGCATCCGGAGGCGGATTTCAGCCACGATATTTGTCCGGTCTGCATGAAAAAGCTGTATTCGAATAATAATTGAAGCATCCGATGACCCGATCGAATCCCGAACAAGGCGGTTTTTCATGATTTCCATCGAATTGATCCCCCGGCTCATCATCCTGGTTTTCTCCGTGGTCTTCCACGAGGTGGCACACGGATGGGCGGCCATGAAGAAGGGCGATCCCACGGCGCAGATGCTGGGGCGTCTGACGCTGAATCCGATCCCGCATATCGACCTCTTCGGCACGATCCTGCTTCCGCTGATGCTGATCCTCATGCGATTCCCGTTCCTGATCGGCAGCGCCAAGCCGGTGCCGGTCAATCCCGCGCATTTCAGGAGGCCGAAACACGACATGGCGATCGTGGCGGCTTCGGGTCCGGGCAGCAATTTCGTGCTCGCCGCGGGGGCCGCGATCCTCTTCCATCTCTCTTTTTCCCTCGCGCCCGGCACGCCGTTTCCCGGACTCATGGTGTATGCGGCGCTGATCAACCTCGTGCTCGCTTTTTTCAATCTGATTCCGATTCCGCCGCTCGACGGCTCCCGCATCGCCGTGCTGTTTATGTCCGAACCGGCCGCGTTGCGATATTACCGGCTCGAACGGTTCGGAATCCTGATCGTGCTCGGCCTCATGTTCCTGGGACTGTTTCAACTGGTGATCTGGCCGATCGTCCTGCACATCCTCCTTTTCCTCGTCGGGAAAGAGGGTGTCTTACTTCTCATGAGGGGCTGAACGGGGGGTTTTTCCCCCGGCATTTCTGAAAGGAGTCCGGCATGAAGTTCAAGGCGGTGATGATGCTCGTCCTGGGGGTGCTCTGCGTCGTTTTCGTCCTCCAGAATACCCAGGTGGTGACATTCAAATTTCTACTCTGGGAATTCGGCGCGTCCCGGGCGCTTCTGCCCGTCATTTTCATCGGCATCGGCCTGCTCGTCGGCCTGTTTCTGAAAGCCCGGCACGGATCGAAACCCTGATCCGCCGGGAGCCGGCAGGCCGGCTTCCTAAGGCGGGAACGAAAAACCGTCCCGCACCCTATCAACACAAGAAGATACAGCCAGGGGTTTTTACCTCAAGGAGGTCGGTTTTTCATGCGGAGACGCGTGAGGACAATCTGGATCGCCGCCGTCGCGGCCGTCATCCTGGGTTTTGTGATCTTCTGGATGCTGCCCCCGGGCGGACGGATCCTCGCGAACGCACTCACGGCGGGACTGTCGCATCTCCTCGACGCAGACGTGACGGTCGACCGGTTCGAGACGAATCTGATCGCGCGGATCCGGATCGGCGGCCTGCGCATCACGGACGCGCGAAAGGCGGGGGGCGCATCCCTCGCCTGCCGCGACCTGACGATCCGCTATGCGCTCCTCCCCCTGGTCCGGGGCAGGCTCCGTCTCGATGCGGTCGACGCCGACAGCCTGGTTGTCGTGGCATATCCCGGCCTGTTCGCGGGCGCGGCAGACACGGCATCCATGGAGAGTCCTCCTCCGGCGTCCTCACGGTTCACCCTCGATCTGCGCCGTATCCGGCTCACCCGGGGGGTACTGATCTACCGGGATACGCTGCAGGTCCTCGATGTCGCGGTCGACGGACTGCGGATCGCGGCGGACCGGAAAGAGGACATGCATTTCCGCCTGGATGCGGATTCCCTGCGGTTCCGTTCCCCCGGACACATTCTTGCGGCGGGACCGGTGACGCTGTCCGGCCGGTTCGGGGAGGAGACACTCACCGTGGACGCTTTTTATGCCGGATTCCCCGGATTCGAGGCGTCGGCCCAGGGCCGGGCGGCCCTGGCCGGGGATCAGAGGTTGGAGGCGCAATTGCGGATTTCCGGCGAACCGTCGCGCCTGTACCGGACGCTCCGCCTTCCCGGCCCCGTTCCGGAGGGGACGATCGTGGCGATGATCGAGGCCGGGGGTACGCTCTCCGCGCCGTCTGTCTCCGCCGCACTGACTTTCCCCGCGCTCCGTCTCGACACCCTGCTTTTCACAGACGGCCGGGTCCGTATGGGCTGGCGGGACGGCCGCATCCGTCTCGACACCCTGTCCGTCAATGCGCTCGGCGGCCGGTTTACAGGCCGGGGATATGCGGTCCCGGAACCCCCGGCGTTCTCGTTCGACGCCGATGCGGATTCTCTGTCCTTCGGCGCATTGTGGCCGATTCTGTCCGGCGTTTCTTCCCCTTTCCGGGGCAGGCTGAACGCCCGCCTCCGGTGTGCGGGGACCGGGACCTCGTGGACGGACTGGCGCCTCTCTGTGGACGGGGATACGGAAGATTTATTCTATCAGGGGAGTGCCCTCGATCCGGTCCGGATCGGGGGACGGCTGGCCGGCGGCGCCCTGTCCGTCCTCCTGACCCAGGGAGAAACGCGTCTCGAGGCGGATCTGGATCTCCGGGATGAACGGGTCACAGGAAGTTTTTCCGGAATGATCCCCTCGCTCACGGTGATCGGCGCCCTGTCCGGGCAGCCCGGACTCGAGGGGCGGCTCGGCGTGAGCGGAGAGGTTTCCGGACGGTTGGAGGATCCCGTGATCGCGGGCGAGATCCTGGCCGAAGCGGTCCGGTACCGGAATTTCCCCCTCGACCGGATGACCGGCGGATTTCGTTTCGGGGACGGGCAGTTCACGGTCCGTGACATGAAATTCGAAGGGAACCGAACCCGGAAGGACACGACCGCGCTGTTCGATCTCGAAAAATTGCGGGCCGGTTTCCGTTATGCGGGATCGGCCGAAGGCCCCGTCTCGGCTCTGTCCGGCGATCTCGAGGCGGTCCTCGAATCGCCCGAATGGGACGGCCTTGGCTTCGACGCCGGCCGGATCCGCGTCCGGCTGGTCCCCGGCACCCTGATCCTCGACACCGCGACCCTCGCACGCGACACGGTCCTCCTCCATGCTTCGGGACGGTTCGGGCTGCGCGGGGATTTCGCCGGGGGAAGTCTTTCCCAGTTCTCCCGGCCCGGGCACGCGGAAGCGATCGCCGATACGGCGGGATGGAAACGTCTGGGGAGGCTGGCCGGGTCTTACCGCGCCGTCCCCGGCGCGATTGAGGCGCGGCTCACCGCGCAGGACTTCCACATCGCGCCCATCTCCGGATGGCTGATGGAGGAGGTTTCTCCGGCCGGCGCCGCGGATTCCGCCGCATGGCGGTTCCGGGGGATCTGCGACGCGGCCCTGACCCTGACGGGCGATCCGGATCTTCCCCTCCTCCACGGCGGCCTGATCCTTTCGGACGCGGCGGCGACGTTTCGGGGAAGCCCCCTGCTCGACTCCGCCCGGATCGAACTCCGCCTGTCGGACCGGCGGGTGCGGCTCGAAACCCTGACGGGCCGCGCCATGGGCCTGCGGCTCGCACTGTCCGGGGAGGCGGCGCTGGACCCGGAGGAGCCCGGCATCACGATCCGGGGCTTGATCGGAGACCGGTCCGTCCTCGATCTGAGCGGCCGCATCACCGCCGGACAACTCGCCGGCACGGCGGTCCTCAAGGATTTTGATCTCGGCCTGCTCGCCGGATTCGTACCGGCCGGGTATACGCCGTCCGGATCCGCACATCTGGAAATGGATTTGAGCGGCACGGCCGACGATCCGCTGCTGGACGGGACCCTATGTCTGACGGATCTTTCGGCGGGTCCGCTGCCCTGGATTTCCGCGATCCGCACGGACACGCTCCGTATCCGGTTCGGGGACCGGTGGGTGCAAATCGACACCGTCCGGTTCACGACCGGGCGCGGCAGCGTGACGCTTTCGGGCGGGCTGACGCATCGCAACCGGAAACTCTACGATGCCTCCCTGCACGGCCGTATCCTGAATGTCGCCGCGGCCGAGAAAGACCGTTTCCGCGTCCTGGTCCGGGACGCCGGGTTCCGGATCCGTCAGGATTCCACGCGCCGGGAAATCGCCGCGGACATCCGGCTCGGAGACAGCCGCTACATCGGCCGGGTGGACCTGAAGCAGATCCTCGATCAGATCCGTGCGCCGAGACGGCCGCCTGTGCAGGCCGTGCCTTCGGAAGTCTGGGGCCTGGATATCCGTGTGCATGACAGTCCGGATATGTGGATCGAGAGCAACCTGGCCCGGATCCGCATGAAACCGGAACTGCGGATCGGCGGGACCACGGAACGTCCTTCCGTTTCGGGACGGGTGACGGCCACGGAAGGCCATCTCACCTACCTGGACCGCAGGTTCACCCTGACCTCGGCCGCGCTCGACTTCACGGATCCCTACCGGATCAATCCGGTCATCGACATGAAGTCGAAGGCCGAACTCCGCGGGTATCAGACGTTTTCCGGCACGCCGTACACGGTTCACCTGAGCGTGACGGGCCCGGCCGATCAGGCCGTCATCCGGCTCACCTCCGAACCGGCGCTCTCGGAACCCGATATCGTCTCGCTGCTGACGCTGGGTACGACCCGAAGCACGCCCGCCGGAGGCGAAGCCGCCCGCCGGGACGTCTCCCTGTACGAGGTGCTGCAGGACCGGGCCGTCCTGCTCTCGAGCCAGCGGCTTTCAGGGTATGCCGCCCGCCGGATCGGCACCCTGTTCGGGCTGGAGGAGGTCAGCATCGAGGGCAATCTGTTCCGGTTCGGCAAGTCCTGGGGTCCGCAGCTCCTGGCTTCGAAGAAGATCACCGATCGGATGGAGGTGACCTACACCAGCACCATCGGCAATCTCAACGAACAGTCCGTCCGGCTGGATTACCGGCTCTCCAGGGTCTTTTCCCTCGAGGGGCAGACCGATCAGAAGGGGCGGGCCGGCCTGGACCTGAAATACAGGATTCGGTTCAAATGAAGATCCGCATACACATCCTGCTGTGCTTTCTGTCGTTAAGTCTGCCCCGGACTCTTCCCGCCGCGCAGTCCCCGAAACTCTATATCCGCAGCGTGACCTTCGCGGGCAATGCGGCGTTTTCGGACGCACGCCTCCAGAAGCTCATGCTCTCGCGGCCCGGGTCTTTCCTCGGCCGGGTTCCCTACCGCCCTGAAGTGCTCCGCGACGATCTGGCGCATATCGAACGCTTTTACCATCAGAACGGCTATCTGGAGGCGGCCGTTTTGTCCCACACCGTGATGCCGGACACGGCCGCGAAACGGGTCGATGTCCACGTCCGGCTCGAAGAGGGAAACCAGACACGAGTCGCCGAAGTCGGGATCCTGGGGAACCGGCATTTTTCCTACGGAGAATTGCTGGAGGCCATTCCCGTCCGGCCGGGCGAGCCCTTTCAGGCGCAGAAAATGGAGCGCGCCATGCTGAACCTGCTCAGGAAATACGCCGAGGCGGGTTTCATCGGCGCGGATGTGCAGCCGAACGCCGAGCGGGACACGACCTTTCACCGCATGTGGATTCAGTTCGCGATCGAAGAGGGGCGCCGGTATCGGGTCGGCGAAATCCGGATCCAGGGACTCGTCCGGACGCGGCCCCGTGTCGTGTTGCGCGAATGCCTCTTCTCCCCCGGGGAGTGGATTCAGTATTCCCGGCTGCTCGATTCCCAGCGCGCGCTCTATCTGACCGGCCTGTTCGGCAGCGTCTACGTCGTGACCGGGGATCCTCCCCATCCGGATTCCACACGCATTCCCATCCATATCGAACTGGCGGAAAACAAGTCCGCCGAATTTCTCGTGGCCGCCGGATACGGCACGGTCGACAAGCTGCGCGGCCGGGTCGAGTTGAACCATCAGAACCTGGGGGGAACCGCCCTGAAGGCCGGCGTGAAACTGGGCATGAGTTTTATCCACCGGGGGGCCGAAGTCTCGGTCACCGAACCCTGGACGTTCGGGACGCGCTGGCGTTCGGACATGAATTTCCTGGCCCATCAGCAGGAAGAGCCGGGATACGACTATTCCCGGATCGGTGGTCGGGCGATGATCGGAAGATCCTTTTCCCGGCGGATCAGCCTCAAGTTTTCCGGACGCATCGACCGTACCTGGCTGAAGAACGTGCGCGTCACGACCGTTCCGGACCGGCTCAAGAGCGATTTGCGGAGCCTGGGGGTGACCCTGACCTATGATTCACGCGACAACCTGTTCGACAGCAGCCGGGGGTTTTACTGTGAATGGGGCCATGAGCTGGGCCGCGTTTTCTCCGGAGGGGCGGACGGGTTCTATCGCACCCTGTTCCTCATGCGGGGATTCCATTCCCTGCCCCATCAGACGGTCATCGGCAGCGGGCTCGAACTCGGCTGGATGACGCTGCCCGGAGGCGTCGGGCGCATCCCCCTTCAGGAACGGTTTTATGCGGGCGGTCCCAACTCCCTCCGCGGATTCGGCTACCAGCGTGTCGGTCCCGCGGATGCCGGCGGGGTTCCGACCGGCGGGCAATTCAAATGGGTGTGGCACGTGGCGGAGATACGGAAAACGCTGTACCGGATGATCGGCGCCGCCGCGTTCCTGGATGCCGGGGGGGTTTGGGAAGACCCGGCGGATTGGCGCTGGTCTTCCGTGCGCGGCTCGGCGGGGCTGGGGCTCCGGATTTCGACGCCATTGGGCGTCGCCCGTCTCGATTTCGGGGTGAATCTCGATCCCCGGCCGAACGAACGGCGAAGCCTCTGGCAGTTCAGCATGGGGCAGGCGTTTTAGGACATCCGCCGGCAATCGGCGTCCATTCGAGAGGAATCCAATGACAGAGAGGTGTGTATGAATCCGTTGACATGGCTGAATGCCGGGGCCGCCTGGTTCACGGCCTCCGGGTATAAAATCCTGCTGATCCTCCTGGTCACCCTGCTGCTGATCCGGCTTTCCAGAATCATCAACAGACGGCTCTTCGCCGCGTTCCATGCGCGAAAAGCCCTGGTCGACCTCGAATTTCACAAACGGACGGACACGCTGAGTGATGTGGTTCAATACATGGTGATCATCGTGCTGTTCGTGACCGCGGGGGTGATGTGCCTCGGGGTTCTCGATATCGAGATCGCGCCGATCCTGGCCGCGGCCGGCGTGCTCGGCATCGCCGTGGGTTTCGGCGCCCAGGGACTCGTCCGTGATCTCATCGGCGGATTCTTTATCCTGCTCGAGGACCAGGTCCGCGTCGGTGATGTCGTGGAGATCGCGGGCAAGGCGGGCGTGGTCGAACGGATGAATCTGAAGATGACCATCCTGCGCGACCTGTCCGGAAACGTACACTTCGTGCCCAACGGGGAAATCAAGGTCGTCACGAACATGACCAAGGGCTATTCCCGCTATGTCCTGAACATCGGCGTGGCGTACCGCGAAGACGTGGACGAGGTGATGGATGTCATGCGCGCCGTGGACGCAGATCTCCGTAACGACCCCGAATACGGACCGGATATTCTGGAACCGATCGAGATCCTCGGGCTCGACGATTTCGCCGATTCCGCCCTCATCATCAAGGCGCGCATCACGACCCGGCCGATCCGGCAGTGGCGCACGGGCCGGGAATACCGCCGACGGCTCAAGAAGGCCTTCGACGCGCGGGGCATCGAGATTCCCTTCCCGCATCTCACCCTGTGGGCCGGCAAGGGCAAGGACAACGAATCTCCGCCTCTCTCCATTCAGGTCGAGAAGAAAGAACCGGATTTCCTCTAATCAGATCGGAGTCACCGGCATGAGAAACCGTCTTTTTTATCCGAAATCCCGCAAGGCCGGGCTGCCTCCCGGCTCGCTCGTCTACACCGGAGAGGCGCGGCAGGAAAAGCCTCGTC